>CACFXF010000003.1 GCA_902570265.1 uncultured Alphaproteobacteria bacterium | reverse complement strand
ATACAAGCAAGCTATAGAGGCATATAACAAAGCTATCTCAATCAGACCTGATTATGCTGAGGCTTGTTACAACATGGGCGTTACTCTACAAGATCAGGGCAAGTTGGAAGAAGCTATAGAGTCTTACAAAAAAGCTATCTCAATTAAGCCCAATCATCATGAAGCCTATAATAACATGGGCACTGCTCTGTTAGATCAAGGGAAGCTAGGCAAAGCAATAGAAGCTTTCAACAAAGCTCTCTCACTCAAGCCTGTTTTTTCTGATGCATGCTACAACATGGGTATTGTTTTAGCAGAAATGGGTAAACTGGAAGAAGCCATAGAAGCTTACAACAAAGCTATCTCACTCAAGCCTGATTATACTGAGGCCTTTAGCAACATAGGTAATGCTCTTACAAACATCACCTTTAAAAAGCCAAATAGAGGTCTTCAAAATACAATCAGTTCTTTGCTTGATAAAAAAATGTATGCTCAACCCAAGTTTATCGCTGCTGCAGCTATCAGTCTATTGAAGTTTGAGCCTAGTTTGCAGAAACAGTTGCAATTAGTTAGTGATGACAAGGTAATTCAAGACCCTCTAGATGTTATTTCAGAATTAGATAAACTTCCCTTGTTACGAAAGCTGATGAGTGTTTGTCCACTTCCTGATTTAGAACTTGAAAATCTGTTCAAAAAACTTAGAACTAGTGTCCTTGATAACCTTTCATCCTTCAAAGAAGCATCACCTGAATTACTTAGATTCCAATCTGCTTTAGCACTACAGTGCTTCACCAATGAATACGTCTATAGTCAAAGAAAAAATGAAGAAAAAGCCATTAACGTCTTAGAGAAGCAAATAAAAGAATTACTCTCTAATGATGAACAACCAAGTCCATCGGCCATATTAATACTAGCCTCTTACAAGGCACTTCATAAGTATGATTGGTGTCAGTCATTAATAGTTACTAATCAAATTCAAGAAGTATTCACACGGCAGGTTGAAGAACCAAATCAGGAAAAAAAGCTAAAACTAAATCTTCCAATACTTGAGGAAATCAGTAATAAAGTATCCTCAAACGTAAGGGATCAGTACGAGGAAAGCCCCTATCCTAGATGGGTGAACTTGGGTTTAAACTTAGAACCTGCACCTATCTCAAAAGTAGTTGAAGAATTACAACTAAAACTCCACTGTGAAAAAATTAATGAAGTTAAAAACCCAAATATCTTAATCGCTGGCTGTGGAACAGGACAGCATTCAATTACTACTGCAGCAAGATTTAAATCTTCAAAAGTCTTAGCTATTGATCTTAGCCTATCAAGCTTAGCTTATGCAAAACGCAAAACTGAAGAGATTCATATTGAAAACATAGACTATATGCAGGCTGATATCTTAGACTTAGGTAAGCTCAACAAACAATTTGATATCATTGAGAGTGTGGGTGTTTTGCATCATATGGATAACCCAATGAAAGGGTGGAAAGTACTTACAGATTGCCTGAAGCCAGGGGGCCTTATGAAGATCGGTTTATATAGTGAATTAGCCAGACAAAATATTGTCAAAATTAGAGAGGAAATAAGACAAACAGGCATTGGATCAAATGATACAGAAATGAGGTCTTTTCGAGATATGATAATAGAATCAGATAAAGCGTATTATGAGCAAATTATTAATTCTTCTGATTTTTACAGTTTGAGTACCCTAAAAGACCTTCTTTTCCATGTACAAGAACACAGGTTCACTATTCCATTAATAAAAGATCATCTGGATAAGTTGGGCCTTAAATTCTGTGGTTTTGAATCTAGCAAAATAGTTTCACACTTTAAGCAAACCAATAAAAATAAAGAAGATCCCTATGACTTGGATAAATGGCAATCTTATGAACGTACCAATCCAAAAGTATTTGCTAGAATGTATCAGTTCTGGTGCCAGAAAGACCATATCACTGTCTCTACATCTTAACCTTAAAATACAATTCAAAAGCATCAACTATTTTATTAGAAACTTCAGTTTTGATAAGCTTTGAAGCTATTAAATTGTTTTTTGACCAATCAATTGGTCCAATTAAACGTCCTATATCATATCCATCTTTTGAAAGAATTATTGAAGAAGGTAAACCTAAAACCCCATTTTCATCAGAATAATATTACATGAAATATCTTATTTGTGAAGATTAGAGATGTTTACCTTACCAAACCAAAATGTGTGAGCAGTAACACTTGCTAATAATAGGCTTTGGTTTTTGGGGTGCCCAAGGATATGTCTTAGGGGTGGGTGATATGTGTGACATTTTTATAAAAAGAATAACTCAATTTAAAAATCTTTTGGGTAACTATGAGCAAATACTTAATTTATTAATGCAATTACAATAGTATTAGATATGCAAATACTAAAAACCTAATACATATAAAGCCCCAGTTAAGTATTTGTCTCTTTCTCTTCGCAGCTTGATTTTCTTATAATTTAAAATTTCGTAATCAAATTTACTACAAAGTTCTTTTATATAGTTCTTAGAATGAGAATATCTACCAGATTTTTCAAGAAAAAACCTTTTTGTATCACATTCTTCAACAGAAAAAGCTAATTGACCTTTTCTTTTATTCCTCAATTTTATTAGATTAAAAACTTGTGATAGCTCTCCTATATATATAAAAACGTCAGTAGCAATAAATAGGTCAAAATCAAGGTTTTCAGTAGATAGATATTCAACTATATCTATATATCTAAGCTTGTCATAAACTTTTTTTTCTTTAGCTTGTTCAATCATTAACTTTGATAAATCAATCCCCATCATAAAGTTACATTTTTTTTTAAGCTCTAACCCCATTAATCCAGTACCACAACCCATATCTAAAACAGATCCAAGAGACAAATTTTGTTTATTTTGATTTATGATCATTTCATAGACAATTTTTGGGACTTTATATTCAAGTTTGTTTACAAGTAATTCCTCAAAAGATTTTGCACTTTGGTCAAATAATTTTTCAACATAATCTCTAGGTGGTGCATCAGGTATTTTTTGGCCAGTTAAAGCATTTACCATATGTAATGATATAGAATTATCAGGATTTATCTTTAAAGATTTATTATAATAAAAAAGAGCTTTATCTGTATCTCCAAGGTCTCTCTGAATATTGCCCATATTCATGTTTGCTTGTTCATGGTTAGGATTAATATCAAGGACTTTTTTAAAGTATTCTATGGCAATTTTTGTTTTTTTAACATTCTTAAAATAATTCCCTAAACCATTATTAGCTTCAGCTGAATTAGGTTCAATTTCAACGGCTTTTTTTAAATATTTAAGTGATTCATCCAATTCTTGTTTTTGCATTAAAATATAAGCTAAATTAATATAAGCTTGTACATAATTAGGATTGGAATTAATAGTATTTTGAAAGTTTTCTATAGCTTTATCAAATTCTCCAATTTTATTAAAAACATTTGCTAAATTTAGATATGCTTCAGCAAATCTAGGTTTGAGCTTGATTGCTTTTAAATAATTCTTAATCGAACTGTCTAAGTCATTATTTTGAAATTGTACGTTTGCTAAATTAAAATAAATGACTTCTGAGCTTGGTAGAATTTTTAGAGCTTTTTTGAATTGTTCAATACCTCCATCCAAATCTCCGCTTAAACATAAAAGATTACCAAGGTTAGTATAAGCGGGGGCAAATTCAGGGTTAATATTTAATGCTTTTTTATAACTATTCAAAGCATAATCCAATTGGTTTTGCCCTGCATAAATCACTCCTATTGAGTTATATAAAGGTGCTGAATTAGGGAATTTTTTTAATAAATCTAAATTAATATTTAAGGCTTCTTTTTTATGTCCTGTATTAAATAAATCCATTATATTATTAATTTCATAAGTAATATCTTCTTGAGATACCTTATTCTTAGAAATTTGATTATTCAGAGCTCCATCTAAAATTTTTACTAGCTTTTTTATGAGAGTATTATCTCCGCTTTCCTTAGCTTTTATAACTAATTTTTCTGCTTCACTTATCATCTCTAGCTTAATTAAAGAATTAATATAGCTCAACCAATACTGATCAATCTTGGGATTAGATTGTAGTGCTTTCTGAAAAAAAGGGAGGGCTTCTTTAACTTTACCAATACTGACACCAAGTACACCCATATTATGATTGGCATCTGAATGATTTGGTTGGGCTTTCAAAATAGCTGTGTAAATGCAATCAGCCTCATGAATTTTACCTAACTTATGTAAATTAATAGCTTTTTGTAAAGCATCTTTTATTTTGATTTCCATTTTTGTATAGTGACTTAAATCTAATACGATGAAAAGATCCGAATTTCTTACCATTTCAAACAAAATGTGTGAGCAGTAGCACTTGCAATAGGCTATGGTTTTTGGAGTGCCCTAAAGGAGATGTCTTAGGGGTGGGTGACATGCATGACATGTGTGACATCTTTATAGAAAAATTACAGAGTTTGGGCAACTTTTGGGCAACTAAACACACTTTTCCACTTGCACAGGAAAATGAAAGCTAATAAAAAAAGGTACGGATGGGGTGTAGCCAAGTGGTAAGGCAACGGTTTTTGGTATCGTGTACCGCTGGTTCGAATCCAGCCACCCCAGCCATTTAAATAAAGTACTTCAGAAGTTCTGATGATTTAAATTATCAGTCTCTTTAATTTTTATCATTGAATCATCTTATTCAAGTCTACTGTAAATTTTAATCCGGCTTTATTCCAGTAGAAACTGCTTTTCCACCTATTAAAAGCTTTGGTTCTCTACCAACACCTATTAATTCTGGTCTAGAGGAAATATACTCTGATATCGCTTTTAAATTCTCAACCGCAGTCATGAACAGTTTTACCGACGAGAAGTCATCAAAAATTGTATTATCCAAAACTCTAATTAGTGAAAACTGATGATATGTTCCAAAGTCACAATAATATGGCGATTTTCCTAAAAAAAAAGGACCAGATTGATCATTTTCCAAAAATTTGTTGAAGTAAAATAATCTAGGTCTAAAATCATCTAATATTGATTTCTTAAAAACTTCATAATCCTCTCCCACTCTAAAATTAATAGTTGCGTTAAGTGGTTGGAACAATTCTTGGCTAGACTCAAAAATGGCATCTACAATACCTCTTTCTTCTAAGTTTTCAGGAAGGGTTTTGGCTAGTGTCGCCGTATAGCGCATTATTGATCCACTTTGCCATACTCTTTTCTCATCATTTATAACCAGTAGTGGAAGTTGACCAAAACCTTCTTCCTTTTTTACTTCATGCCATGGTTTGTCAAAATAGTCCCAAGGAAAGTGATAGTTATAGGGAATTTTTCCATAGCATAACTGCATCTGGATTGCTTCAGTGAATGCTCTCATTTTAAAATAAATAAGATCAAGTTTGGGTAATTTGATGGTCATAAATTTTCCAATTTAAATTTATTGATGAAGTATATTAAAAAATAGTAATCTTAATTTTGTTAGAATCTCTCTTAATATGTCAAGATAATACATTATTTTCTTTGATCCAAAGATAGATTTCTTCTTCTCTTTCACCAAGCTTTGCACCAGATTGAACAACTACTGCACGTGTTATAGGTTTACCATCTTCAATTGAACAAGACACATCAAAGAAAATTATTTCTTCTGTCAAGCAGAGTAAGTTAAAAGTACAGGTAAAAATACAAGGTAATGAGCTTAGGGTTTCAGGGCAAAAGAAAGATAGTCTTCAGGAAGTTATTTCGTTAGCAAAAAAGCTAGATTTACCTCTTCCTCTACAATTTATAAATTTTAGAGATTAGATCTCGTATATATCAGAAAATTTTTCGTCTAAATAATTTAAAAATGGCTCAGGAGTAAAGTCCTTTCCTGTAGCTTTTTTGATTAAGTCAGCAGGTTCGTATAGGCTTCCATGCTGATGTATGTTCTCTGTTAACCAAGTGGTTGCTAATGACACGTCACCTTTCTCAAATCTGTCTGCAAGACTAGGGATATCTTTTCGCATCTTTTCAAATAAACAACCGGCATTTAAGTTACCTAAAGTGTAGGTTGGAAAATATCCAAATGCGCCGATTGACCAATGAACGTCCTGGAGAATGCCATCAGAGAATTTTTCTACATCACGACCAAAATAATCCTTGAATTTTGCATTCCAGGCTTCGGGCAAATCAGGAACTTCCAAATTTTTTCCAATCACCTCCACTTCGAGCTCAAAGCGAAGCATAATATGTAGATTGTAGTGAACTTCGTCTGCTTCGGTTCTAATAAAACCGGTTTCAACCTTATTAACCAAACGGTAGAATTCTTCCTCATCTCTAATACCAAATTCTCCAAAATAGCTTTTCATTTTTTTGAACAGCCACTTTGTGAATTGCCTAGATCTTCCTATTTGGTTCTCAAATATCCTAGACTGGCTCTCGTGAATACCTAGAGATACGCCAGAGCCGAGAGGTGAGTGTAAAAAGTCTGAAGATACGTTTTGCTCATAGCATGCGTGCCCCACTTCGTGAATAGTACTGTATAAACAGTTAAATGGGTCCTTACTATCTACTCGGGTAGTAATTCGCACATCATCTCCTCGACCTGAACAAAAAGGATGCGATACAGTATCAATCCTTCCTCTATCAAAATCATAGAAAAATGTCTTCGCTATTTCATGGGCGAGTTTTAATTGCTTTTCCGTAGTAAAGTCGCCTTCTAATACGGGTTTAGAAAGCTTTGTTTCACTTATTCTCTGCCGCAAATCTATAAGTCTTGGCTTCATTTTTTCAAAAATACTAGTAGTCTCTTTTTTTGTCATTCCAAATTCGTAATCATTTATTAACCCATCGTATAAATCTCCATTTGGAGATAAAAGGGATGCCTCTTCTCTCTTTAAATCAATTACCTTCTTTAAGTGAGGTGAAAACTCAGAAAAATCATTATTTTGTCTAGCCTTTTGCCAGGCCATTTGAGCTAAGGATGTAGTTGCAGCCAAATCAGACGCGAGTTCGCTCGGTATAGCTACCGCTCTGTCAAAGTCTCTTTTTATTAGTGTGTATGCTCTTTTTTGAAAAGTTGTTTTAGGTTCGGCTTCTTCCAATAACTTTCTGATTTTTGAATTTTTCTTTCTATCGTGAATAACTTCCTCAAGTGCACCCATCTCCATTGCTCGAGAATTGCCACTCTTAGATGGCATCATTGTCTCCTGATCCCAGGCATTTCTACCAGCTACGGATTGAAGTAAACCAGTCGTTCTATTAAAACTGATCAGCTGATCTATAGCGTCCATAAAGCCCTCTATTATAAAATAAGATTATTTTCTGTTTCTAAAAAGTTAGCTGATCGACATTGCGAACCAATACATATATAGGATGCTTAACAAACTTGCAATCCAACTTACAGACCTTACGCCGATAATATTCAAACCATAAGTGATAACGTAAACGAGACGAGCCAAAAAAAAAACATACAAACACCAAAATGTTTAATAAAGAAGACTCATAAAAAATAGAAGAAGCTGAGTTAGAACATAGAGAATTGCACTATCTAAGGCACACCCACGCATGCAACTTAATTGATCAGAGATTTATTCATTAGCTATAAGCAGAAGATTAGGCCACTAGAACATAGCAATTATGATGTAATTTATTATTTTAAAACAAGAATTTTCAGCCATAGCAAAATAGCTTTCTATATGTCATTTTATAATAGAAGTATTATTCATTGACGGCTTCTTTTAATGTTCATACAATAAATTAAATTACATTTTTTCCTAAATGCAAACTGTAATAAAGATTTTTAATCTACTGTGAAATAATTGGAGTTAAAATATGCGTAGTCTAGGTGTAATATTTCTTGCAGATGTTGTAGGATATTCAAAAATGATGGCAAGTGATGAAATTGGGACTTTAAATCTCATTAGAGCATTCCAGAAAGAAACAATTGCCCCTACTTTGGCTAAGTATGGTGGCACTATGATTAAATCTTTAGGTGACGGTTGGTTGATTGAATTCAAAAGTGCTTCAAATGCTGTTAATTGTGCTATGGCTTGGCAGACTATATCAAAACAACAAGGGAAAATGAGCCTTAGAGTTGGAATACATCTTGGTGATGTTGAACATGAAGAAGGTCCACCACCTGATGTTTATGGTGATACTGTTAATATAGCAGCCCGACTAGAGTCCATCGCTGAAAACGGAGAGGTGGCTATTTCAGCATCTACCTACTTATGTTTGGATGAAAATCAAGCAAAGACATTTAATAATTGTGGGAAACAAACTCTGAAAAATATAAGTACGCCAGTGGAAGTTTGGAGTACTGGTAGATTAAATATAGGGTCAAAAGGTATGACACGAGAGAATGCAAAACCTTTGATTTCAATAAAACCTTTTGTAAGTACGTCCGAAGTTGTAGGTGGATTTTGCGAAGATGTTACACATGACTTAGAGAAATACCTCAATCAAAAAGATTGGATAGATTCTACTGTTCAAAAGAACCCAAGTGAAAACGATTACCAACTGATTGGTACAGTTTCAGTAAGTGGACCTAATTTTACAATTGATGTGATTTTAAAAGCACCTGGTGGAAAAGCATTATGGTCCAAAAGTTTCGGTGCAGCTTTACGGCAGATTAACTTAGTAAGCGATACAGTTGCGAATCAGATTTCGAGTCAGATCTTCCTTGAGATTATGAAGGTTAGGGATAAGTTTAAATCTTAATATATTTTCATTTATTAAAGTTTTATTTTTTTATTACCAAACAATTTTATTAAAAAGATTTATATTTTTGTCTTTGTAAAGAAATGTATCATTTTGATCATTCACTAATAAAGAATTAATTACTTTTTTCTATAGAAAAACAGTGATTTAAGAGGTTTCGTTATCTACTAAACTTCTTTCACATTGAAATATTTGTTTGTTATCTTTCAAAAGATAACCCATTTAATTATTACTTCGTTGAACTCCGTTTTGATGTATGAACTCAATTCCATAAGTCAAAAAATAGATATGTAAATATTATATCAAATAAAATATAGATTTTTTTTCTGAATTTATTGACCCTGGGTAAATTTATAATATAGTTATTATAAAGTATGGTATTATTTTTTTTTGACATAAATACTTAAGAATGGAGAGTGAACTATGGCTATTAACGGACCAAATGGACCAATTGAACCTGCGTCAATGAATCCAGAAACTATGCAAAGTTTACCACCAGAAGCCATGAGTGGTGTTACTGCTGGTGATATGAAGGAAATGCCACCACCAAGTATGGAAGGGAGTAATTCGGGCCACATGACACATATGCCGCCAGATGCCATGGTTGGTTTTAGTGCAGATCACATGACACATACGCCCCCTGAAGCGATGGGAGGGATGGATGCGTCGATGATGCAAATGATGCCCCCGGAAGCGATGGGAGGGATGGATGCACCGATGATGCAAATGATGCCCCCTGAAGCGATGGAAGGGATGGATGCGCCGATGTTGCAAATGATGCCCCCGGAAGCGATGGGAGGGATGGATGCATCGATGATGCAAATGATGCCCCCGGAAGCGATGGGAGGGATGGATGCATCGATGATGCAAATGATGCCCCCTGAAGCGATGCAGGGTATGGATAAACCGATGATGGAGATGATGCCACCAGAGGCGATGCAAGGTGTAACTGCTGATATGGTTGGGATGATGCCACCAGAAGCTATGATGGGTATAACTGCTGACATGGTACAAATGGTTCCACCAGAAGCGATGGAGGGCATGAGTGCTCAGTTGGTTGAGATGATGCCCCCGGAAGCGATGGCGGGTGTTAGTCCTGAGATGATGGCGAATATGCCTCCAGAAGCGATGCAGGGTATGGATGCTGATATGATGGCGAATCTGCCTCCAGAAGCGATGGCGGGTATGGATGCTGATATGATGGCGAATATGCCCCCAGATGTGATGTCGGTCATGAGTCCTGAGATGATGGCGAATATGCCCCCGGAAGCGATGGAGGGTATGGATGCTGATATGATGGCGAATATGCCCCCAGAAGCGATGGCGGGTATGGATGCTGATATGATGGCAAATATGCCCCCGGAAGCGATGGCGGGTATGGATGCTGATATGATGGCGAATATGCCTCCAGAAGCAATGGCGGGTATGAGTCCTGAAATGGTAGAAAATATGCCCCCTGAAGCGATGTCTAACATGAGTCCTGAGATGATGCAGAACATGCCCCAAGAAGCACAAGATGCTTTTAGTGAAGTTAGCGATGGTGGATTGGGAGCATTAGATGATGCTCTGAAACCACCGCCTGTAGATGGTGAACCATCATCAATGGGTAGTTCTGCTGATGCTCTAGATTCAGCACTGTCTGCAGGTCAAGTTCAAGGTGGTGCTGGTGTATCGAGTGATGATGCTACTACAACTGGAGCTGAAGCAGTGGAAACTGAGGATGATAAAGGTTCAACTGAAGATGATTCATCCTCATTGGCTTAGAATTCTTAGATTGGTACTAAAAAATCTTTTCTAGGTTAATGGGGTATTACTGAAAGAGCGAATATTTCTTGATGTTGTAATAATAACAATTTGAAGTATTCGCTATGAGGGAGTATAGTTTTCAGAATTATCTTTTAACAAATCAACACATAAACTTTATTAAAGTTTTTGGAAGAGCTGATATGCATGCGCGAGAATCTTCAGTTAAAGAATTCTTCTATAAAAGGTATTTAAGATGAACTCAAAAACATTGAGATCATTGTCTTTGGGCGCTATAGCGCTATCTCAACAGTTTGGTATTAGAATTACAGCTGAGCAGTTGGAACAAAAAATATCTAGGGGACAAATAGTATCAGAGCGAGAGCTAAAGAACTCACTGGGCGAGCAAAGTATAAAACTTCAAAGACTTAAACCAAAATTTAAAACCTTCTTATCTCGACCATATTATTTTCCTTGTTTAGCAATGATGAGGGACGGAACAGTAAAAATAATTATCAGCAGTGGTAAAAATAGTGAAGGTTTAACAGAAGTTCAATCAATGGATCCATTAGATCCAGCTAACAAAATTTCAATTGAGGATGATAAGACATTTAAACAAAACTGGGCAGGTTCAATCTACCTAATTTCTAAGGAGACAGGAATTTCATCACAGGACCGTATGTTTGACTGGACTTGGTTTATACCTGAGTTTTATCGTTTTAAAGGATTGCTTGCTCTGACATTAATTGCTGCTATCATCACCCACATTTTAGGTCTAGCACCAATTGTATTTATTCAAATATCACTTGATAAAGTTTTGAATTATGGAGCAGTTTCGACTCTTTATATCTTAATAATTGGTGTTTGTTCGGCACTAATATTCAGCGGTATATTGAGCTATGTCCGTGATTATGTGATAAATTTTATTTCTACTTCAATAGAAGCTAGATTGTCAGGTGATATTTTTGATAAAGTAACGGCACTACCAGCTACAACTTTTCAAACTACACCTAATTCTGAATTTGAAAATATTCTGCAAGCTTCTACAAAAATAAAAAGTTTTATTTCTCAACAGGTCTTAACTACCATTTTTGATGCAACCAAGATTCTTGTTTTTCTTCCAGTCTTATTTGGTTACAGTCCATTATTAGCTCTAGTAGTGGTACTTTTTGCAACAACAATAGGAGCTATTTCTCTTTTTGGAAAATGGCGACAAAAAGAAGAGACAAAAATTTCTGGTCCTATAGAAGCACATAAAAGACGAATGATCCAATCAAGCATTGCTGGTATAGAAACTGTTAAAGCTTTTACACTTGAGGCCTCACAAAGAAGAGATTGGAGGAAAGCATCTTCTAGCAGTATTCGCCAGAGTGTAAAAGGCCAAATTACTAATATGGTTATAACTAATATTAATAATACTCTTACCCAACTAATGACAATTGCGTTAATTACGACAGGTATTCTATTAGTTTTGAACGCTGGTCTTTCCGCAGGTGCTGTCATTTCTTGTAATATGTTAGGTGGAAGACTAGTTTCTCCAGTCACTGCACTTTTTACATTTTTTCACGAATTAGGTAGTTTCAGATCAACTTTGGATGCGGTTGGTACAAGTTGGAATGGTCCTAATGAGAGAGTAGGAAGAGGTAACGAAATTGTTATAAAAGGAGAAGTCGTTTGTAAAGAGGTGGTGGTAAAATTTGAAAACACTAATGCTCTTGACGGCTTAACTTTGAAAATTCCAGCTGGTACTAAAGTAGCTATAGTAGGTCCATCAGGTGCTGGAAAAACCACTTTCTTACGTTTGTGTCAAGGCTTTCTTAAACCTAATACAGGTTCTATGGAGATTGATGGTCAAAATATTCGGTATTTAAGTTTAGAAAATTATCGTAGCCAAAATACTTTAATTGATGGGAATCCCATTTTTTTTGGAGCAACAATTGAAGAGAATTTACGAAAGATACAACCAAATATTAGTGAAAGGGAATTTGAAGAGATATTAGAAATTTCGGGTCTTAAAAAAGTACTTGAAGAATTACCAAATGGTATCTCAACTGAAATTAATCAATTTGGTATGCCCTTATCTCAAGGTGATCGTGTGACATTAGCCTTGGCAAGAGGTCTAATGGCCTGGCCTCGTATACTACTGCTAGATGAGGCATTAGCAAATTTTGATAAAGCGACCCAAGTTGGATTTTTTGAAAATTTTGACCGTATTGCTAATCAAAAAACAGTAATAATGGCAACGCATGACATCCGTTCCACTAGGGAATTTGAGCAAATAATAGTTTTTGAAAAAGGAAAAGTTGTGGGATATGGAACTCATGAATTTCTTTTAAAAAAATGTAAGTTATATAGTGAATTGTGGGCTATGGACAGAAAATTATCTGCAATTTAGGACTTAGGTATTAATGTACAAAGAAAAAAAATATGTCTGATAAAGCTTATACAAATGGCGAATATATTTTCCGTGAAGGAGAAAGCGCTGCTTATGCTTATGTAATAAAGTCTGGTGTAGTGGAGATAGTTAAAAACAGTGCCTCTGGAGTACAAGTTTTAGCTGAGCTTACTCCCCCTACTATTTTTGGTGAGATGGCATTAATTGATGGAAACCCTAGAAGTGCAGGTGCTAGGGCAAAAGAAAGTTCTGTTGTTACTGAAGTAACAGCTGCTGCGTTTAGTAGTTATTTAAGTAAAAATCCAGAGGCTGCTATCCGTATTATGAAAAATATCTCTGAAAATTTAAGGTCTTCAAATCAACTAGTAGCTAAATATGAGCGTGCGGAAGTACATAGTACTCATTTAGATTCAGAAGTGACTGTATTGGATAAAAATACAAAAGATTTTGAGATAGATGATACAGATGCAATATATGAGAGAAAACCATCAAAGCCGATCTTAATTTTAGTGGCTGCATTGCTCACATTTTTGCTTGGAAGTGTTCTATATGCTTCATTAAGTCAGGTAGATACTACAATATCTGCAAGAGGTGAGTTTTTAACTGCAACACCTAATATAATTGTTGAAGCTAGTGCAAGTTCAGTTGTTAAAAGTGTAGAAGTAGAGCGTGGTGACACGGTATCAAAAGATCAAATAATTGCATATCTTGACGACACTATGGTTCAGGTAAATCTGAAACAGAACGAAGAAAAAATAGATAATATAGTTCAGGCGCTTATCAGTCTTTATATGGAAGAATTTCTAGTAAATAACATACAGATGTTTACAGAGAATTTTAATTTTGACGCACTTTATGATGACATTACAAATAAGTTAAATTTTCAGCGAGAAAGAATAACATTTAGTGAGCTTTACAAAAGTACCTTGATAAAAAAGGTTACAGAATATTCTCAGAAAATTAAATCTTTAGATGCAAAATTAAATAAAACTATAAAAGAATATGAATCCTCAAAGCAGCTTTTAGATATAGCAAAAAAACAAACAATGATTAAAGCTGAGTTAGCTTTGGTAAAAGAAGAGCTGTACACTATGCAAAAAGATATAGTGATAAAGATTGATGATAAGCAGATACAAATTAAATCTCAACTTGCTGACGTACGTAAAGACCTATACGAAAAGAAGGTTGGGACCTTATTACAATTTCAAACTGCACAAGATGCATTACTTAAAGCAGAAAAATCAAAATACAATACGGAAAAGTCAATTGCAAATCTTAAACTTGATTATTTATCAGCTAAGGATACTTTATTAAATGCTGAAAAATCTCAATTTAACTCTCAAACTTCTATTTCAAAACTAGAGTCAGAAATAATAACACAAACGGCTGATAAGCAGGCATTTATTGCAAATTGGACTTCAAATTTGATTAGTGAGATTACTGATAAAGATGAACAATTAATACAATTAAAACAAGAGCAGATTAAATTATCACGGCTTGTCGATAATATAATTGTGCGTTCACCAGCAGAAGGAATTGTTTTGGATATTCCTGCTGTATCGAGTGGTGGTATAGTAAGTGAGGGAGAACCTATAGTTACTCTTGTTCAATCTAATCAACCTTTATTTTTAGAAATTGATATAGATCCCAAACAAATTTCAGATATAAAAATAGGCATGCAAGTTTCAATTAAGCTGGATTCGATGCCATTTCAGGAGTTTGGGGGGCTCGATGGAGAGCTTATATACTTCTCAAATGATACATTTAACGAGTCTTTATCTGGTGATAAAGGCGTATTTTACCGTGGAAGGGTCAAAGTAGAAAGTTTGGAGGCATCAAAAATGCCTTCCGATTTTGTTTTATCTCAAGGTATGCTGGCATCAGCAGATATAATGGTTGGGAAAAGGCCTTTAATTTCATACTTTACTTATCCTATTATGAAGGCTTTTGAAGAGTCTTTTAATGAACCTGAGTAATTATTTTTAATTTTCAAAGTCTCTATAAAGGTTTTAT
Organism: uncultured Alphaproteobacteria bacterium; assembly: GCA_902570265.1. GTDB lineage: Bacteria > Pseudomonadota > Alphaproteobacteria > Rhodobacterales > Rhodobacteraceae > CACIIZ01. The sequence goes on along the minus strand of CACFXF010000003.1, from coordinate 145,663 downwards.
GAATTTATATTTTATAATATGAAATGTAGTTTATTTCTAAATAACCTATCCAGACTAATAATTTGTGTAGTCCAAAAGTTAGTGTAAACTCCTTATTTAAAAACTAAAGATTTTCATCTATTTCTAACCTCAGTAAGCACTTTTTTTATCTATTGTTATCGTTAGTTGCTTGATTAATTTAGATTGAGCATTTTTTATACCTACAATCTTCTTAATCTAAATTTGAAATATAAAATTGTTAAAGCATGATTGGTATAATTATTGCGAGGTTTTTTAATTTATTGAATTATTCAAAATATTTGAAAAATTTAATCAAGAAATTTGTTAGAATGATAATAGATTTATCTAGGAGGATTCTATTTATGAAACTTAATTTGGGATGTGGGAATAAATTACTAAAAGGATATATCAATCTCGATAAATTTAACTATTATAAATGTGATGTAACACATGATTTAGAAAAGTTTCCTTATCCATTTAAAAATGATAGCGTAAATGAAATTCTGTTATCACATGTTCTAGAGCATATAGGTCAACAACCTGATACATTTATAAATATAATTAAAGAGCTTTACAGAATTTGCACAAATAACGCCCTAATCATAATAAATGTACCACATCCAAGACATGAGGATTTTCTATCAGATCCAACACATGTTCGTCCAATAACTGTTCTTGGATTAAGTCTTTTTGATCAAAAACTTAATAGAGATTGGCAAAAAATTGGAGCTGCTAATTCACCTTTAGGTTTAATTCATGATGTAAATTTTAATATTGAGAAATATGAATATTTATTAGATGAAAATATAGTATCTAAAAGAAATATTGGTGAACTAAATGATCAAGAATTAGAAAAAATGATGCTTTATAATAATAACGTTATTAAACAGATTAATATAAATTTAAGAGCTATTAAATAATGTTATTAAAGTCTATAAATTAGCACAGAAATTGCATTTTATTAATAAAAATTAATTAAATAATAATTTAAATTATTTAAAATCTATAAGATTTATTGGATGAATAGGATTAATTATGCAAATGAGAAATCTAAAAGTACCAATTTCCTTAGGGGAGTTAATTGATAAAATTACAATTTTAAGAATAAAATCTAATAAAATTAATTCGAATGAAGCTCAAAAAAATATTAAATTAGAACTAGAGAAATTAGAACATATTCTAAATGAAACAATGTTAATTAATACTAATTTAAAAAATTTTGAAACTAAACTATCAAAAATCAATCAATCTCTTTGGGATATAGAGGATCAGTTGAGAGAAAAGGAAAAAGAAAAAAAGTTTGATAAAAAATTCATTTCTCTTGCCAGAATGGTTTATTATAAAAACGATGAAAGAGCTAAAATTAAAAGGATGATTAATAAAAGTTTTGGTTCTGAACTTATTGAAGAAAAATCGTACACTCAGTACAGCGTGTAATTTAATGTTTGCCTCCGAATTTGACATTGAAAGTAACAAAACTTTAGAAGATTTTCTAGAGCAAATTATAAATTTATATAATAATGGAAAATTTAAGAAGGTTATTTTTTGCTCAAATAAATATTTAGAAAAAAATCCTCCTTCACATAAGTTATACAACATTTTGGGAATAACTTACAATAAATTAAATAATAATAAACTAGCATTTGATTGTTATTCTAAAGCTATTAATATTGAACCAAATTTTGCTGTTTCATATTTTAACTTAGGATTATTATTTCATGAACAAAACTCTTTTGATCGTGCAATTGAAAATTACAAAAAAGCAATATCACTAAACCCAAATTATATTGATGCTATGTTTAATTTAGCAAATGTTTTAAATGAAAATGCACAAGATAAAAAGGCTATAAATGTTTATAGATTACTATTAAAAAAAGATTTTAATCACATAGGTACACACTATAATCTTGGAGTAATTTTTAAGAAAATAAATAGATTTTCATCTTCAATTTTTCATTTTAATGAGGTCCTTAAGATTAAGTCAATTTATTTAGATACCTTTTTCAATCTGGGAACTTTATATCAAAAAATTAAAAATTTTGAAAAGGCAATTTATTATTATTCTCAAGAATGTAAAACAAATGAAAATAATTATTTAGCCTATTATTTGATGGGAAACGCTTATATAGAAAAAGGTGATCTTCAAACGGCCTACCAAAACTTTCAAAAAGCATTACAAATAAATCCAAAATTTTTTAGTGCTTTTAAATATCTTGGATATATAAAACAAAAAGGGGAAGATTATAACTTAGCTATTCAGTTTTATAAAAAATTTTTAAAAAAAAATCCTTCGTGTTCAGAAACTTATAATAATATAGGATCCATCTTTGAAGAGAAAAAGGAATTTGTAAAGGCTCTTAATTACTATAAAAACTCATTAAAATATGATCCGATTAACTATTTAACTCACCATAATATGGGTAATGTATTACAAAAACTTGGTGAATTAGATGGAGCGATGGATTCCTATGAAAAAGCTTTAAAGATTCATCCAAATAATGCTGAAACTTTGTTAAATTATGGATGTGCAAATCTTAGAAAGGGTTTTCTAAAAATAGGATTTAAAATGTATGAAAATAGATTCTATAGTAAAGAATTTATATGTAAGCCACCAAAAGAAAATTTGATTTGGGATGGGAAAAAGTCCTTAAAAGGAAAACATTTTTTTGTATACGACGAACAAGGTTTTGGGGATATACTCCAATTTTCTAGGTACTTAATTTTACTTAAAGAAAGAGGAGCAAAAGTTACTTTTAAGGTACGAGAAGATTTACATAAACTTCTTTCAACAATAAAAATAGATATTAATCTAATCTCAAATTATCCAAACTATAAAGAAATTGATTTTGAAACTCCTCTTTTAAGTCTTCCTTTTCTTTTGGGTGCAGACATTACAAATATTCCTTTTCAGCAAAGGTATATTTTTGCAAATGAAAAAAAGATCACTTATTGGAATAAGAGGTTAGATAGCCAAAAGTTTAAAATTGGTATTAATTGGCGCGGAAGTAATGATGATAAGTCCTTTGAGTTAAATAACTTAAAAAAAATTGCAGAACTACCAAATGTACAACTTATCAGTCTTCAAAAGGGAGAAAGTGAGGAAGATCTCAATAATATAGATTTCTCTATAAAGTCTTTTAATGGTGAGATAGACAATGATGGTGATGCCTTTGTAGATACTGCTGCAATTATAGTTAATTGTGATTTAATTATAACGTGTGATACATCAATAGCTCACTTAAGTGGTGCTCTGGGAAAAAAAACTTGGATACTCCTAAACAAAATACCTGATTGGAGATGGATGTTAAATAGATCAGATACTCCCTGGTATGAGAATGCTGTATTATTTAGAAATACCAAAATAAAAAACTGGAAACTAGTTTTTGAAAAAATCTATAAAAAAATAAAAACTAATAATATTTAGATTTAGATCAAACAATAAGTATAAGATCAATTTTTTTTTCGAAAAGTAGCCTGATTTTTTTTATAAATAATAACATTTTATGATCACTATTATTACCTTGTTCTTGCATAAAAAGCTATTCGTCTTTCTAGCATCTCAACTAAGCCAATGATAGTAAATGACATAATGAATACGACAATTATTAATCCCCAAAATCGTTCCATTAAAAAGTAAGAAAGGTAGGTATTGAACAGACCACCAAATCCAATTAGTGCAATTACAATTTGTCCTACAATTACACCTTTTACAGCTCTTACTACAGAAAGACGAATGCCGGTAATGATTTCAGGCATAGCAGATGGAATTACAATCCAGAAAATGATTTTCCAACGTGAACAGCCAAAGATCCTTCCCATTTCTACTAATGAATCCTTTACATGTGTTACTCCAGCCTGAGTATCAATTATCACAACCCATATTGAAAATAGAATAACAGTAGCAATAACAGTTGCATCACCAATGCCCAATATCGGCATCAAAGCAGGTATCACGGCAGTTATTGGTGCCGAAAGAAATAGGTTTACCCACAGTGATAAAATTTTATCAGCTCTATTGCTAATCCCCATTAAAATTCCCACCGGTATTCCAACAGCAATTGAAAGACCAAGACCGATGCTAAATGTTCTGGCAGTCATTGCAAATGCATCCCAAAAAGCAGTTTGCTCAAACATTTCTGCAAATGAAAACCAGATTTCTGATAAAGGGGGGAGAAGTGTCATCCAGCCCATTTGTCCAACTAATTCCCACACCATTGCCCAAAAGATTAATGACCAAAACGGGGATCTTCGCATAAGTCTACTAAACGAAAAAAAATTCATTACAGGTCTTTTTTTTCTAGGATCACTATTCAACATATCTCTTTAAACTACTCCAAATCTCATCAACAAGTTCCATATACCTAGGTTGACGTCTTATTAAATCAATTTCGCCTTGCCTATCAATTTCCGGATAGACAATATCTGCAATAGAGCCAGGCCTACCTGAGAGAATAACAACTTGATCAGCAAGGTATACAGCCTCTTCAATTGAGTGAGTTACAAAAATTACAGTCTTACTTTCTATTTTTAATAGATTTAGTAAATCCTCTTGTAGCTTTCTTCTCATCTGTTCATCAACAGCGGAAAATGGTTCATCCATTAAAAGTATATCTGAATTAACTGTAAGCGCACGAGCAAGGCCAGTCCTTTGTCTCATACCACCTGATAGCTGATGAGGATATTTATCTTCAAATCCTATAAGTCCTACTTCTTTTATATAGTGTAATGAAGTTTCTTCTCTTTCCTTTTGGGAAACTCCTCTAGCTCGTAGACCAAACCCAACATTTTGAAGAACTGTTGCCCATGGAAGTAAAGCAAAGTCTTGAAATACAAGTGCTCGATCAGGACCAGGACCAGCAATTTCTTTCCCACGGACTCTGATAGTTCCTGTAGTAGGTTCAATTAGTCCTGCAATTACTTTAAGCAAAGTTGTTTTTCCACACCCACTTGGACCTAAAATAGCAGTGAGTTTTGCTGCAGGTATATTAAGAGAAACATTTTTTAGGGCAATAATAGACTCTTGATAAGTTACTCCAATACCTTCAGTATTTAAGATTATTTCAGTTGTATTATTACCATTTTTCATAACTTTTTTCCTAAATATTTTTAACTATTTTTTTCTGATGGAAAGAGCCAATCTTCAAATAAACGCATAAGACTTAGAGTCAAACCAGCTATTGCTAGTATTGAAACAATGGTAGCAAACATTTTGTCATAGCGTGCAATAAATCTATTATAAGTTATTAGATCTCCAATACCCGTTGGTGTAATAAGTAGTTCAGCAAGAACAATACCAATGAAAGCACCTGAAATACCTAGGCGGAGACCGGCAAATATCATTTTTTGAGCAGATGGGAGTATTACAAAAAGTATTGTATCAAATCGTGATGCAAGAAAACTTTTTGACATTTCCAATAGTGATGGGTTTGTTGCTTGAATACCTTTATAAGAATTAAGAGCAACAAGTGGCATACCTAAAATTACAATAGCAACTATTTTTGAAGTATCGCTAATTCCATAAATATAAGTTAACATAGGAATAAGTGCAGAAACAGGAGCAGTTTGAAAGATTATAAGCAATGGCATAATAAACCATTCAGCGCTTCTAACTAACCCAATACTTATTCCTATAATAACTCCTCCTATAATTGTTATAAAAAGGCCTGTAAGAAGTGGAGGTAAACTATCTGCATAGGCAACAAAGAATTCACCAGAAAAAACCATCTCTACAAATGCGACTAAAACTTTACTAAATGGAGGAAAAGCAATACTTATATCTGCTCTTCCTACTAATTCCCAAATTGAAAATACTACTAAAAAAGAAAATACTCTCCATACTAGTAAATTATTTTTACTACCAACCTTTACAGTATTTTCCTCAGAACTAGTTGATGCTTGGGAATCTTTATGAGATTTTTCCAAAAAGTTGGCTCCTATTTAAATCAAAAAAGCTGTGGCAGAATATTCTGCCACAGTAAATTTTTCAGCCAAACTCTAGTTTAAAGCTGCTCTGGCCTTTTCCAAAAGTTGGAAGTTCCAAAAATTATCTGGATTCAGATTAGATGCCGGACCCTTTAGTCCTCCAGATGCTACTAGGAAGTCAAAATCTCCAAGAGCAGCAGGTAAACCCCCACCGTCTTCAGCAAACATTCCTTGCTTAACTGCAGTTTCGAAATATGGTGTAATTTCATCAACAAGTTCTTGTGGCAAATCAGGAAGAAGACCCATTTCTTCACGTAATCTAGCTGGTAGAGTTGGGTCTGCATTAATTTCACGGGCGGATCGCATTAGTTCTTCAAGAAGAATTTGCATATCACCAGCGCGCTCTTTTAAAAAATCTGATCTAGCAAACAAAAGGCTATCAGATCCATCAACATCTCCTAGGTCTAAAATTTTAAATTTTTCTGGGTGCTTTGCTAGCACAAGTCTTGTATTGGTAATATCTAAGAATGTTGCGTCAATTGTTCCTTTCATTAAGGCAACGCCACGAACTTCTGAACCTGGAACAAAACTCATTTCAGAGAATTTAATGTTATGAACTTTTTCCATGTAGTAAGATATTGCTTCTGTTCCTGAACCTCGAGCATGTATGGTTATTGGTTTCCCATCTAAATCTTGCCATGACTTTACTTTATCCTTGTTAACAACACAAAGAAAACCAAGTTTTTTTAGTTGATAAAAATTTCTAACTGGTGCATCGGCACCGAGTGTTTGCATCGCAGCGTAAGCTGATCCTACACCTATTTCTACTTGTCCATTTAAAACTGCCTGAAATACTAGATCATCAGACTGAAGAGAAATTGCTTCAGCTTTTACTCCACGAGCTTTTGCTCTCTCAAAAGCAATTAAATTTATTAAGCTTTCACCGGTTATAGTATCAGCTTCTGCAAATGTAATTACATCATCTGCATAAGCTATTGAACTTATTGTAATAAAGCCGATAATGAAGGCAACCGTAGCCTGAAGTTTTCTTACTAAGTAAACCATTTTTAACTCCATTATAATGGGGCCTGTTGATGAATGATTGCCTGTATAAAAATGAATGCAAGGCCCAAAAATGCATTCTTTATTTTATCTAATGTATTCAAATTATAATTAATTGCATATTCTTACAACATTAAATTATTAATTTTATTAAATATTATTAATATAGCCTAAAAAGAAATCATTTTTTGAAATTTTAAGCAAATTATTTTTTTCTTAATTTTGAAACGGCTGGACACCATTTTACAAGAGGATTTGTATTAAGTCCGATTGATCTAAACGCACCCCATATTGTTAAAACCACACTATCTAATATAGGAACACCAGTTCTTTTTTCTAAAGTGTTAACAATACCTGCACCTGCTAAATTGGTACATAAAATGATTACAGCTTCAGCGCCCTCTGAAATAACATCTTCAACTGCATTATATATTTTAGATTCAGAGATTTCTCCAAAGCTAAAATTATCAGTCATGTTGAAATGTCGTTCAGAAACACATTCAAGTTGCTCTAACTCAAAATTATTAATTATTTTTTTTTGTATAGAATCAACATAAGGAGTTACAAACCCAATTTTATTTATATTTAATAGACTTAGAGCCTTTACGATTGATAATGTAGATGTAACAACTCGACAGCCTGTTCTTTTTTTTATTACATCTATCAAAACTCGATCTCGCTCTAAACCTAGCCAAGATGCAGAAGTACCATTCCATCCAATAACCATTGGTTTTACATGAGATAATAAATCAAAACCTTTGATCATATTTTCATCATAAAATTGGGATATACTAGCTTCTTTATCATCAATCCAGAGTACTTCAACTCTACCAAAATGGACAGAAAGATTATCTATAGAACCTATTATCTTATAGCACCAAGGCTCAACAACAGAGTTTGAAGATGGTGTAAGCATCCCTATCCGTATTTTTTGTTTAATTTCCATAGTTAGTTAAATTAGTAAATATTTACTTTTTCAATGTGCACGAAACTGAAGCAATAAAATCCTCTAAGTCACTTCCTATAAGTCGAAGGTGAGATATTGCTGCATCTTTTGCTTTTTGACTATTACCGTGTTTGATAGCTTTTAAAATTTCTGAGTGTTCTCCAAGTGTTGCACGCATACGACCAGGTTGAAAAGTTACTCTCATTCTATATGGAGAAAGACGTCTTCTTAATCGTAAAGTTTCTTCTGCTAAATACTGAGTATGGGATGCATTATATAGTTGATCATGAAATTTCAAATTTACGTCATAGAATTCTTTATGAGTGCCAATTTTAAAGGTTTTCTCGAGTAATTTATGGGTAGCATACATTTCTTTGAGTTCTTCCTCTGTTGCACGTCTTGCTGCTAATTGTGCACACATACCTTCTAAAACTGCCATCAGTTCAAACATCTCAATTAGCATTGATATTGATATCTGTGCGACTTCAGCGCCTTGCCTTCCAGTATTTTGGACTAACCCAATTGCAGTTAAAGCACGTATCGCTTCACGTACAGGAGTTCGCGATACCCCATATTTTTTTGCTAACATCATTTCATCTAACCGTTCACCTGGTATCATAGATCCATTAATTATCATATTTTCGATCTCAGATAATAGGATTTCCGTACGTGTGTTTTTTTTTATAATAGCTTGTTGAACATTCATAATTTCATATTTTTAATGATATATTTGAAAAAACTTTTTATATTTGAGTTGTGTACAACATTTAAAAAAAAAGGGCTAGCCAAACATTTAATAAATCTATTAAATAATGTACAGTATTTTAATTATTGTATAATTAAAAGGAGAGATTGTATTATGGATTTGCAGCTAAAAGGTAAAACTGCATTAATTACAGGTGCATCAAAGGGAATAGGTGCTGGATTAGCTAAGGTTTTAGCTGCAGAAGGTTGTAACTTACATCTTGCTGCACGAGATGGAAATGCAATGCAGGTTTTGAGCAACGAATTGAAAAGTAGTTTTGGTATTTCAGCAAAAGTGCATCAGGCTGATTTAAGCTCTAGTAAGTCTATGCACGAATTGGATATTGCAGCAGGTGAATATGATATACTAATAAATAATGCAGGTGATATACCAGCAGGTGACATAGAAGAAGTATCAGATGAGGCGATACGAAAAGGTTTTGATCTAAAAGTATTTGGTTATATCTCTTTATCGAGAGCATTTTGGAAAAAGCGAAAAGGGAGAGATGGTGTAATTATAAATGTTATTGGAAATTCTGGAGAGAACTGGGATGCAGCATATTTTGCGGGTTCTACTGGAAATGCAGCACTTATGTCTTTTACAAAAGCTTTAGGTGGAAGGAGTCTCAATCATGGTGTTAGGATAATAGGGGTAAATCCAGGACCTGTTGCTACAGATAGAATGTTAAAAATAATGAAACGTAAAGCAATTGACATACTGGGAGATGAAACAAGATGGGAAGAACTCTATGATCATTATCCTGGCAAACGACCAGCTACTGTCAAAGAAGTTGCAGATCTTTGTGCTTTTCTTGCTTCTCCACTTGCAGGTTATATCACAGGTACTATCGTAACAATAGACGGTGGTATTTCTGCTAGGGGATCAGTTATATAATTATTTTAGATTTACTGGAGTTCATTTAAGTTACTCGTACTCCATGAACAAAATACTTCATCTCTTATTTTTAGATCTTTTGAAAAAAAATCTGAATCATTCATTGTTACATTAAAAAGCTTATATCTTGAGTTATTTAAAATAATTTTTACGCTACTACCTTGAAACTCAATATCTGAAATCTTCATTTTTTCAGCATTATTTTTTGGTTTGCTACTGATACGCTCTAATAAAATATTATCAGTTCTTAACGAAAACATTTTTTTTCCTATTGAGACAATATTATGACCACCTACAAATTCTGAGACAAAGGCGCTTTTAGGTTTATTATATATAGTTAAAGGGTTATCAACTTGCTCGACTTTTCCTTCATTCATAACTACGGCAATTGATGCAAGTGCAAGTGCTTCCTCTTGAGAGTGGGTAACATGGATAAAAGTAATATTTAGCTCTCTTTGCATTTGTTTCAGTTCTGTTCTCATCAAAACTCTAAGTGCAGGATCTAACGCAGATAAAGGTTCATCCAGAAGTAAAACACTTGGCTTGGTTATTAGAGCTCGTGCAAGTGCTATCCTTTGTTTTTGACCACCAGATAGTTGATCAGGAAAACGATCTTCATATCCTTGCATCTTAACCATCTCCACGTATTTCAAAGCAGTTTTATTTCGCTTTTCTCGAGATACTCCCATAATTTTTAAGGCAAAAGATACATTATCTATTACCTTTAAATGAGGGAATAATGCATAGCTTTGAAACATCATTGAAGTTCCCCTTTTTGAAGGAGGAAGTTCGTTTAATCTTAAAGAGCCAAGGTAGATTTCACCTTCACTAATTTCTTCGTGACCAGCAATCATTCTAAGTAATGAAGTTTTTCCACAACCTGAAGGACCAAGTAGGCAACAATAGGAGCCCTCTTTGATTTTTAAATTTATTCCATGAATTGCATCGAAGTTACCATAAGATTTTTTGACATTTATTAATTCAAGCTCATTTTTCATTATAGACCGTTATTAAAGTTTTTTTTTAATTAACTATTTTTATAACAAAAGATAAAGTATTTCTTAAAAAAAGATCTTTAGCTTTCTAGTTAAATTATTAGCAAAACAAATTTTTTGCTCTTTTTTTAATCATTATTAACTGTTATTATCAAATTTGACCATATTTCTAAAAACAAAACTGGTTAAAATCAAGTCATTTATTTTATTAGAGTGTCATTAATCAAAACAACGGAGGAAAAAATGAAATCCAAAAATTTATCAGCAATTTCTAGAAGAAAAATGTTACAAATAGGTGCTGGGACTTCGGCAGCTGCTATTACTGCTTTATATGCGCCTAGTGTTATTTCTTCTGATCCAATTACCTTAAGGTATCTTGGCACAGCTGTGAGTATGGGGGATGAAGTACAAAAGAAATTATTCGAAGATACTGGTCTAAAACTTAAGTTTATTGCTGTAACTACAGATGAGGTGACTAAGAGAGTGTTAACTCAACCAAATAGTTTTGATTTAGTTGATACGGAGTATTTTAGTCTTCCAAAGTTAGTACCATCAGGAAATATTCTAGGTATGGATACTAAAAGAATCAAAGAATGGGATAATGTGACATCAATTTTTACAAAAGGTGTAACTCCATCTGGAAAGAAGGTAGGACTTCAAGGAACTGCACCATCAAAAGTTATGTATCTAGAAGGATCTACAGGTAAGAAATTTGCTAATGATGTTACTCAATATGCCACTCTTATCCCGACAATTTATAATGCCGATACTCTTGGTATTAGACCAGACTTAATTGGAAGACCAATAAATTCATGGGCTGAATTATTAAACCCAGAGTTCAAAGGAAAAGCTGCAACTCTAAATATTCCATCAATTGGTATAATGGATGCGGCCATGGTAGTTGAGGCTATGGGTGAATATACATATCCTGATAAAGGTAATATGACAAAAGACGAAATTGATCTAACTATGAAAATTTTTACAGAAGCTAAAAAAGCGGGTCAATTCAGAGCATTTTGGACTGATTTTAATGAAAGTGTTAACCTTATGGCTTCGGGTGAGGTAGTAATTCAATCTATGTGGTCACCAGCAATTACTGCTGTAAAGTCACAAGGTAAGGATTGTGTTTACCAACCATTAAAAGAGGGTTATCGTGCTTGGGCTGCTGGATTTGCTTTACCAAAAACAACAAAAGGGAAAACAGCTGATGCTGTTTATGAATTTGTGAATTGGTACCTTTCTGGATGGGTTGGCGCTTACCTTAATCGTCAAGGATATTATTCAGCCGTACTTCCAACTGCAAAAAAATACATGTCAGAGGATGAGTGGGGCTTCTGGATGGAAGGTAAAGCAGCTAAAGGAGATATCCTAAGTCCAACTGGTGCTAAATTAGCATCTGCAGGAGAGAAAAGAGATGGTGGTTCTTATGAAGATAGAATGGGGGGTGTCGCTTGCTGGAATGCAACTATGGACGAGAATAAGTATATGGTTCGTAAATGGAATGAAATGGTAGCATCCTAATTTTTATCTATTTTAATAATTGAGTCGGGCTGTTAGAATAATTAATGGCCCGATTTTTTAAATTTCAAAAGAGTACATAGAATTGAAAAAACAAATAAGTATTTTTCAGCCTAAACTTTCGTGGCTAGCTATACCTTTTGCTATCATTTTTATTGCATATTTTGTTGTACCACTCATATTAACTCTAATAGTAAGTTTTTGGGATTATACTGAGTATTCGATAATACCAGATTTTATTTTTGGCAATTATTTTTATATATTCCAGGGTTGTTTTACTCTTGAAGACGGACTTTGCCTTACATTTAAGACTTATATTTCAACTTTTTTCTTTTGTTTTTTTACTTGGTTAATAACACTATTATTGGGTTTTTGTGTAGCTTATTTTCTGGCTTTTTATGTAAATTCTTTACCAATACAGATTACTTTATTTTTAATTTGTACCATTCCTTTCTGGACATCAAATGTAATACGTATGGTATCTTGGATACCTCTTTTAGGAAGAAATGGATTAGTGAATGAAACTTTAATCTCAATTGGTATTATTCAAGAACCAGTTGAGTGGTTGCTTTATTCAAGTTTTTCAGTAGTTCTGGCTTTAGTTCACTTATACACATTATTTATGATAGTACCTATTTTCAACTCTATGCTTAGGATTGATAAAGAAGTAATCGAAGCTGCATATGACTCAGGTGCTAGTCAATTTCAAATAATAATAAACGTTATAATACCCTTATGTAAACCAGGTATAATTATAGGTTCTATTTTCGTAATTACAGTTGTAATGGGTGATTTCCTGACCATTGGAATCATGGGTGGTCAGCAACTTGCCTCTATTGGTAAAATAATTAATACAGAAATGAACTATCTTCAATTACCAGGAGCGGCTGCAAATTCAGTAATATTATTATTGATTACGATTTTCATAATCATCGTAATGACAAAATTTATTGATATAAGGAAGGAGCTTTAAATGCATAAAATTGGCTCAAAAGGTTTTCTTATATTTTTGTCAATATTTGTTTCTTTTGTAATATTTCTTTATGGACCCATATTTTCAATTATTTTATTGAGCTTTCAAGGCCCTTCAGGGGGATTAACTTTCCCTTTAAACGGGTTTTCTTTTTATTGGTTTGGAGAGCTTTGGAGAGGCTCTGGTTTAGTTGATATTGGTGCATCTTTTAGAAGATCTATAGGTTTAGGAATTTTTGTTATGGTTCTAACAGTTATACTTTCAGTATCTGCTGGATTAGCATTCAGAAAAAAATTTTTTGGATCTGATCTTCTATTTTATACTACAATTGCTAGCCTTATAGTTCCTTCAATAGTATTATCCTTGGGGGTAGCTTTAGAATTTAGATTGATAGATAGTTTAATAATTACTTTAGGCGAAACGCTAGAAATAGAATCAATAATGGAAACTTTTCAAACATCCTTGGGAATGTATACAAGTGGATTCGGTGCACAATTAACCTGGACACTTCCATTTGGATTATTGATTATGTTTGCTATTTTTAATAGGTTTGATAAATCCTTAGAAGAAGCTTCCAGGGACTTGGGTGCAAATTCATATCAGACATTTTGGTATGTGGTTTTTCCGATTATTGCACCAAGCATAGTTGGAATAGCACTTTTTGGTTTTACATTATCTTATGATGAATTGGCAAGATCATCTCAAGTAATGGGTGCTACAAATACTTTACCGCTTGATTTGCGAGGTTTAACAACAACAGTCACAACTCCTATAATCTATGCTTTAGGTACTATTACAACTAGCATTTCTTTTCTTGTAATAGGTCTCTGTTTATCCTTGGTTTATATTCTCAGATATAGGAAAATTAAATAAGAAAGTAACAAATATGTTAATTTGTATAATTAATCCTAACACAACAAAAAATATGACCGAGAGAATAGAAATGGTTGCAAATAAAGTTGCATCTAATGGTACAACTATAGTAGCTACTAATCCCAAAAATGGACCAGAAAGTATTGAAGGTTATTATGATGAAGTATTTTGCATTCCTGGTATTTTAGAGGAGGTTTTTTCTAATAAAGAGGCTGATGCATATATAATAGGATGTTTTGATGATACCGGTTTAGACGCTGTTAGAACTGTAACTAATAAACCAGTATTGGGGATAGGTGACTCTTCATATCATATTGCCTCATGCTTAGCCGGTACATTTTCTGTTATAACAACACTAGAACCTAGCGTTCCAATTCTTAAAAATAACCTTTTAAAACGTGGGTTTGATCGGATCTGTGTAAACGTTTCATCTGTTAACATTCCAGTTTTAGATCTAGAGAATGAAGATAGTAATGCTTCATCAAGTATTGAGAAAGAAATAGAAAAATCCATTAACTACTATAAAGCTGAAGCAATTGTTTTAGGTTGCGCAGGAATGGCTGATTTTGCTGAAAAATTGGAAGAAAAGTATTCTATTCCAGTCATTGAAGGAGTTTCATCATCAATTATTTTGGCAGAAGGTTTGATAAGGATGAAAAAAAATACTAGCAAACTAGGGGGGTATTCTTATCCTAATCCAAAAAATTATTCTGGAATTTTTAAACAATTTTCCCTAAAATGATCTTAAAAATATAAATTTATGAAAAAGTCTGAAACTTTCAAATCTTATTTATCATTTATACCTCCTGTTCACAAAATACTAAATTTTCCAGAAGTTCAAAAATTGATTGATCAGTATGGTCAACAAATAGTTGTAAATACTATCCGGTCCATATTTGCTGACTATAGGAATACTTTGAAAAAAGAGACCAAAATTAATAATAAGATATTTTCGATTGAAGAAATTACCAAACTTCTGAAAAAAAATATAAATTTAAAAACTCAAGATTCTTTAATTCCAATATTAAACCTTAGCGGAATAATATTACATTCAAATTTTGGAAGAGCCTTACTTCCAAAAATAGCACTGAAAAAAATAGAAGAGGTGTTAGGATCAAGTTATAACATCGAATATGATATTCATACTGGAAAGAGAAGGGATAGAGAAAACCATATTGAAAGTAAATTATGCTCCTTATTAGGGGCAGAAGCAGTTACAATAGTAAATAATAATGCTGCAGCTGTCATGTTGGTTTTAAATACAATTGCTAGGCGTAAAGAAGTAATAATAAGTCGTGGTGAACTTATAGAAATAGGTGGTTCTTTTAGGTTGCCTGATATAATGAAAAGCTCAAACTGCATTTTAAAAGAAATAGGAACAACCAACAGAACAAATATTAGTGATTATGAAGACGCAATTAAACCCAAAACGGGGTTAATCTTTAAGGCTTATTGGAGTAATTTTACAATAAATGGGTACACCAAGAGTGTTGATGAAAAAGATTTAGTAAGTTTGAGTAAAAAAACAAACTTACCATTACTCATAGATTTAGGAAGTGGAACAGTTATTGATTTAAGAAAAATTGGTTTGAAATTTGAGCCTACACCATATGATAAACTTAAGTTGGGTGTTGACTTGGTTACATTTAGTGGCGACAAACTAATGGGTGGACCCCAATGTGGGATTATTGCTGGGCGAGCTGATCTTATAAAAAAAATAAAGAAAAATGCTATGAAGCGAGCAATGCGTTGTGACAAATTCACCATTGCAGCGTTATATTCAATTCTGAAGATTTACCAAAATCCTGAAAAAGCAATTAAAGAAATTCCAACTCTTAGATTTCTTGCTCGACCTAAAGAGGATATTAAAGAACAAGCTGAAAGAATTTATTCAAAAATTGAGCCGTTCTTCAGACATAAAATGAAAGTTAAAATTATAAATTGCTTTAGTCAAATAGGTAGTGGTGCCCTACCTAATTTATCAATACCTAGTGTTGGAATTTGTTTCCAACAAAACACTAAGAAAATTAATGGATTATTTCCAATGAAATTTGCTAGAAAGCTTCGAAAACTTCCAACTCCGGTTATTGGAAGAATTAATGATGGAGCTTTCGTTTTAGACCTTAGATGTCTAGAAAAAGATATTGATCTTATCAAACCGTTGCAGTCTTTAAAACTGGATGAGGATCTTTGACCTAATGATAATTGCCACTGCAGGTCATATTGATCATGGTAAAACTAAATTGGTCGAAGCAATTACTGGTATAAATTCGGATCGTTTACCAGATGAAAAAGTTAGGGGTATATCAATTGACCTTGGTTTTGCATATCATGATCTTGGAAATGGACTAATTCTAAATTTTATAGATGTCCCTGGACATAAAAAATTTATAAATAATATGCTTGCAGGATACTCCAGCATTGATTTTGGATTATTAGTTATTGCTGCTGATGATGGACCAATGCCGCAAACTGTGGAGCATTTATCAATTTTACAACTTCTTAAAGTAAAAAATTGTGCCGTTGTATTAAGTAAAATTGATAAAGTTGGGAAAGATAAATTATCTAATGTTATTTGCTCTGTTAAAGAAATTTTAAGCCAAACCAACTTCTCAAGAGCTAAGATTTTTCAAATCTCTATTAAAACAAGAGAAGGAATAAATAATCTAATTAATTATTTGAAAGAAGTTGCAGTCAAATATCAATACCGAGAAGTAAAAGGTAATTTCCGACTATCTGTCGATAGAAAATTTTTGCTTAAAGGTGCTGGCATAGTAGTTACTGGAACAGTAGTTTCTGGCAAAGTTAATATAGGAGATGAAGTTATACACTCATCATCAGGACATACTTTGAAAATTAGAACTATTCATAGTCAAAGTAAGAAAAGTAAAATAGGATTAGAAGGACAACGTTGTGCACTCAATATTACTGGACGTAATATAAGTATAGAAAAAATTTGTCGTGGAGATTGGATACTATCAAAAAATGTTTTTTTCTTGACTTCTCGCTTAGATGCAGTTCTCTCAATATTAAAAAAAGAAACAAAAAGATTTATACATTGGACACTTGTGCATCTATATTTAGGTTCAGGAAATGTTACTTGTCGTATAGCTATATTAGGTAATTTATCAATAAATCCTGGGGAAAAAAAATTAGTTCAATTAGTAACAGACAAGCCTGTGCATGCGGTTTTTGGTGACAAATTTGTGATTAGAGATGTATCATCTAGACGAACTCTTGGGGGTGGATCGATTATAGATCCGTTTGGAAAAAAAAGTAGTAACTCTAACATTCGTAAATTAAATTTAGAAAGATTAAAATTAATTGATTCAAAATCATCCAAAGTTGTTTTGAATAATCTACTTCTTCATCATATAGGCGGAATAGATTTAGAAAATTTTCTAATGGTTAGAAATTTAACCAATTTCGAATTTCAGGATATATTAAGATCAATTGATGTTGTTGCTGAATTATATAAACACCACAAATGGTTAATTCTTAGAAAAAATTGGGTTTACTTACAAAAATTGATTTTAGATGAATTATATAAAAAACAAGATCATAATTTTAACAATGGTACAGATCTTATTTCATTGTCAAATACTTTAAAAGTAAAGGTTCCTGATTTTGTTATACAAAACATTATTAACGAGTCAGTAAAAACTCAAAAATTGAAAAGATATAAAAATTTATATTATTATCCCAAACATTTTGCACAAAATGTAAAAAATTTATCATGGTGGCATGATATAGAAAAAAAATTTAAAAAATATGGTTTTCAACCACCAAAAGTCAAAACTATTTCCACCGATCTTGGAATTGATTTAAAAGTTCTAGAACCCACATTGAAAAAAGCTTCGAGTTTTGGTTATTTAATAAAAATTAATGAAAATAGATATATACTATCAACTTGTTTTAATGAAATAGTTTCTCTTTTTGAAGAGACAATAAAAAATGATAATATTGAAAAATTTACAATTAAAAATTTTTCTCAAATTACTGGAATAACTCGAAATTTATCAGTAGAAATTTTAGAATATTTTGATAAGAAAGGTTTTACTAAAAGATTAGAAGAAGGAAGAGTTATTCTAAAATCTTTTTAGGATTAAAATTATTTTGATTCAAAAATCTAGAAAAAGTAGATTTTATTTTGTTTTTTGTTACTATTTACTAGGAAGGTAAACGTTCCCCGGTGGGGCGCACGGACTTCAAATCCGTTGAAACTCATCGCATGAGTTTGGTGGGTTCGACTCCCGCTCCTTCCGCCAATATAAACAATTTGTTGATTAAAATTTTGAATTTGATAATTTAGTTCCAAGAAACATCTAGTATGGGAGTTTAAAAATAAAGTGGTTTTAGTAAGAGATATGCCTGCAGTTGGGCGTGGCTTTATAGAAAGGCTTGAACCTCCAGATATCAAGAACTTTTACTGGACTAAGCCATCACCAAAAAATATTAGAAAAGTTGCCGTCATTTCAACTGCAGCCGTTTCTAAACGTGGTGACAGACCCTTTTCCTGGTTAGCAAGAGATCACAGAGTAATCGGTAAAAATGATCGTGATTTGGTTATGACACATGTTGCTGTTGAGTATGATAGAACTGCTTGGCAACTAGACCTTAATACAATATTACCTTTAGATAGATTAAATGAAATGGCTAAAGACAACGAGATAGGTTCTGTTGCTGAAAAACATTATACCTTTATGGGAGCAGCAGATCCTCGTGATATGGAAAAATCAGCACTCGAAGTTTCATCAGAAATGAAAAAAGAGGCAGTTGATACTGTATTTCTTGTGCCTGTCTGACCATTCTGTACGCGCGCCGTGTGCGGGCTTGCTCATATTTTTGAATCTCAAGGCTTTTCCACCGTACTGGTAGGTTTTGTTAAAGAGCATATAGAAATTATAAAGCCACCAAGAGCATTGTGGTTAAATTTCCCCATGGGACGCCCACTTGGAAAACCAAACAATCAAGAATTCCAAAAAAAAGTAATTCGTACGGCATTTGATTTATTAGAGAAAATTTCAGGACCAGTGCTTGATGATTTTTCAGAAATAATACCAGTTAGAGAAGGAAGGATGAGTTATGCATTACCTGTAAGTCTTGTTTATAAAGTAAATCAATTAGGAAATATTGATAAGTTGGCAGAGCGAGTACAAAGGGAGCTTTCAAATCTTTTACCTGATTATTTTAAAGCATTACAATACTTAGGGAGAACAACAGTTGGAGCAAGTGAGTTAGAAATTTCTGATTTTGTACCTTACATTTCTGAATTTGCTAAAGGGAATAAACCAAAAAGCCCAAGAAAAGGATTACCAGCGATTCCATTATTAAAACTTGTCGTTGAGGATTTAAACGCGGTCTATACAGAAACTAGAATTTATAAAGATAAAATAGATGATTTTGAGATGCTGGGAAAATGGTTTTGGGAAGAGACCCATGCTGGAAAGCTATTATTAGCAGTTGAGGCAGTTTCTTTGGAAAGTGACGATCAAGTTCTTCGCCAAATTGCTTCAATGTCTCTTCTTACTCCAAGATTTTGGTCTGAAGGACCTTTACCTGGTATTTCAGGTTCAGGTTGGACTTAATAAATCAATATTTAAATAAATAAATAAATAGACATATTAATTTTTATTGAGCCCTTGCGTATAGAGTATTAAATCAATATTCATCAATTATTATGAGTAATTTTCACAAGATAATAAAAATTAAAAATGACAATTTTAATACGAATTTTCAATTTATAGATAGTAATAGAAATAATCAAACATTGGCTGTAGACAAAATCGATTTTGGTTTGTTTGATACTCCTTTTGGTAGAACTCTAATAATGAAAAATCAAAGGGGTATATGCGGATTAGCATTTGCATCTGAATTTGGGCAGAAATTTGCTTTACAGGATATGAAAAAAAGATGGCCAAATACTAGCTTTTTTGAAAACTATAAAGCAGTCAAACAATACACTAAAATTATTCTCTCAGGTTCAGGTGAATTATGTTTGCATTTAAATGGTTCATCGTTTCAATTTAAGGTGTGGGAGGAGCTTTTAAAAATTCCAAAAGGTCACACAAAATCATATTCTGAAATTTCTACTAATATCGGTCTTCCAAAAGCTACAAGAGCAGTAGCTACTGCAATCGGTTGTAATCCGGTTAGCTGGTTGATACCTTGTCATCGTGTTTTAAGAAAGTCTGGAATGTTAGGTGGATATCATTGGGGACTGTCTATAAAAGAAAAACTATTGAATTATGAAAAATCTCCTTTTTTGAACAACAAAAATTTTTAAAATTTTAATTTATTATTAAAAAAATATATCATCTTTTTCTGATCACTATTTTATTTTTTTCAAAAATACTTTTTAAACCAACGTCTTGTAGCTATTTGTAAAATTACTGCACTTATAGTGAAGAATAAAACAAGCCAAGTGTCAGTTGATTTTGTATCATGATATTGAAACAAAGTAATAAAACCAGTAAATGCTAAAGCAAGTAATTAAGTTTTTAAAAAGTGTATTGGATATATTTTCTCGCTTCCTTTTATAAAATGAAAAAGTGAGTAATATACAAAAGTAATAAAAACTGACAATCTTACTTGTTGTAACTTTTAATATGGAATATTTTCTTCACTTGGGGAGACTAATGTAAACATAATAGTATTACCTATTATTGAGTTTACATATGCATAACTTGCCCAAACTGCCAGTAAAGCTATTATGATATTTGAAAATAATCTTAATCCAGTCATACCTATTAATAATTCAAAATTATTGAATAACCAATAAAGTTTTTTAGGTAAGTTCTTTTGTTAATGTTTTTTCCAATATATCAATTCCTTGCATCTTCCAAAAATGAAGAAGATCAATGAAAATCCAATTTTCTGATAATTTTTTTCCCTCTCTCCTATACATATCTATTACTCTCATCTCACCAGGTATTTGACTTGATGGCATTCCCATAAAACCTCCATTAGGAATAAGAGATAAATTTGGCCAACCAAAAAACCCTCCATAATTTCCTTCGGCAATACGGCATATATGTCCAACGAATTTTCTATCCTTAAATCCTGCTCTAAAGGGTCCAGAATGCTGTGAGGCATATCTATCAATAGTGTAAGTAGCTCCAATTCCTTCAGGTCCCCACCAAATCATATCATTGTTCCAACTTTGTTTAAGTTCATTTTTTAAGGATTTTTGATCAAAACTTTTCCAATCTTTTAAATCACTCACCATAGACTCAATAGCTTCTTTAGTTTTTTTGCCTTCTTCTTCGTTCTGTTTTTCAAATAACAAACCATCATGTGTCCTAGGTCCTGGTTGTACAAGGTGAGCTGCAGTTTGAGAGGTAAAAGGTTTAATTCCTGCTTGAACCATTAAATGTGGAATATCAAAAAACATTGCTGTCTCGATGATTTTTTCATTTTCAATCTTATTGAATTCACAATATCTGAGCATAATGAGTTTATGTGTTGCTGGAATACCTAACCAGTTTTCATCAAAAAGACCCATTAAGTGTCCCATTGATATAACCCAAATACCCTCATGTCCTTGAATTTCATTAAAGCCTGCAAGGAAGATATCTTCTCTTCTTTGACATTTTTTAATACTTTTAAGGAAGGGCTGCCAAAATGTTTTGCTTACCTCTTCTGAACCACGAATCATATTAAAAGGATGGAAACCACGCCATAACAATTTGTCAGAACAATACTCATTGAAAATTGATGGTATTTCTTGATTTTCTGACATTTCAATTTCTTTGTAAAATTTTTGTACTAATTTTTTTTCAGATTGAAAATTCATAATAAACCTTTAAAAACAATTGATTATATAATGTGATTTCGTACTCAATTCGTTTATTTATCAATTAAATCAAATTTAAACATAACTTTCTTGCATTCTTTATTAAAAAAAATATTGAAAGGTTTATTCTTTTAATTGTATTATTGAATACGTATGCAAAAAATTCAATAGGTTTCTAATGGCAGAAATTAAGTTACGTAATCTTAGCAAAAGCTGGGGAAATTTTGTTGCTGTTAAAGATTTCAATTTAACTATTGCTGATAAGGAATTTCTTGTATTACTTGGCCCCTCAGGATGTGGCAAAACTACTACTATGAGAATGATAGCTGGTCTAGAGGATGTATCAGAGGGTGAGATATTTATTGATGGCAAACTGGTAAACAATTTAGAACCAAAGGACAGAGACATTTCTATGGTCTTTCAGAGTTATGCTCTATACCCCAATATGAATGTATATGATAATATCAGGTTTCCTCTTAAAGTTAGAAAAATAAATAAAAGTACTCAGGATAGTAAGGTAAAAAAAGCAGCCCAAATGGTTGAATTATCAGATTTCCTTAATAGAAAACCAGCAGAATTATCTGGTGGACAAAAGCAGAGAGTTGCTTTAGCTCGTGCTATTGTTAGAGAGCCTAATGTTTTTCTGATGGATGAACCACTTTCTAATTTAGATGCTAAACTTCGTGTATCTACAAGAGCTCAGATTAAGAATTTAAGTCATGAATTAGCTATAACTACAATCTATGTGACTCATGATCAAGTAGAAGCAATGACACTTGCAGACAGAGTTGTTGTGATGAAACAAGGTGTTGTTCAGCAAGTGGGAAGTCCAACGGATATTTATGATATGCCGGCAAATTCCTTTGTAGCAGGATTTATTGGATCTCCAGCCATGAACCTTGTAGATGGAAAAATTAATAAAGGAGTTTTTACATCTGAAAATATAATAATCAATGGCTTAAATACTGAAGATAGTGAAATTATACTAGGTTTCCGAGCAGAAGATGCAATGGTGACAAAAGAAAAAGGTCAATTGAATAGTCGAATCTTCACACTTGAGATTTTAGGTGATGCGACAATGGTAACAGTTAAAATTGGTAAAACGCTTGTTAGTATAAAAGCAGACAAAAATTTTAGAGCAAATATTGAAGACAAAGTTTCTATTAAAATTCCTGCTCAAAAATGTCACCTGTTTAGTAAAAAAACAGGGGAACGTATAAGAGTATAAAAACTCTTAATAAAATTCGCTTTAGCGATGTCAATCAGTGTAATTAAATTTGCACTTTATAAATATGGAGAAAAAAATGATCAAAAAACTTTTTTATCCGGCAATATTTGGATTTGCTTTATTCTTTAGTATTCCAGTTTTTGCTGGCTGTGAAATTTCAGCTAGAGTTAGTATTATTGGAAATGAGTTTCCTGCAATACAAACTGTAGGAGCAGGGGCACAAGAATGTAAAGGAGCTGAGGTTACTTCCAATCTCACTTCTGAACATAAAGATATTCAAGTGCCTGGAATGAAAGGAAACCCAGCAGAATATACGTCAGCTATTATTTCTACTTCTTCCATAGTGCCCTTAATGAATGAAGACTTAATACGTCCTCTTAATGATTTAGTTGCTAAATATGGTAAAGATCTTCAATCCAGCCAATTAATAAAAATTGGAGATAACATAATGGCTGTCGCTTTTATGGCTAATTCACAACACCTTATGTATCGGGCTGATGTGCTTAAAGAAATTGGTGTTGAGCCACCAAAAACATATGAAGAAATGCTATCTGCTGCGAAAATAATTAGAGAAAAAGGCATAATGGAAAATCCAGTTGGTGGAGCCTACGCTGCAGGCTGGAATTTGGGCCAAGAATTTAATAATATTTTCATGGGGTATGGAGGCTCACATTTTAAATCAGGTACGGCTCAACCAAATGTTAACTCTGAAGCTGGTATTAAAACACTTAACTTGATGAAAGCTCTTTCAGAATATATGAACCCTGATTTTTTAACTCATGACTCAAATGCTACAAATGCAGAGTATAGAGCTGGAAATATAGCTTTGTTGAATATGTGGGGATCACGAGCAGCTTCACAAACTACTGCAGATGGTGTTATTGATGCAGTTAAAAATAATCATTCAATTGCTGGACCAATGACTGTTGGTGGTGGATCAATTCCAGCGTCTACTTTATGGTGGGATGGTTGGACAGTTGCTAAAAATATTTCTGATGAAGAAGCAGAAGCAACATTCATAGCAATGATGAATGGAATTCGTCCTGATATGATGCAAGATCAAAAAATTCGTACTCAAGCAGTTTGGTTAATAGAAGGCTATGAACCAACAGATGCAGCTATTGGAGTTTTTGAATCTGCAAAAATGAGTACAACACCATATCCTATGTTACCATATATGGGTATTTTACATGGGGCACTTGGTAACGAGATAGCCGACTTTTTGCAGGGGAAAGAAAGTGCAAGTCAGGCTTTAGCTGACGTAGAAGCAGCATACATGACAGCGGCCAAAGAAAAAGGTTTTATTAATTAATAATTTTGGGGGCCATTAGGCCCCCTTTTTTATTTTTTGGAATTATGCGACATAGAACTTTTTTTTGGTTTGTATTTCCTACTGTGAGCGCAATGATACTTTTTATTGCGTTCCCAATAGTATCCGTTTTATTGCAGTCAGTTTATGCTCCTCACCCTGCTGTTTTAGTAGAAGTTGAAACATGTACTCCTTTGGTTGGATGTACTATTGAAACGGTTATGGATCAAGATGCAACTAAGGCACTTAGAAATGCAGAGCCACTTGGTCGATTTGTTGGGTTTGATATTTATTTTGATAGAGGACATCTTGCAATCTCAGAGGTTAAAGAAATTTTTATAAATTCTAACTCTTTGTATGAAATTTTCAAAAAAGTTTCAAATTTACCATTTTATAGGGCAATGGGATTTACATTAACATTTACTTTTGTAGTAACCCCTTTTGTAATTATATTAGGTTTCTTAATTGCTATAACAGTAAATGCTATTAATTCTAAACTCAAAGGACTTGTTATTTTTTTCTCATTACTGCCCTTCGTTGTTACACAATTAATAGGCGCTTTAGTTTTATTCTGGATGATTGATAGTAGAGGTATTTTAGGTAATGCTGTACAATGGATTTTGTCTGATCCAAACTTATCATTAAAAGCTTCGACTGGGGTAATGTGGGTTTCACTTATAATTTATGGTATATGGCATGCTGCTCCATTTGCCTTCGTAATTTTTTACGCTGGTTTACAAACATTACCTCAAGATCAAATTGAAGCTGCAAAAATTGATGGAGCTTCACGATATCAGCAAACAAGATATATTATTATTCCTCATTTATTTCCTCTCATAACTTTTGTTGCATTGATACAATTAATGGATAACTTTAGGGTTTTTGAGCCAATTGTAGGTTTTAATGCTTCTGCCCATGCTCAAAGTTTGAGTTGGTTTATTTTTAATGATTTGGGTGGTGAAACAAGACAACTATCTTCTGCTGCAGCTTCATCTGTATTAACAATTATTGGAGTATCGATACTATTATTCCCAGTTTTGCTTAGGACTTGGCAAGACTTTAGGGAGAAAACCTGAAATGACTACTAAATTAGAAAAAAGACCTACTAGCCTTAAGGTTTTAATTTATGTATTTATTGTAATCTGGTTAATTATTGCAGCATTTCCATTTATTTGGACTGTATGGGGAAGTTTCAAAGTAGAACTTGATTTTTTTTCTATTTCTGATTGGACATACGCTCTAACTGGTGAAAGAACGAAAGCTGAATATGGTACACCTTTTACTGGCAGGGGTTATGAAGGCGCATGGATTGAGAATTATTTTTGGCGTAATGCACTAAATACTTTTATTATATGTTTTTTTGTTGTTTGCACTTCTTTAACAATTGGTACTTTGGGAGGTTATGCATTATCAAGATCAAGTTATCAATATACCTTTTGGTTATTAGTTATAGCTTTAATATTTAGAGCAATGCCTCCTATTACTTTAGTTGCTGGATATATGCTTCCCTTTTTTGAGTGGAATATATGGGGAATTTTACCTACCACAATAATAGTTTTAGTTGCGATTAACCAACCATTTACTCTTTGGATGTTACATTCATTTTTCCAAAATATTCCAAAGGAACTTGATGAAAGTGCTAAAGTGGATGGTTGTACTCAATTTGAGGCTTTTCGGTTTGTTATTATTCCTGCAATGTGGCCAGGAGTCATCACAACAGGTTTGTTTTCTTTTCTTTTAGCTTACAATGACTTTGCTGTTACTTCTATGCTCTTATCTGAAAATAATCGAACTATGGTTCCCGCTATTGAAGCTTTTCTAGGAACTACTTACACGGAAGGTAATATAATGTTTGCAGTAGCGGCCGTTGTTTCTACAACTATTCCCCTTTTCTTATTGGTTATGTTCTTCCAAAAACAAATTGTAAGTGGATTAACTGCAGGAGCAGTCAAAGGTTAAAATGTATAGTGGTTGGAAAAATTGAAATTAAAGAGAGTAATGAATTTGAATGAAAATATTTTAAAGGGAATAAAATGTCAGTAAGAAGATTAAAGAGTAGCAAACCAGAAATACAAAAAAAAGAGGATGATATTAAAGTTAAGACGATGGTTGAGGCTACCCTTCAAGATGTGGAAAAAAGAGGTGACAATGCTGTAAGAGAACTATCCTTAAAATTTGATAAATATAATCCACACAGTTTTTCATTATCAGAAAGTGAAATAGAAGCAGCTATACAAAAAGTTTCAACTAGAGAAATGAACGATATAAAGTTTGCTCAAGAGCAAATACGTAAATTTGCTAACGAACAACTTAAGAGTTTAAAAGATATTGAAGTAGAAACACTTCCTGGTGTTATTCTCGGTCACAAAAATATTCCTGTTCAATCAGTTGGGTGTTACGTACCTGGTGGTAAGTTTCCAATGGTTGCTTCAGCTCATATGTCTGTATTAACAGCTTCAGTCGCAGGAGTTCCAAGAATTATAGCCTCTGCGCCACCAGTTAATGGTCAGCCTCATCCTGCAATCGTAGCAGCTATGAAATTAGGTGGTGCACATGAAATATATGTTTTGGGAGGAATACAAGCAGTTGCTGCAATGGCTTTAGGTACTGAAACAATAGAACCCGTTCATATGTTAGTTGGTCCAGGTAATGCATTTGTGGCAGAGGCAAAAAGACAATTATTTGGAAGAGTAGGTATTGACCTATTTGCGGGACCAACAGAAACTATGATAATAGCTGATAAAACTGTTGACGGCGAAATGTGTGCAACTGATCTTCTTGGTCAAGCGGAACATGGCTATAACTCTCCTGCATGCTTAATTACTAATTCTGAAAAATTGGCTCAAGATACTTTAAATGAAATTGATAGAATTTTAAAAATTTTACCCACTTCAGAAACAGCCAAGGTTAGTTGGGAAGATTATGGAGACATTATTCTTTGTGATGATCATTTAGAAATGCTATCTGTAGCCAATGAAATGGCATATGAGCATGTTCAAGTTATGACAGAAAGAGATGAATGGTATTTAGAAAATATGCATTCATATGGTGCGCTCTTTTTAGGCCCTAGGACAAATGTAGCCAATGGTGATAAAGTAATTGGGACTAATCACACTTTACCAACAAAAAAAGCAGGTAGATATACTGGAGGTCTATGGGTAGGAAAGTTTTTAAAAACACATAGTTATCAAAAAATTAAAACTGACGATGCAGCTGTTAAAATTGGAGAATATGGTTCAAGACTTTGCATGCTAGAAGGTTTTGTAGGACATGCAGAGCAGTGTAACTTAAGAGTTCGTCGTTATGGTGGAAAAAATATACCATTTGGTAGTGCAGCTGAGTAAAAGTATGAAAGATTTTGGACTTAAAGAGTTTGTAAAACCATTACTAAATTCTATGAGAAGTTTTAATGAATATAATGTTAAAAAGTCACTAGAATTGCTTTTCAGTGATAGTGTAAATATAAAAATGTGCCACCCTTTTGGGATACTGAATGGTTCAGAAAGTTTTTTTAATACTGCTTACAGGCCTTTATTAAGTGCTCTTCCAGATTTAGAAAGAAGAGATATGATTCTTATAGCAGGAACTACCCCAGAGGGTAACAAATGGGTTGGTTCAATGGGTAACTACATGGGAACTTTCGTTAAGCCTTTTTTGAAAATCCCACCAAATGGTCATTTAGTTCATATGAGATATCATGAATTTTTCTGTATGGAAGAAAATAAAATTGTTGAAATGCAGATAATTTGGGATATCCCAGAACTAATGATGCAAACAAATTCCTGGCCTATGTCTCCCCAGCTAGGAGCTTATTTATGTACCCCATCCCCAATGACATTAGACGGCTTAGATGATCATGGAGATGGTAAAGAAAGTATTGATCATATAAAAAATATGCTCAGTGACATGTGTCTACATCCTGAAAATCCTGATCCCAAGATAATGAATTTGGATAAATATTGGCACCCTAAATTTAATTGGTATGGGCCAGCCGGGATTGGAGCTTGTAGGGGTGTTTCAGGTTTTAGAAATTGGCATCAAATTCCTTTTTTAAGGGGAATGCCAAATAGAACTGTAGATAAAAATTCTGATGTTAATTCAAATTGGATTGCTGAAACACATTGGATTGCATCTGGTCCATATGTATGTGAAACTGGTTGGCCAAACATGAAGATGAATTTAACCAATGATGGTTGGTTAGGAATTGCACCAGTAAATAAAGAGATTATGTTAAAAAGCTTAGATTTTTGGCGATTAGAGTCTGGTTTAATAAGAGAGAATTGGGTGCTAGTAGATTTGTTAGATGTTTTTAATCAAGTAGGTATTAATGTTTTTGAAAGATTAAATGAATTTAATAAAGCTAGGAATTTAGGATCACTTCCCAGTCTAGAGGATCAATAGATTATGCAATTACCAAAAATGCCATCATTTTCGTTGAAAGGGCGGACAGCTTTAATAGTAGGTGCCTCTTCAGGTATAGGAACAGCTTGTGCTGTAGCACTTGCTGAACATGGGGCAAAAGTTACTCTAGCAGCAAGAAGAAAAGATAAGCTTGAAATATTAGCACATCAAATGGAAAAAAAAGAATTTGAAGTTAAAATTCTAGAGTTAAATATTACTGATATTACAAAAACTTCAGATACTATTTCTAAATTAGAGACCTTTGACATTTTAGTAAATTCTGCTGGTATAGCAAAACATTCTGCCTCTGTAGATACTGTATTCCATGATTTTGATGTAGTTATGAATACAAATTTAAGGGGTGCATATTTCTTAACACAAGCAGTTGCAAAAAACTTAATTTTGGAAAAGAAAAAAGGTTCACTTATTAATATATCTTCACAAATGGGGCTAGTAGGTGGTCAGGAAAGAGCTGTTTACTGTGCATCTAAACACGCAGTTGAAGGTTTTACTAAAGCGATGGCAATTGAATTTGGTAATCACAATATTAGGGTCAATACTATATGTCCTACTTTCATTTTAACAGATATGACCAAAAAAACATTTGAAGTACCAGAAAAAAGAAAATGGATAGAGGAAAAAATAAAAATTGGAAGAATAGGGAAGGTAGAAGATATAATGGGTGCTGTTGTTTATCTTGCTTCAGATGCTTCAAGTCTAGTTACTGGATCCTCTTTATTGATTGATGGGGGTTGGACAGCTGGATGAGTAATACAAAAATAACTTCTGCAGAAGTAGCCAAATTAGCTGGTGTTTCTCAATCTGCTGTAAGTAGAGTTTTTACACCCGGGGCCTCTGCTTCTAAAAGTACTACAGAACGTGTCAAAAAAGTTGCTAATGATTTAGGATACCGTCCTAATGTTTTGGCTCGTGCAATGGTATCGGGTAAAAGTAGAATGATAGGAATTGTTGTGGCTTATTTAGAGAACCAATTTTATCCAGAGGCCATTGAAAAACTATCAAATGTATTACAGTCGAAAGGCTATCATGCTTTAATATTTATGGCTGGAAAAAATATGCAAAGTATTGATGGAGTAATTGAGGAAATTCTTGATTATCAAGTTGATGGAATAATAACAGCTTCTGTATCTATGTCTTCAAACTTAACAAAGAGGTGTACAAGTGCTGGGATTCCTATCGTATTATTCAATAGATCTCAAGATGTTTCAAAAATGTCATCTGTTACCTCCGATAATATTAAAGGAGGTAAGAAAATAGCCGATTTCCTTTTATCATTAGGTCATAAAAAAATTGGATATATTGCAGGATGGGAAGGAGCTTCTACACAAAGGGATCGTGAAAAAGGTTTTATATCAGGATTATCACATTATGGTACAAAACTTTATAACAGAAAAGTTGGTAATTTTGTTATGGATGAGGCTAAAGAGGCAACTAGAAAAATGTTTTATAAAAATCCACCAGATGCTGTTTTTGTTGCTAATGATCATATGGCATTTGCAGTTATGGATACATTACGTTTTGAGTTAGGGTTTAGAATTCCAGAAGATGTATCTGTAGTTGGTTATGATGATGTTCCAGCAGCATCTTGGTCTTCTTTTAATTTAACAACTGTCCAACAGCCAGTTGATACTATGGTTCAAAAAACTGTAGATATATTATTAAAAAAAATTGAGCATGAAGAAATCAAACCGCAGAAAATTACTGTAGACGGCCCTCTTATAATTAGGGGATCTACACTTATACCAAAAGGTTAGGCAAATGAAGGGATTTGATCCAAAATTTAAAGATTTACCAGATTATATAATAAGTATAACCAAAGAAATTTGGGAAGGTAGAGAAATATCTTCATTACATAAATATTATGATAAAGACATTATAGTTAGATCACCAAGTTCTGTTGTTGTAGGTAATCAAAAAGTAATAGATGCAACTATTTCTACACTTGCGGAATTTCCAGATAGAACTTTATATGGAGAGGATGTAATATGGTCTGGTAATCCCGAGAAAGGAATGCTTAGCTCCCATAGAATTCATTCAACTGTAACTCATTTAACAAAAGGTATTTATGGGGAGCCTACTGGTAGGAGGCTGAACTACAGAATTATTGCCGACTGCCATGCAAAAAATAACAAAATTGATGATGAATGGTTAATCAGAGATCAAGGAGCTATTCTTAAACAATTAGACTGGGATCCTAAGGACTTTGCTCGTGATCTGATTTCTATAGAAGGTGGTCCTGAAGATTGTGTAAAGCCATATTCTTATGAGAATGAAATAAAAGGCCCTTATTTAGGTGCTGGGAATGATAATGAGTGGGGTCAACTTTATTCTGATATTTTAACTCGTATTATGTCTGCAGATTTCTCTGTTATTCCAAAAGAATATGATAGAGCTGTTAATTTAGAATATGCTGGGGGAATAAGTGATATTTCTTATAAAGGTGCAGATAAATTTTGGATGGGATTAAGGTCCTCTTTCCCAAGTGCAGAATTTAAAATTTGTCATCAAATTGGTCGCTTGGATGATAAAATGCCTCCTCGGGCCGCAGTCAGATGGATTTTAAATGGAAAACATGACGGATGGGGTACGTTTGGAGAACCAACTGGTGCTAATGTTTTTATTCTTGGTGCTTCTCATTCTGAATTTGGGCCAAAAGGATTGCGCAGAGAATATTGTTTGTTTGACTATGTTTCAATATGGAAACAAATTTTAATTCATACTGGAGCCGTTTATTAATTTAGGAGATATTAATGGATCAAATTGCAATGGAACAAAAAATTGTTCGTTATGGAAGTTTAAAACCCTGTAAAACAGCATTTATAGACGCTCATACTCCAGGATCAGATCAAAAAGAAAATTTTACTATTCTTGGTGGAGGTGTCTCTGAAAGCCCAGATCAACATGTGCACATTAATGAAAAAGTTGGTTTCAACATTGGAGCAGCAGGTCAACCTCCAAAATGTAGAAATAGTCTACATTCACATCGTACAGCAGAAGTTTTTTTTGTTTTAAAAGGTCGTTGGAGATTTTTTTGGGGAAGAACTGGAAAAGCAGGTGAGGTAACACTGGAAGAGGGCGATATATTTAATATCCCAACTGGTATTTTTCGAGGTTTTGAAAATATAGGATCTGATTACGGTATGTTAATGGCGATACTTGGTGGGGATGATGCAGGGGGTGGGGTTATTTGGGCTCCTCATGTTATTCAGGAAGCAGCAAAGCATGGTTTAATTTTATCTGAAACGGGAAGACTTTTTGATACGAAAAAAGGTGAATCTTTACCTTCTGGAATAAAAAAAATGCCTTTGCTTTCAGATGAAGAGTTACTAAATTTTCCTGAACCAAGTACTAAAGATGTTGTACCTTTTCATGTGGCTCGCTATTGGGATTTAATGGCACTGTCGGATAACCAACCTGCAAATGTAATTGGGGAGAAAGGAGTATTATATGATAAACCAGGATTTGAAGTAGATTTTATATCTAGAAATTCTATTTCAAACAAAAGGTACTCTACTGAAAGACATGAAATATTGATGCCTGTCAAAGGTCATTGGAAATTTGAGTGGGATCATGGAGAGAGTGTAATTAATCCTGGAGACACAGTACTTGTACCCCCACTTTTGAATAGGTCGCTTTTCCCAAATATGACGGGTAATTCATCTTTATATAGAATAAGAAATACTGATGATAAACCTGGGCCAACTGTAAAAAAATAGAATGAAATATCCATTAGTTTTCATTCCTGGAATGATGTGTGATTCTAGATTATTTCAGCCACAAATAAATGAATTTTCCAAACAATATATGGTATGTGTAACTCCAGCAAGTTGTTCTAACTCCATAGAGAATATTTCATTTGAAATCCTTAGATATTTGCCAACAAAATTTGTTTTAATTGGATTATCTATGGGAGGTATCTTAGCAATGGAAATTATTAAAAAGGTTCCTGAAAGAGTAATGAAAATTGTTTTAATGGATACCAATTATAAATCAGAAACGTCAGAAATTAAATCTAGGAGATTACCACAAATCCAGTTAGTAAAGGAGGGTCTGTTAGAAGAAGTTATGTGTCAACAAATAAAAAATAATTATCTCAGGAAAGATAAACAAAACCAAGAGATTTTTGATTTATGTTTAAGTATGGCCAATGGTTTAGGCAAGGAGATTTATATAAATCAATCAAAAGCACTGGCTACACGCAAAGACTATAAGTCCACACTAAAAAATATAAAGGTACCTTCTTTAATAATATGTGGAGAATACGATCGATTATGTCCTATCAAAGTTCATATGGAAATGGAGAGTTTAATTAAAAATTCTAAATTAGAAATCATACCTGATGCTGCACATTTACCTACTTTAGAGCAACCTGCCTATTTAAACAAAATACTATGTGAATGGTTGATACAATAAATTATAAAGATGGAGGTCAACTTGAAAAAAATATCAGTAACACACGTTGGTAGTTTACCAAGAAAACAGGAAGTAGTAGATTTTATTTTTGCTCGTGAGAATAATCAAAAATATAATCAAGATGATTTTGATAATGTAATGAATAAAGCAGTCCTAGAAACAGTAAAAAAGCAAGTTGATTCTGGAGTTGATATTGTGAGTGATGGTGAAACATCAAAAATAAGTTATGCTACCTATGTTAAAGATAGATATAATGGTTTTTCAGGAGATAGTCCTCGTAATCCACCAGCTGATTTAAAGTTGTTTCCAAGTTTTTTAAAACGATTAGCTGATGATGGTGGAACGCCAACATATTCCAGGCCTATGTGTACAGACCGTGTTTCATCTAAAGGTCAGGTTGATTTAAATAAAGACATTTTTAACTTAAAGACTGCAATGAAAATATGTAATGTATCAAAAGGTTTCATGAATGCTGCTTCTCCTGGTGTAATCTCATTATTTTTACAGAACCAATTCTATTCTTCCAGAGAAGAGTATTTAGCTGCACTTGCTGATGTAATGAAAACTGAATACGAAACAATTACAGGTTCAGGCTTATATCTTCAACTGGATTGTCCTGATTTAGCTTTAAGCAGACATATGTTATTTAATGATTTAAGTGATGATGAATTTTTAAAAATTGCAGAGTTACATATTGAAACACTAAATTATGCTCTCAGAGATATTCCCGAAGAAAAAGTAAGAGTACATATTTGTTGGGGGAATTATGAAGGTCCACACTGTTGCGACATAGACATGAATAAAGTATTCTCAACATTAATGAAAGCGAAAGCTCAATTTATTTTGTTTGAAACATCTAATCCTAGGCACGCACACGAATGGGAGGTATTTAAAAATAGAAAGTCTGAGATACCTGACAACAAAATTTTAGTACCTGGTGTAGTTGATACAACAACTAATTTTATTGAACATCCAGAACTGGTTCGTCAGAGGATTGAACGTTTTATAAATATTGTTGGTAAAGATAGAGTTGTTGCTGGAACTGACTGTGGTTTTGGTACTTTTGCAGGATTTGGTGCAGTTGATCCAGAAATAGCGTATGCAAAATTAAGTACATTATCAGAGGGTGCTGCTTTAATTTCATAATTTATAAATTTGGTTGGGTAAAAAAAAAATTGCAAACGTATGCAATTATAGTTATTAATTAAGAAATTTCTAAGTAATGAATAAATGAAAGCTATCCTAAAATGAAAGCAATCTTATTTGGGTCGATAGGAACTTTAGTAGAAACATCAGAAATTCAAAGAAAAAGTTATAATCTTGCCTTTGAAAAAGTTGGTGTTGATTGGTATTGGAATACCGCTACATATTGTAATCTTCTTACAGAACCAGGAGGTATAAAAAGAATAAGGAAATTTGCAAATAATTCCCTATCTGAGGATAAAATTCAGTCTATACATTTCTACAAAGAAAAGTTTTTTACCGAATTAATTCCTGGTACTTTGTACTTAAGGCCAACAGTAATAGATGTAATACGCTATGCAAAGAATAATGGTATAAAACTTGGATTTATATCAACTACTTCAGAGTCAAATATAAATGTTATTAAATCTGCTATTATTGATGAGTTAGACTTTAAAGTATTTGATTTAATAACCACAAATAAAAATGTTGAAAAGCCTAAGCCTGATCCTGAAATCTATCAATACGCTTTAGGTATACTTGATTTAGCGGAAGATGAAGCAATTGTAATAGAAGATACAGTTGTGAATCAAAACTGCGCATTGCAAGCTGGTGTTAAATGTATTCTTTTTCCTGGTGAGTATGCTGAAATACCAATAAGTAATAAATATTATACATTGACTTATAATTTAATGAGCAAAGTTGAAGAAGTTTTGGGCTAGAAAAATTAAATTTATAATCATAAGCTATTATTTTATTTTTTATGGTGTAATTTATGACTAATAAAGCCCAAGTTATTCATAAGCTAGGTTCACCAAATGCGATGAAATGGCAAGTATGGCCTGTTAATTATCCTGGCGAGGGGGAAGTAAGGCTTAAACATACAGCCATAGGTTTAAATTTTGCAGATACCTATCATAGAGCTGGAATTTCACACCCTTGGCCTGTCCCAAAGCCACCGGTAATTATAGGCTTTGAAGGTGTTGGAATAGTAGAAGGTATAGGACAAGGTGTTCGTAATTTTTCTATTGGTGATAAAGTTGCTTATGGGATACCACCACTTGGTAGTTATTCTGAATCCAGAAATTACCCTGCAGATAAGTTGTTACATTTACCAAGTGGACTAGATGATAAATTGGTTGCTTCATTACTCATGAAAGGAATGACAGCACATTACCTTTTACACCGAACTTATAGGGTAAAAGCAGGTGATGTAGTTTTAGTGCATGCCGCTGCAGGTGGAATGGGTCTTATTTTATGCCAGTGGGCAAAAGCATTAGGAGCAGTAGTTATTGGCACTGTTTCTACTGAAAATAAAGCAGAGCTTATTAAAGACATAGGATGTGATTATCCAGTTGTTCGATCTAAAGAAAATTTTGTAAATGTAGTTAAAGAAGTTACAAATGGTGAAGGATGTGATGTAGTTTATGAAGCAATTGGAAAAGATACATTACAGCAATCTTTAGACAGTTTAAAACCAATGGGAATGTGTGCAGCTTATGGCCATGTATCTGGCCCGCCTGACCCAATTGATGTTATACAAGATTTGGGGCGTCGTGGTTCACTATTTATAACTAGACCAGCTATTATGCATTATGTGGCAAAACGAAATGACCTGGAGTGGACTGCCAATGATCTATTCAATGCAATTTCTAAAGGAGTAATAAAATCGAACGTGAATTATGAATTTCCATTAAAAGATGCTGTAAAGGCTCATGAGGCTATAGAGTCTGGAAAGACAGAAGGTTCTATAATTTTGTTACCCTAAGATTTCCTTTTTTGAGGACTATTAAAAAGATTTCTTTTGAAATCTATTTATTGAAATGCTTAGCTATCTGGTAAGAAATATAATTAATAATTTTTATGAAGAGGTATAATATGAATTCATCTAAAAAAGTCACAGCACTTAATTTAACAATGGTTGATCCATTACCAGAAGATACAAAAAAATATTTTGATATATGTCAGGAAAAGTTGGGTATGGTCCCGAATGTATTAAAAGCCTATGCTTTTGATATTAATAAATTAGATGCATTTACCTCTATTTATAATGAGTTGATGTTATCTGAAAGTGGCCTTTCAAAATTAGAAAGGGAGATGATTGCTGTTACAGTTTCATCAATAAACAAATGTTTTTATTGCTTGGTAGCACACGGAGCAGCTGTAAGAGAATTATCAAAAAATCCTATTTTAGGTGAAATGATAGTAATGAACTATAAAATGGCTCCTTTGGATGATAGACAAAAAACTATGTTGGAATTCACAGAAAAAATAACAAAGAATAGTTCAGATATTAATGAAGATGATAGGCAAAAACTTCGATATGTTGGTTTCAGTGACCGTGATATTTGGGATATCGCTAATGTAGCAGGTTTCTTTAATATGACAAATAGAGTAGCTAGCGCAGTAGCAATGCTTCCCAATGAAGAATACCATGAACAATCAAGATAAATACAAATTTGAATTTAAATTTTAAAAGTGAAAACAAAAAATAAAAATTTAATAAGTACTAATAAATATCAGCGAGCAAAAGGTAAGTTAAAAATTTCATTCATGAATAGTAATGAAGAAACTTCAATTCATGATTTACATCAGTCTGGTGCTTTGAAAGTTTTGATTCCTAAATCTAAATCAAAATATGCCGAAGCAGTTCTAATTAATACTGGTGGAGGTATTGTTGGGGGTGATAACTTATCAATTGAAGTAGAAGCTGCAAAAAAAACTAATACTTGGATAACTACTCAGGCATCTGAGAAAGTTTATAAATCAAGCAGTGAACGAAGTATTTTAAGTACTAAAGTTACTCTTGAAGATAATTCCACTTTATTTTGGTGTCCTAAAGAAACTATATTATTTCATAATTCAAAACTGATTAGAAATTTAAATTTTAATATTAAAAGCTCTAGTAAACTTCTTATTATTGAAAATATCGTTTTTGGGCGTCTAGCTAGTGGTGAATTAAACGCTGATTGCTTCTTTTCTGACCATTGGCGTATTAAAAGAGATGAAAAATTAATATTTGCCGAAAATTTTTTATTTGAAGATAAAAAAACTATGTACCGAAAAACAAATTTAGGTAATTATAGGTCTCTACTGAATATTATGTATTTATCAAAAGACTCAAAAAACTTTTTAAATAAAATGAGAAATATAATATCCTCTGAAAGTGTATTTGGTGAGGCTAGTCATTGGAATGATTTTATATCTTTAAGAGCATTAGCCAAAAATCCAATAGAATTTAAAAAAACTATTGAGGATATCTTGATTTTATTTGTAAATGAAAAATCAAAAATTCCACGAATATTAAGTATTTAAAGGTAAGATTATAAAATGTATTTGACCCCAAGAGAGAAAGACAAATTATTAATAAGTTTAGCAGCAATGGTTGCAAGGAGTCGTTTAGATAGAGGAGTAAAACTTAACCATCCAGAAGCAATAGCTTTAATCACTGACTTTGTTATAGAAGGTGCGAGAGATGGTAAGTCAGTCTCTCAATTAATGGAGGAAGGTGGTAAGGTTTTAACAGCTGAACAATGTATGGATGGTATAGCAGACATGATAAAAGATGTTCAAGTTGAGGCTACTTTTCCTGATGGAACAAAACTAGTAACTGTACATTACCCTATTAGAAAGGAAAAAAAATAATGAAACCAGGGGAAGTAATCACATTAGAAGGAGACCTTATCTTAAATCAAAAAACGAAATCTTTTGAAATGCAAGTTTCTAATTCAGGTGATAGACCAATACAGGTTGGAAGTCATTTTCATTTTGCTGAAACTAATGAAGCTCTTAAATTTGATAGATTAAAGGCCTTCGGATGTCGGCTAAATATACCATCTGGTACGGCAGTTAGATTCGAGCCTGGTCAGATAAAAATAGTCAATTTAATACCATTTAAAGGGAATAGAAAAATATATGGATTTAATGCCAAAGTTATGGGTGATTTAGATGTCTAATATTATACCGAGAAACCTTTATGCAGATATGTATGGTCCCACCAAAGGCGATAAAGTTAGGTTAGCAGACACAGAGTTAATTATTGAAGTTGAGGAAGA
Organism: uncultured Alphaproteobacteria bacterium; assembly: GCA_902570265.1. Taxonomy (GTDB): domain Bacteria; phylum Pseudomonadota; class Alphaproteobacteria; order Rhodobacterales; family Rhodobacteraceae; genus CACIIZ01. The sequence continues at coordinate 107,331 of CACFXF010000003.1, read as the reverse complement.
TTACACAACTTATGGGGAAGAAATTAAATTTGGTGGTGGTAAAGTCATAAGAGATGGTATGGGGCAGTCTCAAATTCCAAGAAGCAAAGGGGCAGTTGATACTATTATTACTAATGCTTTAATAGTTGATATCTCTGGAATTTATAAGGCTGACTTAGGAATTTTGGATGGAAGAATTTTTAAAATTGGTAAAGGAGGGAATCCAGATACTCAACCAAATGTTGATATAATAGTTGGCCCTGGTACTGAAGTAATTGCAGGAGAAGGTAAAATTTTGACAGCAGGTGGATTTGATTCACATATCCATTTTATTTGCCCACAACAAATAGAAGATGCTTTACATTCAGGACTTACCACAATGTTAGGTGGAGGGACTGGTCCAGCTCATGGTACATTAGCTACAACTTGTACTCCTGGAAAATGGCATATTGGCAGAATGCTACAATCAGCAGATGCCTTTCCTATGAACCTTGCTTTTGCAGGTAAAGGAAATGCAAGTTTACCTGAAGCATTAGAAGAACAAATTTTAGCAGGAGCCTGTGCTTTAAAACTTCATGAAGATTGGGGGACAACTCCAGCAGCTATCAATAATTGTTTATCAGTTGCAGATAACCTAGATGTCCAAGTTATGATTCATACTGATACTTTAAATGAAAGTGGATATGTAGAAACAACTGTTAAAGCTATTGATAATAGAACTATCCATGCTTTTCATACTGAAGGAGCGGGGGGTGGTCATGCTCCAGATATAATAAAAGTTTGCGGTGAAAAAAATGTCATTCCAAGTTCTACAAATCCAACAAGACCATATACAATAAATACTCTAGAGGAGCATTTGGACATGTTAATGGTATGTCATCATTTAGATAAATCAATTCCAGAAGATATAGCTTTTGCAGAAAGTAGAATTAGAAAAGAAACTATTGCTGCTGAAGATATTTTGCACGATCTTGGCGCTTTTTCTATTATAGCTTCAGATAGTCAAGCAATGGGAAGAGTAGGAGAGGTTATTATCCGTACATGGCAGACTGCACATAAGATGAAAGTGCAGCGCGGGCGTTTAAAAGAAGAAAATGGTGAAAATGATAATGTTAGGGTTAAACGCTACTTAGCAAAATATACAATAAATCCATCAATAGCACATGGAATAAGTAATGAAATTGGAAGTATTACTGAGGGTAAAAGAGCTGATTTAGTATTATGGAATCCTGCCTTTTTTGGAGTAAAACCTGAAATGGTTTTATTAGGGGGAAGTATTGCTTGTGCTCAAATGGGAGATCCAAATGCTTCTATACCAACCCCGCAACCGGTCTATTCAAGGGAGATGTTTGGGGCATTTGGTCGATCTTTAGAAAATTCAGCAGTAACATTTGTATCGCAGGCTAGTTATGAAAATGATATTGGGAATACTCTTGAACTAAGAAAAAAAACTACTCCCATTAAAAATACAAGGGATATAAATAAGTCAGATATGGTATATAACGATTTGTGTCCAAAAGTTGAAGTTGATCCAGAAACTTATGAAGTTAGAGCAAATGGAGAAATTTTAACATGTGAACCTGCATCGGAGCTTCCAATGGCACAAAGATATTTTCTATACTAGACATTTATTCTCTATATATTTGGGAAAGTAATGAATAAAGCATTTAAATTAAAAACCACTGAAGATTTTAACAATGTAGAAGTTTTTGATACCATTACCTTAACATACGATGACAGATATAGGCGTAGAATAGTAATGAAAAGTGACAATGGTTTAGAGTTTCTTCTGGACTTAGCAAAAACCACGGAATTAAGATCTGGAAACTTTATCGAATTAGAGGATGGAAGACTGATTGAAATTATTGCTGCATCTGAAAAGTTAATGAAAGCTTCTTCCAGTGATCAATTACTTATAATGAAAGGAGCTTGGCATATTGGTAACAGGCATCTATCTTGTGAGATAGATACAGGAAGCATTACACTTCGTTTTGATCACGTAATCAAGCAAATGCTTGAAAATTTAGGATTAGTTGTAGAAATTATATACCAACCATTTAATCCTGAAGGAGGTGCATACGGTGACTCTAGAACAACCGGACATCAGCATTAGTCCAAAAAATCATAAAGTTATGGCCTGGTTATCCTCTAGTTTTCCAATTGGAGCCTTTGCATATTCTCATGGTTTGGAATTTGAAATTTCTGTGGGAAATATTTCAAGATCTAATGATTTGTACTATTGGCTATCAGATATTTTACAATATGGATCCATCTGGAATGACTTAATATTATTTTGTGAGTCATATAAAGCTAAAGAAAATACACTTAATCATTTGTCGGAAATTGCAAAAGCATTTGCACAAAGTAAAGAGAGGTATAATGAAACAATAGAAATGGGAAAAGCCTTTTCTAAAATTATATCTTCTATTAGGCGATCTGATTTTCAACCTATGCCCCTTCCTATTATAGTAGGTTATATCTCCAAATTAGAAACTATTTCTTTGGAATATATTCTTCCACTTTATGCACATAGTTTCATATCAAATCTCATTAATGCTTCCACTAGACTAATTCCACTTGGCCAAACAGAGGCACAAAAATTATTATTTGATTTATTTCCTTTAATAGATGAAGTTTCAAAACAAGCACTGAAATCAAATATATGTGATATGAAAAATAAATGTGTTCTCGCAGATTTAGCTTCTATGAAACATGAAACTCTTAAAGTAAGGTTATTTAAATCCTAGTGAAAAAATTTTAGTAATTAATGGAGTTAGTTATGATAAAAGGTTTACCTTTAAAAGTAGGAATAGGTGGCCCAGTTGGTGCGGGTAAAACAAGTTTAACAGAAATGCTATGTAGAAATTTAAGTTCAAACTATTCAATGGCAGTAATTACAAATGATATCTATACAGCAGAAGATGCAGAATATTTAATGAGAAAACAAGTTCTTCCATTAGAAAGAATAAGAGGGATTGAAACAGGAGGTTGTCCTCATACTGCAATTAGAGAAGATGCTTCAATCAACTTATCTGCTGTAGAAGACTTAACAAAGAAAATTCCTGATTTAGATTTAATATTAATTGAAAGTGGTGGTGATAATCTTGCGGCTACTTTTAGTCCAGAATTAGCAGATTTAACAATCTACATGATTGACGTGGCTATGGGTGAAGAAATCCCAAGAAAGGGAGGTCCAGGAATTACCAAATCTGATATTTTAGTTATTAATAAAATCGATTTAGCTGAGTATGTAGATGTTTCAATTGAAAAAATGAAACATGATACAATTAATCAGAGGCCTCATAAGCCATTTCATTTTGTAAATTTAAAAGCTCAAAAAGGTATTAATGAGGTCATTTCATCTCTAAAATACTTAGGTGGACTTTAAAATAATTTATTTTTAAAATTTTTCTAAAATTGATTTCTAAGAGATTAATAGGACTTAACGAAAATTAAATGCAATTAATATTTAAATCAGACAAAATCCTTAGTCTCATTATTGTGGTGAGTTCCTGTGCATGGGGTTTATATTGGTTGCCTTTAAGATCAATAGAACAATCCGGCATAGTAGGATCATGGAGTATTGTTTTAGTAAATGCGTGCCCTTTATTAATTCTAGTTCCATTAATATTTTTTAATCTTGATAGATTAAAGAAATATCCCAAACCTATTTTTTTTGCCGGAATTATGATTGGTGCAGCATTTACATTTTATGCAAATGGATTAGTTGAGACATCAGTTATCAGAGCAACTCTTTTATTTTATCTTAGTCCTATCTGGTCAACTATTATTGGTATTATTTGGTTAAACGAGCGTTTAACAATTGCTCGAGTTATTTCTATAATTGTTGCATTGATAGGTATTATTTTTCTTTTATATGATTTTAGGGATCAAGAAACTGTAATTTTAAATTTTGGAGATTTTTCCAGTATACTTTCAGGCCTTTTTTGGGCATTAGGTGCATCTATACTAAAGAGATGGTCCAACCTTCCCATTATACCACTAACTGCCATAGTTTATTTTTCTACGACTTCACTTTCAATTTTATTAGCTATTGTGGTTTATAAAGCACCTATTCCAAGTCTCGCATTAATTGGTCAAAATTTTCCTATTGCATTTATTTGGTCAGTTATAGTACTTCTTCCTTCTTTTTGCATTATTTTTAGAATTTCTCAAATACTATTTCCAGGACGTGTTGGAATTTTGATGATGTCAGAAGTTGCAGTTGCTGTAATAAGTGCTAAAATTTTATTACCTGAAGAGCAGATGGTTATTCTTCAATGGATTGGTGCTTTAGCAATATTACTGGCAGGAGTAGTTGAAATTATATTTGGATTTAGTAAAAAAAATACTTGAAAATTTATTTGAAGATTTTATGAATTATTTTTTGCTTCGAGATTTGAATTAAGCTTGATAATCTCAAGCATTACCTCAGTTGCTAACGACATATCTGTAGAAGATATCCACTCGAGTGGTCCGTGAACATTTTGCATTCCAGTGAAAATATTTGGAGTAGGAACTCCATTTTCAGTTAGTAGTGAGCCGTCGGTTCCTCCTCTTATAGGCTTTTTAATAGGCTTGATATTTTTATTAATAAGAGCATTTTCTGCGATTTCTAGAGGGATTTTGTTTTCGTCAAGCCAGTAGCGCATATTTCTATACTGGCGTTTAAATGAAATATTAATTTTGGCTCTTTGCTCTAAATTTTGTATTTTTTTGCATATATCTTTCAAGATTTCTTTTTTATTCTCTAATCCTTTTATTTCAAAATCTCGTATAATGAATTTAATTTTCATTTCCGAAGAATTACCAATCATTTCAGTAGCATGAATAAAACCTTCTCGTTTTTCTGTAACTTCTGGTGTCATAGTTTTTAAAGGTAAACTATTAATAATTTCTGATGCCAGATGTGTTGCATTTACCATTTCATTTTTTGCCTCTCCAGGATGAATGGATACTCCTTTTATAATAACTTCCGCTGAATCTGCTGAAAAAGTCTCATTGTCAATTTCACCAACTTTCCCTCCATCAAATGTATATGCAAATTTAACACTTAAATCATTAGGAAGATCTTTATGAACTCCCCTTCCAATTTCTTCATCAGTTGTAAATGCTATTCTTATTTCACTATGGTTTTGCTCTAGATTTGACACTATAAAATTAACAGCGGTCATTATTATTGCGATACCTGCTTTATCATCCGCTCCAAGCAATGTTTTACCTGATGCAGTTATAATATCATGCCCAATTTTTTCACCAAGATAAGAAAATTCATTAGGAGTTAAAATTAAATTATCATTATCAGGGAATTTTATATCAGAACCATCGTAATTTTTAATTATTCTTGGTTTTACATTTGTAGCATTAAATTGTGGAGCCGTATCTACATGAGCTAAAAAACAAATAGCTGCTCCCTTGATTTTTCCAGGCACAGTTGCAATTAGTGTCCCATATTCAGTTATTTTTATATCAGCTAAATTTAATTCTTTTAATTCTTTCTCTAATAAATAGAGCATATCATATTGTATTTCGCTACTTGGCGTACTATGGGATTCTTCATCACTTTGACTATCTATAGATGCATACCTCATTAACCTTTCAGCTAATTCATCCTTGAAATTAAATAACATATTCCCTCACTTATATTGCTGATTGTATTTATGAAATAGATGTTATTACTGATATAATGTTAGATTTTAGTTTAACTAGTTTTGGAAATTTTTATGAAGTCATAAAGTAGATTCATCCTAATTATTTTTTTTAATACAATAAACTGATAAAATAATGAGTTTATCAGAATTTTATCAATAATGGAAAACATGCTAGAAAGTAAAAAACTAAAAATGATCCTCCAAATGCTGTTATGAAAATCATAACCTCTAAGTCATTCGTAGCAAAATGTCCTTACCAGATGGCTTTAGGAAGCCATTTAAATTTGCTATATAAAATGGAATAAAATTATCATTACTGAAACAGAGTAGGCTTCAATAATTTTTATAAAAAATAATAAATTGTGGTGAGGTAGTTACGGGCTTTAATCACCAATCCGGAGGAATTAAGTTTAGGCTACGCTACCACCTCGGACTTTCATTAACATAATTAACTAATTTACGCAAAGCTTCAGAATGTCTCACTAAAAAAAATAGAATTTTTTTATAAATGTGCTGAAGTTTTTAGCACTTTAATACTTACCTTTGATAAATTAATCATTAATAATCTATATAAAAAAAATTGCTGATTTTTTTTTTAAAAATTTAAGTTTTTTCCTTTATAATCTTGACTTTCATTTAATTTTTGTTGGATAATTTTATTATCATTTAACGGGGAGTAAAAATATGATTTTAAGAACTTTGATCTTCTTGGGTTTATTTTTTGGTAACATACTAAATGCCAGTAGTTATCCAGAAAACAACGACCCAATTAAAGTAACAATCCAGGATTGGACGGGACAGCATTTTTCAACGCATGTTGCAGCTGGTCTACTAAAAGAAATGGGATATAACGTAGAAATAGTTGTTTCAGACGCTATAACTCAGCATCCAGCAATTGCTTCGGGAAATATTCACCTTTCCACGGAAGTTTGGACTAATAATGTAGGTGATCTATATGATGGCTTGGTCGATAAAGGGGATATTGTTGTAGTAGGTGAACTAGGTCTTTCTCCAAAAGAGGGCTGGATTTATCCACCATATATGGAAGAAAGATGTCCCGGTTTACCTGATTATAAAGCCCTTTATGAATGTGCTCAAGCATTTGGATCAGCTGAAACCTTTCCAAAAGGAAGATTAATTACTTATCCAGCAAGCTGGGGAACACGTTCTAGGGATATGGTTGCAAGTATTGAGATGCCTTTTGAACCAATTCCAGGTGGTAGTGAAGGAGCGATGGTTGCGGAGCTAAAATCTGCATTAGCTGCAGAAGAACCAGTAATAATGATGTTTTGGCAACCTCATTGGATATTTGCAGCATATGATTTTAATTGGGTAGAATGGAATCCAACTGATGGAAAATGTATTGAGGAATCCCAAAAGAAAGATACAGCTTGTGGTTTTGAACAAGCTAAAGTTCAAAAAGTAGTATCTAAAGGTTTTGCAGATAAGTGGCCCGCAGCTTATAAAATGTTTAACGCTATGAAATTAACTAACGCTGATGAAAATGCAGCGATCCTAGAAGTTGATGAAAAAGGTAGAAAAGTTGAAGAAGTTGCAGCCGAATGGATTGCCAATAATAAAAATATTTGGAAAAATTGGATGAATTAATTTTTATTCATTTTGACTTTATATGCTGAGGAACTTAAAGTTTCTCAGCATATTATTTTTGGATCTTTAAATGAAAAATAATGTTGAATTGTCTAAACAAATAAAATTGTCATGTCGCAATTTATGGAAAGTTTACGGTGATAATTCAGATGATTTTTTTTCAAACAACTCATATTCTCAAGAAGACCCTTCAATTTTAAGTAAAAAAATTACAGAGCACGGTCATATCGTTGCTAATGCTGATGTAAGCTTTGATGTTCATATTGGTGAAATCTTTGTGATAATGGGGTTGTCCGGATCAGGTAAATCAACTATTGTTCGTTGTCTTTCACGTCTAATTGAACCCACAGTGGGTAAAATTTTACTAGATGAAGAGAATCTTTTAGGAAAAAGTGAGAAAGAATTAATTGAAATACGAAGGCACAAGATGGGTATGGTATTTCAGAATTTTGGACTTTTGCCTCATTTAAATGTAATTGAAAATATTGCATTTCCATTAAAGTTACAAGGTTTAAAAGAAAAAGAAAGGCTGGAAAAAGCAGTTAGAGTAATCGAATTAGTGGGTCTTAATGGAAGAGAGAATAATTTTCCAATGGAATTATCAGGTGGTCAACAGCAAAGAGTTGGTATAGCTAGATCACTTGCTGTAGAACCTGACGTTTGGTTTTTGGATGAACCTTTCTCTGCTTTGGATCCATTAATAAGAAAACAAATGCAGGATGAGTTTTTAAGAATACAATCCTTACAAAAAAAATCAGTAGTCTTTATAACTCATGACTTTCAAGAAGCTTTAAGAATTGCAGATAGAATGGCTATAATGAGGGACGGTCAAATAGTTCAGATTGGAAAGCCAGTAGATCTTATTTTAAACCCAAAAGATAATTATATAAGAGATTTTACAAAAGATGTACCATGGGAAAGTGTTCTAAAAGCTTCGGATATCATAGATAAAAGTCAGAAAATATTACAAAAAGCTGAAGAAGTTCCTTTTGACATGCCAGTTGCAAAGATGCTTCCGTTACTTTCTAAAAAATCTGTGGGGGTTGTTGTTGTGGATCAGGCTGGTAAAAAGCTTGGGATGGCAAATGCTCAGAGTTTCGTAACAGCATTAGCAACTGCAGAAAATTAAATGATAATTTAGAAGTAATGAAAAATAGTATTTTTGAAAAGAACACTTTAACTTGGATAGGGATAATTTTTATCACTTTAATTCTACTTATTTTTCAAGATAAGTGGGTTTGGGCATCAAAATACCCAAGGGAATTAATTGTTCCTTTTTCAGACTGGATAAATTTTTCGATGGAAAAGTTTATTGAGCAATTTGGTTGGTTTTTCTTGAATATTTCTTGGTTGCTAAGTTGGCCAATAATTGGAGCGCAGTGGCTATTGCATAGTCTTCCTTGGATTGTGGTAATTTTTTTAGTATGTTTTATAGCCATCTTATCTTCTGGTGTTAGATTAGCACTATTTACCTTGTCTGCTACCTTTTACATGGTCTTGATTGGATATTGGGAAGAAAGTATGAATACTTTGGCATTAGTAATCATATCTGTTCCAATGGCAGTATTTATAGGTTTTGGATTAGGAGTCTGGGGATTTTTTTCAAAAAGAGCAGAAAAAGTAATAATGCCAATTTTAGATATATTTCAGACTGTACCTACATTTGCTTATTTATTACCAATTTTGCTCTTATTTGGGTTTGGAACCGTAGTTGGTTTGATTGCAAGTATTTTATATTCTTTTCCACCTATGGTAAGAAATACGATACTAGGACTTAAAAGGGTCCCCGACCATATAATTGAATCTGCCATTATGTCAGGTGCAAACACTAAACAATTATTTTGGCAAGCAATGCTTCCTTCATGCAAAAAACAGATTCTTTTAGGAATAAATCAATCTACCATGGCAGCCTTAAGTATGGTTATTATTGCTGCAATTATTGGAGGAACAGCTGATATAGGTTGGGAAGTTTTATACTATATAAGGAAAGCTGAGGTAGGACAGAGTTTAGTTGTAGGATTAGTAATTGCTTTGATGGCTATAATAATTGATAGAATTACTTCGGGCTTTGCACTTAATTCTGATAAAGCAGTAAAAGGTCCAAAATATTTAAAGAACATGCGGCTTAATTATTATGGCTTCGCTATCTTGGTTAGCATTTTATTATTTATAGTAGCAAGTTTTTTTCAAGTATTGGCTGATTGGCCCTATAATTTGAGTATATGGGTATCAAGCTATATTAATAATTTTTTTGAAACTTTTGTTAAAACTTTTAGAACTGAAATTAAACTATTAAAGACATACACTTTATTTTTCATTATGTTGCCGACAAAAATTGGTTTTCAACAAGCAGTAAGTCCTTTTACTTGGGGTTTTCAGTTAGAAATGGGTCATAAGATATTTTATTTTATGTCTTTTATTCTAGGTGCTCTTTGGTTTTTAAAAAATAAAAAAAATGAAATATTTATTTTCTTATTATTGTTAATGATTTTTCTTTATTTTGGTTTAACTAATATGCCATGGCTTTCACTTCTATTAATTTATAGTTTTTTTGCATGGCGTGTAGGTGGTTATAAGCTAGCTTTGGGTACTTTTTTTGGTCTTGGATTTATTGTTGTTGTTGGAATGTGGCCAGAAGCTATGATTTCAATTTATCTTTGTGGAATAGCTGTAGTTTTTTGTTTTATCGTGGGAACATCCTTAGGTATATGGGCAGCACATAATTCAGTCGTATCCTCGATAATTAGGCCTATAAACGATACTCTACAGACTATTCCATTATTTGTAATTTTAATTCCTTTTGTAATGCTTTTTAAAATTGGTGATTTTACTGGTCTTTTAGCAATTATCATTTACGCCATAGTTCCTTCAATTCGATATGCTGAAAATGGAATTAGAAATTTACCAAGTGAAGTTATCGATGCTTCAACAATGATGGGATCAACAAAAATGCAGTTGCTTTTTCTTGTAAAAATACCTCTTGCATTACCTGTAATAATGTTGGGTTTGAATCAAACAATAATGTATGGAATTGCTATGTTAGTGATTGCTGCGTTGATTGGTACAAATGGTCTAGAGCAGATTGTATTTATTGGATTAACAGACGGTAATATGGGTAAAGGATTCATAGCTGGAATATCTATGGCTATAATCGCGATGATTGTTGATCGAATTACCAAGACCATTAGTGAAAAAAGAAGTGAAGCTTTGGGTTTATCAATTAAATAGAAATCAAAAATTAAAAACTATATTTGAAAATTAAGTTTATGGAAAAAAAAATAGATACATTACCATTAACCAGTACTCATTGGGGGACATATAGAGCAAGGGTAACTAATGGGAGGGTTCAAGAACTTTATGGTTTTGAATATGACAATGATCCCTCTCCAATTGGCTCTGGTATAATTGATGTTCAGGATGGACCTACAAGAATTTCTAAACCATCTATTAGGAGAAGTTGGTTAGAAAATGGTCCTAATAGTCATAATCATTTAAGAGGTGTAGATCCATTCATTGAAGTAACTTGGTCAGAAGCTGAAAAATTAGTGGCAAATGAGTTAAAAAGGGTATCAAATATTTTTGGAAATTCAGCAATTTTTGCTGGTTCCTATGGATGGTCTAGTGCTGGAAGATTTCATCATACACAAAGTCAGTTACACCGATTTTTAAATTGTATTGGAGGGTATACTAAATCAAAATTTACATATAGTTTTGCTGCTGCAGAAACAGTTGTCCCTCACATTTTAGGAAGTTATAGAGCTTTCTTAGATACTTGTACGAGCTGGGAATCTATTAGGGAAAATACGGAACTTTTTGTTTCCTTTGGTGGCATACCTCTTAAAAATGGACAGATAAGCCAGGGGGGGACCGGTAATCATTTTCAGAAAAAAAAATTGCTGGAGGCTTTTAAATCAAGAACAAATTTTATAAATATTTCTCCCTTAAAGTCTGATTTAATAGGTGAAGTAAATGGTGAGTGGATTGCACCTAGGCCGAATACTGACACTGCTTTTATGTTAGGATTAGCATATACTCTTTATGAACTTGATCTAGTAGATTATGATTTTATTTCAAAATATACAGTAGGTTTTGATAATTTTTTATCTTATTTATTAGGTAAGAAAGATGGAATTCCTAAAACTGCTCAATGGGCCTCTTATATTTGTGAAATTGAAACTGAGATAATTAAGACACTAGCTAAAAAGATGTCTTCAAAAAGAACGATGATATCTATAAGTTGGTCTTTAACACGTCAAGATCATGGCGAACAACCATTTTGGATGGCTATAGCCTTAAGTTGTATGTTAGGTCAGATTGGGTTACCAGGTGGCGGTTTTGGTTTTGGCTATAGTGCTACGAATTTTATTGGTGGTAATTTTGTTATTCCTCCTGCTGCAGCATTTCCACAAGGTATTAATCAAGTAAAAGATTTCATTCCAGTTGCTAGAATAAGTGATTTACTGCTTAAGCCTGGAACAAATTTTGAATTTGATGGACAGAACTACACTTATCCCGACACAAAAATAGTATATTGGGCAGGTGGAAATCCCTTCCACCATCATCAAGATTTAGGCTTGTTAATGAAAGCCTGGAAAAAACCAGATACAGTTATTTGTAATGAATGGTGTTGGAATTCCTTGGCAAAAAGATCAGATATAGTTCTTCCATGTACTACGCCTTTAGAAAGAGAAGATTTAGGACTTACTCCAAGGGATCCTTATATCATAAAGATGTCAAAATTGACTGAGCCTTACCAAGATAGTAGAGATGATTTTGATATCTTTTCAGGTATAGCAAAGGAAATGGGCGTACTAGATAATTTTACGGATGGTAAGACCAAGGAACAATGGCAGAAGTGGATTTATAATGAGACAAGGGAAAAATCTTTAGAGCAAAATATAAATATGCCTTCTTATGACGACTTTATCAAAAAGGGATGGTTCAAATTTCCGAACCATAGAGAAGATGTTGTAATGTTAGAAGATTTTAGAGCTGATCCGATAAATTCCAAATTAAATACACCAAGTGGAAAAATTGAAATATACTCAGAAACAATTCATAGTTTTGGGTACGTGGATTGCCCAGGTCACCCTGTGTGGTTGGAGCCTTGTGAATGGTTAGGACAAAAAGACAAAAAATACCAATTACATCTAATTTCTAATCAACCAAAAGACAAACTTCATTCTCAACTAGACCATGGAAATTTTAGTCGATCGAATAAGATTAATGGGAGGGAACCCGTCTATATAAATAAAATAGATGCTGATAAAAGGAATTTAAAAGATAAAGATTTGGTAAAAGTATATAATGATAGAGGTTCTTGTTATGCTTCTATAGTTATAGATAATAATTTAAGATCAGGCGTAATATTAATAAGTACTGGGGCTTGGTATGATCCTATTGACCCCTCTATTCCTGACAGTCCATGTAAGAATGGAAATCCAAATACTTTAACTCCTGATAAAGGTACTTCATCCTTGGGTCAGGGACCAATTGCGCATACATGTATGGTTGAAATTAGGTTGGCTGAAGGTGAAATCCCATCTGTAACAGCCTATGAACCACCTAGTTTTATTTAGCAACTATAGAAATATAAGTAGAAAAGGAAATTTATGATTAACCTTCAAGAAGAAAAAGATTTATTAAATACAGTTGAAATAAGTGCAAGGAGATTTGAAGAATCTCCATTTATTGAAAGGCATGATACTTCTAAAATGATTAGAGGTGTTTATGCAAATCGTTTTCAAGCAGTATATATGGGGGAAGACCCCATACTAAAGTATTGGACACTTAGACAAAAAGCGTTAATTTTTGATGTTCCCGAAAAACCGATTGAAATAAAGGGGTCTGATGCTGTTAAGTTCCTTGATAAAGTTCTTACCAGAAAAATATCAAATATGAAAATTGGACGAGGTTATTATGCAATGGCATGTACTCCCAAGGGTGGTATTTTTATGGATGGTGTTGTCTTTAGATTTGATGAAAATCATTTTTGGTATGTACAAGCGGATGGTCCTTTTGAAACGTGGTTATTAGCACATAGTGAGGGTTTTGATGTTGAAATCAGCGATCCAAAATCTAGAGTAATTCAGATACAAGGACCAGCTTCACTAAATATCATGCAGGATGCAACAGATGGTCAAATAACTGAAGCAATGAAATATTATAGTTCTGGTTTTTTTAATTTTAATGGACAGAATCTTTATGTTTCCAGATCAGGCTTTACTGGTGAGTTAGGCTATGAAATTTATTGTGATGGTTATAAAACAGATCATTTGGCTCTTTGGGATCATTTAATGTCAATTGGTCAAAATTATGGTATGGAATTTTCATCTACAAGAGCCTTAACTATAAGAAGGATAGAAGGTGGGATCCTTGGTAATACAACAGATATGGACGTTAATATGTCTCCTTTTGAAGCAGGATTATCTTTTGTTGTTGATTTAGATAAAGAAGATTTTATAGGAAAAAAAGCATTATTAAAAAAAGAAAAAAATGTTCTTTTATATGGGTTAACTTGTAAAACAGCTACACCATCATCAGGAAGTAAAATTTTGGATGGCAATGAAGAAGTAGGTTACGTTACTGCTGGTGTTCCTTCACCAACTTTAGGTCTTGGAATTGGGTATGCAAGATTTTTAAAAGGTAAAGAGTGGCAAGGTAAACAGCTAAAACTTTCTTTACCTAATGGAGAATTTCATACTGCAGAAATTGTGGACTTACCATTTTTTGATAAAGAGAAAAAAATAATCAAGGGAATTGATAAATCAATCCCAACAATTTCTAATGATTTTCAGTATGATGCTTACTAATTCATTAACAAATATTAACATTTTTATTTTCTAGCAAGGAAAAAGATAATGATAGGATATGTAATGGTGGGGACTAATGATATTAAGCAATCACTTAAATTATATGATAAAATTTTGCCTTGTTCTGGAATGAAAAAAATTGAATCTACTTCTGATTATGTAGGTTATGCAAGTATTTTGAGTGATGATGAAAAAATTACTTTCTACATTACAAAACCTTATAATAGAAAAAATGCTACTTTTGGTAATGGTTCAATGATAGCTTTTTTGTGTCAGGATAAAAAATCTGTAGATAGTTTCCACAGGTTAGGATTAGAAAATGGAGCTAAAGACGAAGGCGCTCCAGGTTTCAGGCCTGGATATGAAGACTATTTTTCATATTTAAGAGATTTTGATGGAAATAAGATTTGTGCTTACTATGAACTGTCAAAATGATTTATTCTTTAATGGAATTAAAGTTTAAAATTGACCAAAAAAAAGTTTTTAAAGTCTTTAGTGGTAATTCTGGACTTTCACCTTTTCACCCTTTTTATTGCAATAAAAAAACTATTCTTAGAAATTGTGGTGGAAGACTTTATGCTCATTATAATGGTGAAGATATAAATCAAACTTACTGGGCATTAAGAAAATCCGCCATAATTTGTGATACACCTGAACGTCCATTAGAAATTACAGGTCCAGAAGTAATTCTTTTTCTGGATAAAATATTTCCAAGACAAATATCCAAACTTAAAATCGGTAGAGGTATTTATGTAACCGCTTTAACCCATGAGGGAAATATTTTTATGGATGGTATTTTATTTAGGTTATCAGAGAAGTGTTTTTGGTTTGTACAGCCTGATGGTGATATGCATACCTGGCTTTTAGCTCATAAACAAAATTATCAAATTAAAATCAATGAGCCTAATTCAAGAGTTTTACAAATTCAGGGACCCAATTCCTACAAGATATTGAATCAGTTAACAGAAGGTGAAATAGATTCAAAATTTAGTTATTTTAGTGCGGGATTTTTTAAGATTAATTCCCAACTCGTTTATATTTCTAGAACTGGTTGGACGGGTGAATTGGGTTATGAGATTTATACTTTTTGCAAAAATACAAATTATAAAAAATTATGGAGTGATATTTTAGAAGGTGGTAAAAATTATGATTTAAAAATTTCTAGTATGCAAGCTATGAATATAAGAAGAATTGAAGCTGGTATCTTAGATTGTGGTAGTGATTTTAGTACATATGACAATCCATATGAAGTTGGACTAGGTAATTTTATTGACCTAAAGAAAAAATTTTTTATTGGAAAAGATAAATTAGTAAATTTACCAAAGCATAAACTACTATTTGGAATTATATCAAATGCTATTATTCCAAAAGGAGGATTTATCATGTATGATGCTAAAAAAAAACCTGTGGGTTTGATTACAACAGGTACATACTCTCCACAATTCAAATCTGGCATAGGTTATGTGAAATTTTCAAAAAAAATAGAATGGGTAGGTAAGAAATTTTTTGTGAAAAACGAAGAGAATAATTTTTGTGAATGTGAAGTTAAAGACCTACCTTTTTTTGATACAAATAAAAATTTACCTAAAGAAATTTTGACTTAACATAATTTAAAATTAATTTATTTAATTATTGCATATACTTTAAATATCCTTTAAATATTAAAGTACATATAAAGTACATATAAAGTACATAAATGCCATGAATTTTTATTCTAAAATATCAATAAATTTTGATTGTGAAGTTGTAGAAGGTGGTTACTCACTTCAGACCTCCTTGATTAATCCAGCAAAATCTCCTTCTTATTTCAACAATAACTATAGTATGATTCAAAAAATCAAAAAACAAAAACCTCGCAGTAAACCTTTTACTGTAGAGGCTTTAGATGATTTTATATATTTATCGAGATTCTTGAGGGAAGACGAATTTATGGAATTACTTATTAGATTTTATAATAAATGGGGCCCTTTTATAAAGTTAGGCGAGAATTATAAAATTACAAAAAAACTATTTCAATTATTAGAAGATTCTGAATTTGCTAAGCTACATATGGAATATCCTCCCTATGATTTTGGTTCTGATTTATTCAGTAAAAAATATCAGGAAATAGAATGGCACTATGATGATACTGGAGAGTTACATCCTGCTTTTAAACCAAAAACTCTCTTTAGTGCAATTTATTTAGCTTGGGGTCTTAATCAAAAATCAAAAAAAATAAAAAAAACATGTAAGTACTTTAAGTTTTTTGGAATGAGAAAAAATTGTATACAGCATTTTGAAATCACCAGAGACAATAAAGAATTTTGTTCAAGAGATTGTAGTAATGCTTTTAGGCAAAAACCAAATTGGCAAGAAAAAATCCAGAAAGATTTATCAATAAGAGTAAAGCGAACAAAAATTAAATTTAATAGAGTAAATATAAATAATTGAATACTTAACCTAATTTTTAAATAAGTTCAAAGTTAATTAATCGACTATGACACCAGGATTCATTATGAATTTAGGGTCTAGATATTCTTTAGCATTACTTAGTATTTCCCCAAAATCATTTGGTCGTTGCTTTTTATACCAATGTGAATGGTCTCTGCCAATAGCATGGTGATGAGTAATTGTCCCACCAAATTTATGAACAGCATCTGAAGCTGCTTTTTTTATTTGTAACCAATCCTCCAACATAGTTTTTTCAGAACTATTGGCATGAAATGCAAAATAAGGAGCTGGACCATTAGGATAAGAATGACTAAACCTACATGATACTGCTCCAGATTTTCCTGTTATTGTTTTAATTGCTAACTCGGTAGTATTTTTGACACTATGGTAAAAATTATCAAATTTTTCCCATGTAATTGAGGTCTCAAAAGTATCAGATATTATATTTCTAGGTGTTAGTTCTTCTCTGTTATAGGGCATTTTTATAAAAGCTTCTCTCCAAGCCCCTACCACACCGTGCTGATTAGAAAGTGGGTTGTTTCTCCAGTCAACATCTTTTATTCCACCATGATCTAAACAACACTCTTCTGCTCTAGATATCCAAGGCTCTATTTCGTGATCAGCGTTTTCAAAAGAGATAACCATTAGTGTGTAGGAATCTTTACTCGCGGAATTGATATCAAGTTCTACCTCATCTACTATTCTTACATTGGCAGGATAAAGACCAGCTTGTGATATTGATCTAACAGCTTGAGCTGCAGATAAAAAATCAGAAAAAAGATATCCAGCTGTAGCTTTAAATTTTGGTTTTTTTTGAAGTTTAACCCACGCATCTGTAATGATTCCCATTGATCCTTCAGATCCCAGCATAAAACGATCAGGACTCGGTCCAGCTCCTGACCCGGGGACTCGTAAAGAATTCATTTTCCCATTAGGAGAAATCATTGAAATATTTTCTACTAAATCATCAATATGAGTGTAAAGAGTTGCAAAATGCCCACCTGAACGTGTTGCTATCCATCCGCCTAAAGTAGAGTGCTCAAAACTTTGAGGGAAGTGCCTAAGAGTTAATCCATAGTTTTTTAAACTCCTTTCCAAATCTGGTCCTCGAATACCTCCTTGTATTTTTGCGGAAAGACTTACATCGTCTACCTCAAGTACCTTATTAAATTTTGACAAATTAACACTTATTGTCCCATTATATTTACTACTCACATCGGACGTTACTCCACCAACTACTGAGGAACCGGCTCCATAAGGAATAAGGGCTACATTTGATTTTTCACAAAAGTCATACAAAGTTATTAAATCATTTTCATTTTCTGGATAGGAAACTAAATCTGGGGCATGCTTGAAATCACTTTGAAAAGTTCGTATGGAATCGGGCTGAGATTGGCCAAAGGAGTGAAGAATTCTCTGATACTTATCTTCAGTACTTATAGACTTTAAGTTTGGGGGTATTTCTATTTTAGACTTATTTAAATTAATACTTTCAATGGGTGGTGTAGATCTTTTATCTGAACTTACTATTCCATATTTGAAGAATTTGTTTAGCAAGCTTTTTATTTCTTGTTTATTAAGGGTAGTCTCTTCGTAGCCCCAGCCCCAGTATTTTAATTTTTTGCTTTTTTTCATTTAATTTAATGAAGGTTTTTATTAATATTTTATTGTGAACTATAATCTTAAATTCTACATATTTTTTAATTTTACAATAGCTTATCATTAAAATTTGATTATGAAAGAATAGAATTTTTTGCTTTTCATTAATTTTAATTTAAGTTATGTGTTTTTGATCAGCGGGCGTAGCTCAGGGGTAGAGCGTTACCTTGCCAAGGTAAATGTCGTGAGTTCGAATCTCATCGCCCGCTCCAGAATCCTTTTGATTTAGGATCGATGTGAACCAACCACCCAACATTTTCGATTTTAAATAACAAAAAAAGGAAAAACTTATGATTACCATACCCGAACTTTTAGACACATTTAGCCAGCAAACCGACTACACAAAGCGAATAAAGGCAAATGTCGTTAAGCCATATTTTTCAGGAGTAAAACATTATGAACTAAATAAGAAAGTTTTGACAGATTTTCTAATGAAACGATTAGGGGAAGGGATTAAACCATCAACTGTCGTCAAAGAATTTCAGGTTTTAAAAGCATCTTTTAAGCTGGCTGGTTTTAAAACCAAGGTCTTTAAAAAAGTTCCTATTAAAAATGCGGATGTAAAAAGAGATCGAAGGATGACACAACTGGATCGACAAGCTTTAATGAAAACCCATGCGTTACGTCCAAGGGAGAGCAATATTATTCATGCTGTCGATCTGGCGATTGAAACTGCCATGCGTAGAAATGAATTGTCAGCTTTAACTTGGGATATGGTTGATTTCGAACGCAGAATTATATCTTTACCACCACTAATAACAAAGACCAAGAAGGGTAGAGAAATCCCGATGTCAAGCAAAACCATTGCCATTTGTCGTCAGCTTCAGAAACAGCGAAACCTAAGAGTTTTGAACATGAGCAATACCGCTTTAGGTCTAGCTTGGGCAAGATGGAAAGGACAAGCATCTAAGATATATCCGCCAGTTAAATCCCTTAGATTCCACGATTTAAGGCACGAAGCCATCAGTCGATTGGCAGAAAAAGGCTTTACCATTCCAGAAATGATGGTGGTATCAGGGCACGCTGATCATAGATGTTTGTTAAGATATGTACAATTAAAAGCGGAAAATTTACTTGACAAGTTAGATTAGTGATATATTTTGTTTACCAAAATGGTAATTGTGTACCAATTAGATTAATTAGTTTGATATAATAAATATTTATTACCATTGTAGAATTAATAATAACCTTAAAGGTGGAGTTTTTTATGAACAGATTAAAAGAAATCAGAATAGATAAAAAAATGAGCCAGAGAGAGTTAGCTAATAAAATGAATACTACGCCTGCTAGTATAAGTAGATATGAATACCAAGATCAACGATTGACAATACCGATACTAAAAAAATTTAGCCAAGTTTTGAATGTATCAATATCTGAAATTATAGGTGAATTTAACCATCCAAGATTATTAGAAATACCTATTATAAATAAATTAGAAGGTAAAAAATTTATACATATTGATAAAGATTTACCTTTTATTCAATTTGATGATGATTTATTCGGATTTGTTATATTAGATGATTCAATGGCTCCTACACTTAAACAAGATGATGTTGTCATATTCAAATCAGTCCCTAAAAGTTTCAGAAGTAATGGCTTAGTAGTTTTAAAGACTGATTCTGAATATTTTTTAGCACGAGCAAATTGGAATCCGCTTTCGATGAGATTAAATCTAACAACTGAAAATCCCGAAATTGCAGATTATGGAGAAATAGATCCTAATTACGGATTAGTTGAAATTATTGGAACTGCAGTTTGGTTTATGAAAAAAGCAAATTAATTATCAAATATTTAATTATAAAATTTATTGACTATATGTCTATCGAGTATACCATTGCCAAGGTAAATGTAGTGAGTTCGAATCTCATCGCCCGCTCCATCTTTTTTATTCATATTTTGAAATTGATTTTTTTGTATTTAGCAATATTTTTTTAATAATCATAAATGCCAGTTTCTGATTTTTTACAAATTGTAATTCCAAAATTTAGTCAAGATGATGCTTCAACTTTAGCAAACCATCTTGAAGCTTTAGGTCACATCCCAATTATTATTTCAAAAAAAACCAGAGCTATAAGTTTGAACGAAGGTGTAAGAAAAACAACCAGCGATTATATCCTATTTTTACACGCAGATTCGAAAATTGAAGATGACACTATTGAAAATTTAATTAATTACATAAAAGTCTGTAATGTAGAGGGGATGTATTATTTTTCTCTAAAATTTGATAAAGGGAAAATTCTTAGATTAAATTCTATTGGAGCAAATTTAAGGAGTTTTTTGTTTTCTTTGCCTTATGGAGACCAAGGGTTTTGTATATCAAGAAAACTTTTTATGAAAACAGGGGGATTCCCAGAAAATGTAAATTATGGTGAAGACTTATACTTTGTTCTTAAACTCAAGCAAATGGGAATATCTATCCTTAATAATCAAAATTACATAATAACTAGCTCAAGAAAATATTTAAATAATGGTTGGTTAATTACAACTTTACAGCATCAATGGAGACTACTTTTGATACTATTTAATTTTTATTTTAAAAGAAATGAATAAAATGAAAAAATGTTTAGTTATCTTAGCAAAAACACCGTTTCTTTCAGATGTAAAAACTAGATTATCTTCAAAAATAGGAATTAAAAATACACATATATTTTATGAGATATGTAAAAATTGTTTGGAGGATTTAACATCAAAACTTGACTACGATATTAAAATTGCCACTGCTGAAAAAGAGGGTGTATCCAGTGATTATTGGAAAGAATTTAATACCTTTTTCGCTGAAGGAAAAAATATTGCAGAGAAGCAAAATTTCATATTTCAAGAATTACTTCAAATTTATGAATCAGTAATTCTTATAGGAATAGACATTCCTCAATTAAGTAAAAAATTTATCAATAATGCCTTTACGTATCTTGAGAAAAATAATCAAATCATAGGCCCGTCCACTGATGGAGGATTTTATCTAATTGGTAGTAAATCTAATATCAAAAAAGAAGTTTGGGAAAATACTGATTGGAGTTGTGCCAAAACTTTACAAACTTTTGTACGCTCTCTGAAACCTAAACCTTACAAGTTAAAAATATTTACAGATGTTGATGAATTTCAAGATTTAAGTGAAATGATTAAAGAAATGCCTTCTATTACATCTAAACGACAAGTTAAGCTTATTAAATGGGTAAATAGTATTGAAGAATTAATTAAATAGAAATATTCTTTATTTATGTCTTATTATTGTAGAACAGTAAAATTCACATTTATAAGTGAATTCGCAAAAAAAAGTTTTATTTCCCAATTGAATTCATCCGTTAACGATGTTGATTTTGAGAGGGGTTTAATTCAGAGAATTTTTTTTGATACTTCTGAAAATCAAATTGTTCAAATTTTTGTTTGGCCTGATAAATTTTCTGCTGATAAAAGAATGAAAGAAATTGGTGATGATCTACTGCAAAATTTGAGAGAAGCAAATGTTAAAATAGAAAGATTTGAGGGTTTAATAAGCGAATTTTCAATAAATCCATCTTACAAATCATCCAGATTAAGTTAAGAAATTTTAAATATTGTTTCTTACGTTACGTAATAAAATATTTTTGTTGAAAAAGATAAAAATTTATAGATAACAAAAATAATTTTTTTCTTTAAGAGTAGGATTATTAATGGAAAGTTTAACTTCGAAATATGCTGTATTTATTATTAGCAACAGAATTAAAGTTTTAATAGCTACATTTTTATTAATTTTGATCGCAATAGCTATGATTATTTCCTATCCCTTAAAGCATAACAACTCAAATGAGATGTGGTTTTTGCCTGGTGATCCTAATCTCGTAGCCTTTGAAAAACTCCAAGATCTTTTTGGAAGCTCTGAGTATCTTATAGTAGGAGTTACAGCAAGAGATAAAGATAAGGATATTTTCGAATATGAAACCTTAATTATGATTGATGAAATTTCTACTATGCTTGAAGATCATGAAATCGTTGAACAAGTTAGAAGTTTATCCAAATATCAAAGAACCTACGATAAAAATGGAATGGTTGCTACAGATGATCTTATTGAAGATTTTGAGGAACTTGGTGATGATCCTACCATCATAGAAAATGCTAGAAATATAATGAAAGGTGAGGAACTAGCATTAGACTCCATTATAACATCTGATCTTAAACATACGCGAATATTAGCTCGAACAGAGTATCGTGCTAATGATAATTCCCATAAAATAAAAGTTGTTAATGACCTTAGGAATTTTATTAAAGAAAAAGGTTATTTAGATAAAGGGTATGATTTGAAGCTTGGTGGTGTTCCCTACATAGGAGAAAGATTTGAAACTATAAGTAATACAGAATTTGGTTGGATGATCCCAACACAGGCGGCTATAATGTTTATTATTCTTGGTATAATATTTAAATCTATTGCTGGTATGTTTGTTCCTTGGGTTGTGATAGCAACCAGTGCAATAACATTTTCTGGTTTGCAAGCCTTTTTAGGATTACCAATAACCGTTGTGAATCAATCTTTGACTCCTATAACGATGTTAATTGGTATGGCGACTGCTGTTCATGTCCTTTCTGAATTTTATGGACTTAGAACTGCAGGTTTAAATGCCAAGGATGCAAGTGTTAAATTGATTAAAAATCTTTTAAAACCAATTTTTTTTACCTGTTTAACAACTTCAATTGGATTTTCTGCACTCTATGTAACAAAGTTGGTGCCAGTTAAGGAGTTTGCAATAATTGCAGCTTTTATTCCATTGA
The DNA here is from genome assembly GCA_902570265.1 of uncultured Alphaproteobacteria bacterium. Classification (GTDB taxonomy): domain Bacteria; phylum Pseudomonadota; class Alphaproteobacteria; order Rhodobacterales; family Rhodobacteraceae; genus CACIIZ01. Next base: position 84,449 of record CACFXF010000003.1, on the reverse strand, counting down.
TAGTATTTTTATTTTCAATGACGGCACTTCCTGCTGCACTAAGTTTCTTTTCCAAAATGCCAAAGTGGACAACAAATACATTTAAAGATGGATGGCTTACTAAATTTACAAATTTTTTACCTGACTTTAATTTTAAATACCGCAAAATAATTGCTTCTCTTGGATGTGTATTGTTAATACTTAGTATTTATGGTGTTTCTCAAATAAATGTAGATACTAACATCTTTAAATATTTTAAGTCTGATTTGAAAGTAACAAAAGATTTAATTTACTTTGATAATACATACAAGGGAGCAGCAAATGTAGAATATTTAGTAACTTCAGAAGAAAAGTTTACTGATGACGGTTTAATCAAAGAACCTGAGTTTTTGAAAGAAGTAGGAGAATTAGAAAAATTTTTAGAAGACAAACCTGATGTTGGTAAAGGTTTGACAGTTCCTGATTTCTTAAAACAGACGAGGCAGGCCTTCAGTGGTGATGATCCTAATTACTTTATCTTACCTGATACTAAAGAAATGACTGCGCAACTTTTGTTATTGTATGAAAATTCAGGTCCAGAAGAGGATCTATCTGATTTAAAGGATTTTGATGAAAAAAATTTAAGGATGACTTTTCCCATAACCAATATGGATGCAAGTGAATTTAATGTCTTTGTTAGAAAACTAAATTCAGAAATTGAAGAAAAATTTCCTTCTCTAAATGCTTTGGCTACGGGCCCAATGGTCATGTTTCAGGCTCAAAACGAATATACTGACAAAGGTATTACAAGTTCATTTTCTGTTTCTTTACTTTTGATAAGTATAACGTTCTTCATTTTATTTAGGTCCGTAAAATTTGGAGCTATAGCAATAATACCTAGTGTAATACCAATATTATTAGCTGGCGGTATTGCAACCGTAATGGGAAGAGATTTAAATCTAGGTTCCTTGATAGTTGGTGCTATGACAATGGGAATTGCTGTTGATGATAGCATCCATATGGTAAGTCGTTATAGGCTTGCTAGATTAGAGGGTAGTAATGTACATCAGGCAATGAAGAGAGCGTTGAATGAGTCTGGAAGAGCAATAATTACAACATCTATTATTTTGGTAATAGGATTCAGTGTTTTTTTAATGGCAAGTTTGGTCCCAACTATTGATATTGGTAGATTTTCAGCAATTATTTTTCTACTAGCGTTATTTGGTGTTTTGTTTTTTATACCATCAATACTATATATTTTGGACGGCAATAAAGAAGAATTACAAACAGCATAATGGATAGGAAAAAAATGATAACAACAAAATTATTAAAGTTATTTACTTCGGTTTTATTATTAATATTTTCTTTTACTGGTGTATTATATGGATCATCTGCTCTGGAAATAATGACTAAAGTTGATGCCCGATACACTGGAGATTCAGCTGTTTCTGACTGGCGTATGATTTTAATTGATAAAAAGGATCGAAAAAGAGTAAGGGAAATTGAAATTTTTAGTAAAGAATATAATGATGTTGATAAATCAATTTCCTTTTTTAAAAGTCCAGGTGATGTAAAGGGAACCTCCTATATGTCTTACAATTGGGCATCAACATCAAAGGAGGATGATTCATGGTTATATCTTCCAGCATTACAGAAAGTGAATAGAATAGCATCTGCTGATAGATCTGGTTCATTTATGGGAAGTGATTTTACTTATTCAGATATAGATGGTTTTGAACTTGAAGATTTTAATTATAAAATCATTAAAGATAGTGATGTAGTAGATGGTAAAGATTGTTGGGTAATTGAGTCCACACCTAAAAATAAAAAGGTTATTGCGAAGACTGGATATTTAAGGTCTATTCAGTGGGTCAGAAAAGATATTTATTTTGTAGTTAAGAATAGAATTCTTGTTAAAAAAGGTAAAAAGGTAAAATTATTTGCTGCCAAAGATATTCAAAAAATTGATGGAGTGTGGACTGCAAAAACATTACAAATGATTACAACCAAAAATAAAAAGCTAGTACATAAGAGCATTTTTCAACTAAAAAACATAAAATATAATTCAAATGTAGAAGACTCTATTTTTGAAACTGAGGTAATGCAACGTGGGCTATAATTATGTTTTTAAGATAACTTCCAGGCTTTTTTTTGTAATTTTAGTAATTCTTAATGCATCAATATCATATTCTCAAGAGGATGATTTTGATTTAGAATCTGATGACTTTGATTTACTAGAAGATTCATCTTTTGATCAGCTAGAATTAGATTTAGAAAAAACTGATAATTTAATTTTAGAAGATTCTAGTAACCTTTCAGATTTAGACAAAAATAATTTAACTAAACCCTCAATTTTAATAGAGAGATTCTCAGGAAATATAATTCAAAATTTCGTTTATGGTATACAAAATCCAGGAGTTATATTTAGTAGAAATAAGTCTGGGGTAGAAAGAGTAGAGACTATCCTCAATCTTAATTATAAAGGTCAATACTCATCTCAATTACATTATAAGATAGGAGCTAGTGCTCGTTATTACTGGGGGAAATGGGAAAATAATAAATATCAAACTGATAAGAATACTACAAAATTTAATATAAAAGATTTCTATTTAGATTACTATCCATCTTCCAAGATTTGGGTAAGAATTGGAAATCAAATTATAGCTAGAGGACAGTTAGATAATCTTTCAATAACTGATACTATTAACCCAAGAGATTTGTCAATTCCTGGTCAGGGAGAATTATCGGAATTTAGACAGCAAGTTCCAGGTATTTTATTAAACTTTCCCATTTCAGATGTTAAAGTAGAATTAGTTTTAACAAGCAGTGCTGGCGGTAATTTAATGGGTGAAAAAGGTGGAAGTTTTGATCCTACAATTCCATATTTACAAAACCTTGTTAATTTAGGTGGAAGTCCATATACGGTTAATTATCTTAAACCAAGTAATGAGATAGAATTTTTTGCAAATATTAATTATTCATTTAATGGAGGTGATGTTTCATTTATTTTATCTGATGAAAACCAAAATCAGAGAATCTTAAAAAATATTAAATCTACACCTTTACTGAGCCAACTAAATTTTGGATATGATAGGATTAGAATGATTGGGTTTAATGGTAACCTTGCCCGTGGTGATTTTTTGATAAAATATGAGGGAGCAAATATAAGTGGGGCGTCAGTTTTTATAGTGAACCCAGATGATCTTCCAACTGGTTTGAAAAAAAACCAAAACCTATTTGGTTTTGGTTTCGATTATAGTGGTATTAATAACTTAGTAATAGGCTATGAGGGTAATTTTAAAATAATTGATAATTATGACGAAGATTTGACTATAGCTAAACAAACTTTAGGACATTCAGTTCAAGCTAGATGGTCTGGGATGAATGATTTGTTAAGTATTAACGCCAATATAAGTAGGTTGACTGGGGAAAGCAGTACCATAAGTAGTCTAGCAACTAGTTATAAGCCAAGAGATGGTTTAACCTTAATAGCAAGATATGTAAAATATGATGCTGAAAAGATTACTGACACACTTTACCCATATAAAAGTCAAGATGTTATAATGCTTTCTAGTGAATATAGTTTTTAAATATTTTATTGTTGTTTTCCCTCTAATACGCTCACTTTTGCCATAGCTTGTTCTTTAAACTTTTGAAGTATTTCCAAAGTTTTTAATTCTTTTCCAGCCATTTTTATATCTGCAAATAATTCTACAACTACTCCTGCATTCTCTGAAGATTTAAATAAAAGTATAGTATGACCTTTAGCCGTTTCAATTGATGTAGTAGTTTGAATAACTGTCCAAAGTGAAGGTGCTAGTAAAGTGAAATTTATAACTCTTGCATACATTATAAATCTTCCGAAAATGCTTTTGCAGATACATACTCATTCATTTTATTTGATGCAAATTCATAAATTTTTTGTAATTCCTCAGCATCAAAAGCTCTATACCAATTTAGATCATCAAAATTTCCACTAGCTTTAATAATACCTGTCATTGAAGCCACCGCTTCATCATTTGGAGCTTCAATAAAAGCTATGGCATTCATTTCTGGGTGATTGATGTAAAGCATTTGGAGTAATTTACCCCCAAGATTTTCAAAAAAGGGCGTTACTATTTCAGTACGATTTTGTGGTTTCCCAACCATAGAAGAGCTAAATTCAATACTTAGCTTTCCAATCATGATATATTTATACATACATTTTCCTTTCTTTTTGATATGATCATCTCAATCTTATGTTAGGATTAAATTAATTTTGTTTTACATTTCTTTTTTTTTCAACTGGATTTTTAAAAAAAGGATAATTAACCTTGAGTAAAGATGAAATTCATTATGATATTACACACATCTCTTTTCTAGAGAAACTATGGGGTGACGGATATATGTCACCTGGTGGCAAAAAAGAAATTAATAGGTTATTAAATGGTTTAGATCTTACTGAAAAAAAAATATTAGATGTTGGATGTGGTGCAGGTGGTATAACAGTAAGTTTAGTGAAAGATTATGGTGCAAAAGAAGTCATAGGCGTAGATGTAGAAGAAGATGTAGTGAATTCTGCTATTAAAAGAGTAGTAAAAAATCGATTAAAAGATAACATTGAAATTCTTCTTATTGGTAAGTCAAATTTACCCTTTGAAGATAACTGCTTTGATATAGTTTTTTCAAAAGATTCTTTTGTACATATTCCTGATAAAGAAAAAATTTTTTCTCAAGTTTTTAAAGTATTAAAACCAGGAGGATTTTTTGTCTTTTCAGACTGGTTAATTTCTCATGATCAGAAACCATCAAAAGAGATGGAATATTACTTGAAACTGGAAGATTTAGGTTTTGGAATGGGATCTCCATCATTATATCATAATGCATTAAAGAAAAGTGGGTTTGTTTCTATAAAAAAAAATAATAGGAACAAATGGTATAAAGAAGAAGCTAGAAAAGAATTACAAATATTATCAGGTCCAGCTAGAAAGTCTTATGAGGAGATTACTTCAAATAACTTTATTGAAGATCAAATTAAAACTTGGAAGGCTATGATTAGAGTTTTAGATACTGGTGAACACTGTCCTCATCATTTTCTTGCACAAAAACCTGAAAATTAATTATTCAATTAAAACCTCTTAGTATTGACAAGTTTTCATTAATTTTTTTTTAATTATTAATTCTATAGAATATATTGTAATTTTTACTTGAATTCCCTGTTGTTTATATTATTTAACACGAATGCATATTTTCTTTCCATTAATCAGAATAAAAAAACCATGATTATAGCAACTATTAAAGAAACAAGTGAAAATGAAAACCGCGTAGCCATAACGCCTGAATCTGCAAAATTTTTGATAAAATTAGGTCATGAAGTAATCATACAATCAGGTGCCGGAGATAGAGCTCGGTTTTCTGATAAAGATTACAAGGCATCTGGTTGTAAAATCTTAAAATCATCTTCTGGTATTTTCAAAGAAGCTGATGTTATAGCAAAAGTTAATGCACCCAGCAAAATTGAGCAAAGTAAACTTCAAAAAAAACAAGTTTTAATTAGTTTTATTTGGCCTGCTCAAAATAGTTCTTTATTAGAAAATTTACAAAAAAAAGGTGTTACTTCTATTGCCATGGATATGGTTCCTAGAATAAGTCGTGCTCAAAAAATGGATGCATTATCATCTATGTCTAATATTGCTGGTTATAGGGCAGTTGTAGAAGCTACAAATAATTTTGATAGATTTCTAACTGGCCAGATAACAGCTGCTGGAAAAGTTCCACCGGCTAAAGTTTTGGTAATTGGCGCTGGAGTTGCTGGGTTAGCTGCCATTGGAACATCTGTAAGTTTAGGTGCTATTGTTAGGGCTTTTGATGTTAGACCTGAAGTAGCAGAGCAAATTGAAAGTATGGGTGCTGAATTTCTAATGCTTGACTTTGATGAGGGTGCAGATGGATCTGAAACAGGTGGTTATGCAGCTCCATCAAGTCCAGAGTTTAGAGAAAAACAATTAGAATGTTTTAGAAAACAAGCAGAAGAAGTAGATATTGTTATTACAACGGCACTAATACCTGGAATGGATGCTCCTAAGTTGTGGTTAAAAGAATTCGTTGATAAAATGAAACCAGGATCAGTGATAGTAGATTTGGCCGCTGAAAAAGGTGGTAACTGTGATTTAACTAAACCTGGCGATAAGATAGTTACAAAAAATAATGTAACTATTGTCGGTTATACAGATTTTCCAAGTAGAATGGCTTCTCAGTCTTCAACTCTTTATGCAACAAATATTAGGCATATGATTGATGATTTAACTCCAAAGAAAGATGGTAAGATTAACATCAATATGAAGGATGACGTCATAAGAGGAAGCACCGTTACTCATAACGGAGAAATTACTTTTCCTCCGCCTCCTCCAAAAGTTCAGGCTATAGCTAAGCAAGCTCCAAAACCCGTTGAAAAAACTCCTGAGGATATTAAAGCAGAAGAAGTTGAAGCTTTTAGAAAAAATACAATCCAACAAACTATTTTATTATGTATTGGCGGGCTATTTATGTTTGTAATTGGAAACTATGCTCCTTCGGAGTTTATGCAGCACATGATTGTTTTTGCCTTGGCGTGTTTTGTTGGTTTTCAAGTCATTTGGAATGTAAGTCATGCTTTGCATACACCACTTATGGCTGTTACTAACGCAATATCAGGCATTATAATTATAGGTGCAGTTTTGCAAATGACATCTGAAAGTTGGATAGCAATCATACTTGCAGCTATTTCAGTACTGATCTCAACCATTAACATAGTTGGCGGTTTCTTGGTTACAAGACGTATGTTAGCAATGTTTCAGAAATCTTAATTAGAGGACATTCCTATGGAATATGGATTAGTATCTGCAGCATATATTTCGGCAAGTGTATTATTTATATTGTCATTAGGTGGTTTAAGCAACCAAGAGAAAGCAAAAAGGGCTGTTTGGTTTGGTATCGCCGGTATGGGCTTATCTGTTTTTTTTACTGTTTTTGGAGGTAGTTCTGGGAATTTTTGGTTACTTTTTCCCATGATCATTATTGGTTCTGTAATCGGTTATTATGTTGCACAAAAAGTTGAAATGACCGAAATGCCTCAGCTTGTTGCTGCCCTCCACAGTTTTGTTGGTCTAGCGGCAGTTTTTATAGGAATTAATGCTCAACTTGAATTATCTTTTGTTGAGAGTTTTACTGGTAATATAAATGAGTTGAGTGGATTCACGAAAAAAATAGCATCTAAAGATTCTGCAGAGATTTCAATAATGGCTGTAGAGATATTCCTTGGAGTTTTTATTGGCGCTATTACCTTTACTGGTTCTGTAGTAGCATTTGGTAAATTATCAGGAAAAATTGATGGTAAAGTTTATAAACTACCAGGTGGGCACGGTCTTAATTTGGTTGCTTTGGTAATTTCAATATTATTGGGACTTTTATATTTTAACGGGTCAGGCATTTGGACAATTATTATAATGTCTATTTTAGCTGGTTTTATTGGTTGGCACTTGATAATGGGTATTGGTGGCGCTGACATGCCAGTTGTTGTCTCTATGTTAAATTCTTATTCTGGATGGGCTGCTGCTGCCATAGGTTTTACTTTAGGAAATGACTTGTTAATTGTAACAGGCGCTTTGGTTGGATCTTCAGGAGCAATATTAAGTTATATAATGTGTAAAGCGATGAATAGGCATTTTATAAGTGTAATTTTAGGTGGCTTTGGATCGCAAGTTCAGACAGAAACTGAAATTGATGGAGAACAAATTGCAATAGATGCAGATGGTGTTGCTTCATTATTAAATGATGCAGATCAAATTATAATAGTACCTGGATATGGAATGGCTGTAGCTCAAGCACAACAAACAGTTTCTGAATTAACTAGAAGATTAAGAGCAAAATCCAAAAAAGTGAGATTTGGTATTCATCCTGTAGCTGGCAGGCTTCCAGGACATATGAATGTTTTGTTGGCTGAAGCAAAAGTACCCTATGACATAGTTCTAGAAATGGACGAAATAAATGATGATTTTCCTGATACAGATGTTGTTATTGTTATAGGATCTAATGATATAGTAAATCCAGCAGCACAAGATGACCCTAATAGTCCTATTGCAGGAATGCCTGTTCTTGAAGTTTGGAAATCAAAAAATGTTATAGTTTCAAAAAGAGGTCAAGGAACTGGATATTCTGGAATTCAAAATCCACTCTTTTTTAAAGAAAACACAAGAATGTTTTATGGAGATGCAAAACAATCACTCGATAGTTTGTTAACTAAAATAGATTAATAAATTAAAATAATTTAGAAGTCTGTTGGTGCTCCTCCTTCTTTTATTCTTCTTTCAACAAACTCATTGAGTTCTTCTTTGATACCTTGGTCAATTGGAGGAGGTTCAAAATCATCTAGTATTCTCTTCCATATTTTATTTGCTTTTTTATGCGTCCATTCAGCTCCTGCCTCATTCCAAGCTTCAAAGTTTCTCCAATCTGACAAAAAAGGCGAATAAAAAGCATCTGAGTATCTTTCTTGAGTATGCTGGCATCCAAAAAAATGACCTGTTGGACCAACCTCTGATACCGCTCCAAATGCTAAATCATCTTCCGAAAAATTACACAAATCCGGTTCAAAATATCTTTTGAATTGTTGTAAAACTTCACAATCCATTACAAATTTCTCGTAAGAAGCTATTAATCCACCCTCTAACCAACCTGCACTGTGATAAACTAGATTTGTACCCGAAGTTGCTGACGCCCATAGGCTATTTAAGCTTTCCCACATAGCTTGACCATCAGGTGCATTTGCAGCACATGCATTAGATGATCTAAGAGGTAAATTATAATATCGTGCCATTTGTCCTGTTATTTGAGTTGCACGAACATACTCCGGTGTCCCAAATGCAGGTGCTCCGGATTTCATATCTACATTAGAAGTGAAAGTACCTAAAACAACAGGACAACCAGGATTGATATACTGTAATAATGCAATTGCGGCTAATCCCTCAGCTATTGATTGTGCAACAGCTCCTACTATAGTAACCGGTGCCATAGCACCAGCTAAGGTAAATGGTGTAACAATAACAGGCTGATTTTTTCTTGAAAAACGCATTGCTCCATCAAGCATCGGCCAGTCATGTTTTAGGGGTGAAGATGAGTTAATATTAGTATATATTCGGGCTTCTTTTTTAAATTCATCATCATCATGACCGCTGGCTATTCTAACCATTTCAATAGCGTCTTCAACTCTTTCTGAACCTAGTGAATAGGCATGACACACTTTATCAGTCAATATTAACTTTTCATATATGCATTTAAGATGTCTTATTGAGGAATGTACATCGATTGGTTCTACAGGATAGCCTCCTGCTACATGTATACAATTAAAGTATTGCGTTAGTTTAAGGAGGTCTCTAAAACTTTCAAAATCACCAGGTCTTCTGCCTCGGTCTAAATCCATCACGTTGGGTGGAGAAGAAACATTAACAAATGTCATGTGACGTCCACCAATGACTACTTTATGTTTTTTATTCCTAGGTATGATTTCAAATTCATTAGGTGCATTTTTTATCATTTCCATGACCCAATTTCGATCCATCTTAACATTGTCAGAATTAGGGTCTACCTTACATCCTGCTTTCTTGAGAATAGATTTGGCTTCACTATTAATAAATTCAATTCCTATATCCTCTAAAATTCGCATGGCTGTATTATGAATTTTTTCAATACCTTCCAATGGTATAGGTTCAATGAAATTATCATTATTAATAGGTAGTGACCAGGGAGTTTGAGAAATAGAAAAACTATTTTCTCTTCTTTTATTGCCAGAGCGTCCACCTGATCTAGACTTTCTCATTTCTTTCATAGTAACCAACTTTTTATTTAATAAAAACTAAGAAAAAAAATAAGTAAAGAAAATTATCTACAAATTAATTTAAATAATTAGGAATATCTTCAATAGATGCTAGAATAATATCTGCATATGGATCTAATTCCTTTTTTTCTGCTACACCTGTAAGAACTCCAATTGCATGTACTCCAGCTTTTTTTGCAGCAATTAGGTCATGAGTACTATCACCAACCATAGCAACATCTCTTACATTTAATTTCAAAGATTTACAAAAAGCTTCTAGCTGCCCTGTTTCAGGTTTAAAACCATAACCACTATCAGAGCCTGCTATAAAATCAAAAAATTCGATTATTTTTGCATCTTCTAATTGGGATCTACAGGGGGTTTCATTATCATTTGTTGCTACACCTATAAAAATTTCTTTTGATTTTAAATAATAGAATAATGCTCTCAGGTCTCCCACTGGTTTTGGGGTAAGTGTCATTAATTTTGAATTTATAAACTTTTCTAATGCTTCTCCTTTTAATTTTTTCGAGAAAGGTTCAATTGTGTATAAAAATTCTTTGGTTGTTCCAGCAATAAAAGGACTTCCTTTTAAAAATTTTTTTCTGGATAAATTAAAGCCTAATAGATAGGCCATTTTTTGCTTTTTTTCAATTGAATCACCGCTTAGAATTTCTAAAACTTCGTCTAACCAGTCACCCCAACTCTCTTGGAAATGAAATAATGTTCCATCCTTATCAAAAATTAGTCCTTTAAATCTCAATATAGGTTCCTTTATACTGTTAGTGACTTATACATTTAAGGAAATTTAAGTTATGAGACAAGTCCCTACAGTCAAACAAGATTATTTATATTTTGAGGAACTAAAAACTCGTTGGAGGGATAGCGATGTATATGGTCATATGAATAATGCAGTTTTTTACGAATATGCAGATACTATTGTAAATAGCTGGTTAATAAATAAAGGATCGCTAAATGTTCCATCAAGTAAAACTGTGGGATTAGTAGTAGAAACAAGATGTACTTATTTTTCTGAACTTAAATTCCCTGACTTAGTCACGGCTGGTCTAAAATTAAATAAATTAGGTAATTCTTCTGTCCATTATGAGATAGGTCTTTTTTCTAATTTTGAAGAAAAAACTGCGGCTAGAATTTCTTTTATACATGTTTTTGTAGATGTAAAAACTAGAAAACCAAAAAAAATTCCTTCAAAATTATTAGAACCTCTAAAATCATTAATGAAAGATTAAATTAGAAACCTATTACATAAAATTTCTATTTCTTGCCAACTTTTAGGATTATGGGTTGCAGCTAACGATTTTGGTAGAAATTTGCGTACAAGATCACATCCTGAGAAATGAAATCTATAAATACTTGGCACAAATTTTTTTGCACTTTCAATTTGTGACAAATTATCATCAATAAAAATTATTGGTTTTTGCATTCCTTTACATAATTGTTTTAAGGCTAGTCCTTTTGGACCTTGATTCATAATAATCGGATATGAAATATTTAAATCCTTAAAATTTTTAAGCCTTTTCTCGTAAGCATATCCAGGAACATTTGTTAAAATGATTATTTGGGAAAATTTTGAAATATTATTTAACGTTTTTAAAGCTCCCTCTGTAATTGGTTGCCTATGAGTTTCTTTTTGTATGAAATCAATTACTAATTTTTGTGATTTTCTATTTTCTAAAATTTTGTTTGTTTTAATATTTTTTATTGAATTACTTAGTGTATATCCATTAAGTTTTAATGCCCATCCTCTTTCTTTTAGATATAAAATAAAAGGTTTTGCAAAATGTACTATTACTTCATCTGCATCTACTATAACAAGAGGTAAGTTTAACTTTATATCTAAATCTCTAATTTGTTTATAAGTTTTTTCAATCATAGGCTTTTATTTATTTATAAAAAAATTAAATTTAAAATTATTCGGAACTTTATATAGAAAATTTTCATTAAACAAGGAAGATGATTTGAACAAAAATAATTCAAAATCTAAAGAAATTAAAGATGCTGCTACAATTGTTATAGTTAGAAAAGAAAATAACAAGTATAAAATATTAATGGGGCAAAGAGGAAAAGATGCAGTTTTTATGCCTAATAAATTTGTATTTCCTGGCGGAGCATATGAAAAAAATGATAGTTTGGTTCCTTTTTCAAAACCACTTCCAGATGAAGAAAAAACTCTTTTATCACTAAAAAGTTCTATGTCGCGTTCTGAATCACTGGCTGCAACAGTGATTAGAGAATTATGGGAAGAGACAGGATTGAAAATTGCAGAATCTTATCATTGGAATAATTTAAGGATTCACGGATGGGATGATTTTTACAAAAATAATATTGCGCCAGATGTCTCAAAATTAAAATTTTTTTTTCGAGCTATAACCCCAGTTGGCAGACCAAGAAGATTTGATGCTCGTTTTTTTATATGTTTTGCTGAAGACTTACATTGCAATTTAGATGATTTTTCCAAAGCATCTTCAGAATTAAGTCATTTGCAATGGATAGAAATCAAAAAAACAGAAGATTTTGATCTTCCCATAATCACAAGGATAGTTTTAAAAGAAGTAAATTTCATCATTAAAAATGGAAACATTAAAGAAAGAGTACCATTTTATAATGAAGGATCTTCATCAAGTAATTATACATATCTTTAATATTATTTAGTCTGATGTTATCTTGACACAATTTTTTTTCTGTGTAGAACAAATTTAAATTTATAGAAGGGTAAATTAATGGCGAAACCTACAACAATTAAAATTAGACTAAATTCTACTGCTGACACAGGTCACTTTTATGTAACAAAAAAAAATGCTAGAACTATGACCGAAAAGATGGTTGTAAAAAAATATGATCCTGTAGCCAGAAAACACGTAGAATATAAAGAGGGTAAAATTAAATAAAAAAGGCCACTAAATGTGGCCTTTGAAGATAAGTATTTGAGAAATATTTTTACTCTCTATTTCCCATAAACTGTAAAAGAAACATAAACATATTTAAGAAATTTATGTATAAGGATAATGCACCTAAAATTCCAGCTTTTGCAGCAATTTCTTCACCGTTTGGTGCGTTTCTAATACTTAAGTAAGTGTTTTTAATATTTTGTGTATCATAGGCTGTTAAACCTGCAAATATTAATACTCCTAAAACATTAATCGCGAACTCTAAGCCTGGACTTTGTGTAAACCAGTTAATAATCATTGCTACTATAAGTCCAATTACACCCATAAACAAAAATCTACCCATGCCAGATAAATCTTTTTTGGTTGTGTAACCGAACAAACTCATTGCTCCAAAAGCTACTGCAGTAGTAAAAAAAGCGTTTGCAATAGAAGCACCAGTATATACTACGAAAATAGTTGATAAAGAAAGTCCCATTAAGGCAGAGAACAACCAAAAAGATAGTTGTCCTGCTGAATAACTCATTTTCATTACTCTTGCTGAGAGAAAGAATACGAAGCCTAAAGGAGCAAACATCACTATAAGTGAGATAATAGAATTACTGAATAGAGCACCAACAAGTTGAGGTGAAGTTCCTATTGACCAAGCAACTAAACCAGTAATTACCATTGCAACTGCCATCAAGCCATAAACTTTATTCATATGAGCTCTGAGACCACTATCAATGTTTATGTTACTATCAGATCTTGTAGTCGATCTAATTGATTCAAATTCTGCCATAAATATCTCCTTCACATTATGGATTAAACTGAGATTAATATCGTATTTATTAATGAAAATTTCAAGAGTTTTTTGAATTTTTTCTTGATTTACTTTAGGTTAATCAATTATTTTTAAAATTTTTGCAGGTTTTGAATTTATTGGTTTAATAGCAAAAAAAGTACTTGTAATTAATGAAATAAAAATACCAGTTAGTGTTATCCAAATTGCAGAAGATACAAAAAAAGAAAATTCACTATTTAAAAAATACGAAATGACTACCCACGACATTATTGAACCTAAGATTATTGCAACTAAGCCTGCAAAGCTACCAATAATTACAGAGCGTAATAGAATAGATAACAATATAATTTTTTTTGAAGCTCCAAGTGTTTTTAGAATAGAAGATTCAAAAATCCTATTTTGTTCAGAAGTTGAAAGTGCTCCAATAATGACGAAAAAACCCAAAAATATAATTAGTGCAGCACACCACTTAATAATTAATGAAGATTTCAAAATAATTTCTTTTACTTTTTTAACTGTTTCTCCTACAGATACTGATGTAACGTTAGGAAATTTTTGAGTTATAATTTTAATAATCTCTGTTTCATATTTCTTATTTGCATAGATAGTTGCAATATTAGTATGAGGAGCATTTATGAGTGCGCTAGGGTTAAAAACCATTAAAAAATTTATTCCCATTGTTGCAAAATTTACTTCTCTAAAACTGTAAATAGTTCCTGTCAAATCTCTTCCTAAAATATTGACAGTTATTGTATCACCAATTTTTAAGCCAAGTTCAAATGCCTCATTCTGAGCAAAACTAACTAGTGGCGGTCCTTCATAATTTGATGGCCACCACTCACCTTTAGTTACTTTTTCAGCAGTGGTAGGTTTAGTTTCATAGGTAATTCCCCTATCGCCTCTTAGAGCCCAATGATCTATCTTTAATTCTGACACATCCTGATTATTTATCTTTGTAATAAAACCTCTAAGCATAGGAGCAGTTTTAATGTCATAAATCAAATTTTTCTCTTTTAATAAGTCAATCAAACTTTCTTTTTGATTTTTTTGAATATCAATCAAAAAATATAATGGTGCTTTTTTAGGTATATCGTTGGTAAGCGTGAATTGTAAATTTTTTTCAATTTGGCCCATAGTTGCAAGAATTATGAGTCCAATCCCTATAGATAGTAAGACGGATTTGTTTTCACCATTTTCACTACCAATTGATGCCAAAGCCAATTTTAAAGAAAGCATGTTATTAATTTTATTAGTAGTAATTAATTTTTTAGTTGAGTGCTTAAGGAATAAGGACATCAAATTTAAAATGATAAAAGAAAATATTGATCCAAAAATAAACCAAAGAGCTAACGTGATATCAGGAGAGATAAGCAAAATAATTGTGATTAGAGTAAAAATAAGTCCAAACATATAGAGTAACTGACGTAAATTAGGTAATTCCAACCTGCTATTAACACTATGTGATCTATATAGGTATGTAATTTTTTTATCGCAAAAGTTAAAAAGAGGAATTAAGGAAAAAATTAAGCTTATAAGAATACCCAATATAAGGGAAATTAAAATTGGCTGAATAAATATCTCTACTTTTAAGGGGAATGGAATAACAGCATTAAGTGAAGGTTCAGCTAATTTTAACAGATAACTACCTGTTATGGCGCCTAGTGAAGTTCCTGCAAGTGACATTGCCAAAATTTGAATTAAGTAAATTCTAGTCAATATGCTATTTGTTGCACCTATAGTTTTTAATGTTGCTATAGTTCCTCTTTTAATATTTAAGTAAGATGTAACAGAGGTACTAACTCCAACCCCCCCGATAATTAAACCAGACATACCCAAAATAGTGAGAAAGAAATACAACCTATTTACTACTGCTTCGATACCAGGAGCTGGGTTTCTAATATCTCGCCAGCGAAAGCCTTTGCCATTAAACTTTTTAAGGAAAAGAGATTTTACGGCTTCTAAATCTTTATTATTTGAAATTTTGAGATAGTAATTTGTCTCAAAAAGGGTACCCTGTTTTAACAATCCTGAATTTTTTAATGAATTGGTATCCAGTATAACTTTTGAACCTAAACTAAAACCATTAGAGCCAATATCGGGAATACTAGACATGGTCCCTCTGATATTGTATACAGAATTACCAAGTTTTAATTTTGAACCTACCACTAAATTTAGTTGTTCAAGTAAATTATTTTCTACTAAAATACCATAATTATCACCATCTTTTTTCAAAGCCTCTTTTATACTTATTTCTGGTTCTATTTTGACTTTACCTATTAATGGATATTTTTGATCTACGCTTTTAACTTGAACTAAGGCTTGATTATATTCATCACCATTATCAATTGTAGAAACCATGCTTCTGAAAGTAATGACCTCTGTGAAAGAAGAAGAAATTTTTTTTATTTCATTTAATTCGTCTGAGGATGCACCTCTATAGGCAAGAGTGAGGGATATATCACCGCCTAATATTTCAGATGCTTCTGTTTGTAATCCCTCTTTAATACTCTCTCTAAAAGTTCCAATTGATGAAATAGTAAGTACACCAAAAAATAGACAAATAAAAAAAATCCAAAATTTACTTAAACCACCTCTTAAATCTTTAAAAGCAAATTTTATTATCGATAGATTAGACAAGATAGTTACCAGTTGCTTTCTATTGTTTTTCCATCCTCTAATTTAACTTGCCTTTGACATTTTTCCGCAAGTTCAGTCGAGTGAGTTACTATAACTAAGCTACTTTTATTTTTTTTGTTTAAACTAAAAAGAAGATCAATAATTTTTAACCCAGTATTTTGATCTAAATTTCCGGTAGGTTCGTCTGCTAAAATTATTTTTGGTTTTATTGCTAAGGCTCTTGCAATTGCAACTCTTTGTTGTTCCCCTCCAGATAACTGAGAAGGAAAGTGGTTTAATCTTTTTTCTAAACCAACTTCATTAAGAATTTCTATTGCTCTATTTTTTACATTTAAATGACCTGCTAATTCTAGAGGAATAGATACATTATCAAGTGCTGTGATTGTTGGAATTAAATGGAAAGATTGAAATACTATTCCCATTGTCTTTTTTCTTAAGTTAGTCAATTGGTCTTCAGATAATTTAGTGATTTCACTACCATTAACAATAATTGAACCAGATTCACAATCTTCAAGACCACCTAATAACATTAATAATGAAGATTTTCCTGAACCTGATGGTCCAACAAGTGCCACAGTTTCTTCTTCAAATAGTGAAAAATTTACTGAATTTAGAATTTGTAGTTTACCAGATGCAGATGGAAATGATAAACTTAAATCAGTAGTTTGGATGAGTAATTTTTTTTTCATCTTAGCTAGTTTTTGAATAGGTGCAATTGATATATGAGCATAATTTTTAATTACAATAAGACATATTTAGTTTTATTCTTTTTGTTTATTTGCTCCTTTACTAATGCGACAGAAAAATTAGAGAACTACAAATTAATAATCATAGGTGATAGCCTAATTCAAGGATATGGACTGCCAAAAGATAAAGGTTTTGTAAATCAGCTACAAAAAAAATTATTGGAAAAAAAAGATAATATCCTCCTGATAAATGGTGGAGTATCGGGAGATACAACTGCGGGTGGACTTTCAAGAATTGATTGGAGTATTACTGATGATATAAAAGCTGTAGCTATTTCTCTTGGAGCTAATGATATGTTAAGAGGATTACCACCAAGCTTTTCTAAAGAAAACTTATCGAAAATAATAATGAAAATTAAAGAAAATAATTTGCCAATACTTTTGATAGGTATAAAATCAATTGAAAACTATGGAACAGAATATAAAAATGAATTTGACAGTATGTTCTCCAACTTAGCAGATGAATTTGAGTTATTTTTATACCCAGATTTAATGGCTCCAATTAAAAATAAAGAAAAAGATTTATTCCTCTATCTTCAAGAAGATATGTTACATCCTAATGAAAAAGGAGTTGAAATTATAGTACAGGGAATTCTACCTACTATTACTAATTTTATAGACAGCTTTAATAATAAGGATTAATTTTCTTATCAAATTAAAATGATATTAATAAAAATTTTAAAAAACAAATAAGATGCGAGATTTAATTAATTTAGGTAAAAAGGTTGCAATTGCTGGTGGAAAAGAGGCAATGAATTATTTTAGAAAGCCAAATTTAGATTTTGATAATAAATCTCAGACCCATTTTGATCCTGTTTCAAAAGCTGATAAAAATACAGAAAATATTATGAAAAATTTAATTCTTCAACATAGACCTAATGATACTATAATTGGTGAAGAAAGTATTGATGTTAAGGGTTCCAGTGGCTTTTCATGGATAATTGATCCAATAGATGGTACGAGAGGTTTTATGGCAGGACAAACCTCCTGGACAGTATTGATTTCTTTAAATGAAGGAGACAAGCATCATTTTGGTATCATATACCAGCCTTTTACCGATGAAATGTTTATTGGATTTAATAATTCTTGTAATTATTTACATAAAAGTAAGACGAATAAAATTTTTGTAAAAAATTGTAAAAAAATTTCTAATGCAATTATTCATACTACTGATCCAAATATGGGGACCAATATTGAAAATTTTGCTATGTCAAAATTAAGAAGCTATTGTAGACTTTCAAGATATTCTCTTGATGCTTATGCATATGGATTATTAGCATATGGTAATATTGATCTTATAGTTGAATCCTCTATGCAATTCTATGATATACAGGCACCCCTATGTGTGATCAAATCCGCAGGAGGATTTTTTTCAGATTGGAAAGGTGGTAATGATTTTAGCGATGGACGAATAGTGGCTTGTGGAAGTGATCATGTTCATAAAGAAGCTTTAGAAATACTATCTAAATACATTTAGTTAGCCTTACTTGTTAATCATTTTTTTTAATAAGGAAAGTTTTTGTTCAAAAATTTATCAATCTCTTCCCAGATTATTTCTTTTATATCTAATGTTTCAAAAAATACTTCATGCATTGCTCCAGATAAAATTTTTAATTCTCCCATTGGAGTTCTAGCCATTCGGGATTCGATGGCTTTTTTTGAAATCACTTTGTCAGATTCTCCTAAAAATGTAAGTTGAGGTATTTCAGGTGGAGGCATTTTCGCCAGTTTATTTAATTCATCGTTAAGGGCTTTCAGCCAACTAAGTGTTGGTGGTCCTAAACCCAACCTTGGATCTATTAGTAAATTATCCCGCATTTCATTGTAAGAATCTATATTTTTTGTTAATAAATTTTTTTCAAATGGTTTTGTAAGAATGTTAAATCCATCAATTTTGTAGGGATAAGTTAGCAGTCCAAGGCCCATAGAAATTGCTAAATTAAAGATTGGAATTAAAATTGATACAGTTAAATCTGACACGGGTAATCCCCAAAGAGGGCCAGAAAAAATAGCAGATTGAAAAGTTGTATCTCTTAATAAATACCTTAAACCTATACAGCCGCCCATGCTATGAGCTAAGAGTAATTTGGGCTTTTGATTTAAAGTATCTTTTAAGTGTTCTAGTATAGTTTCTAAGTCTATTTGATATTCAAAGAAATCTTTTACATGACCTATATCTGTTCTTCCATGTGGTCTTTGTGACAAACCTTGTCCTCTCCAGTCAATACACAAAACCGAAAAGTTTCTATCTAAAAATTCTTGTATTACAAAATTATATTTTTCTATATATTCAGTTCTTCCTGGAAGAATTATTACGGTACCTCTATTACCTTGTCCCCAATATCCGTATCTTATAAATTTTCTGTCTTCAGTTTGAATATAATCAAGTATTCCTTTAGGTAGGAGTTTAATTCCTAATCTAGGTAATGGATTAAGTGTACTTTTAGGCAAGGATATTACCTAATTGCATTGCTACTCCCATACTTCCTTCTACTTTAAGACTACCACCCATGAATGCTGAAGTTGGATTTATTTCTCCTTCTAAAATATTTTGAAAAGTTTCAGCACTTGCTATTAATGTACAATCTGTTTCTTCAGCAGATTCTCTAACACCATTACCGTCAACAACTATGGATCCCTCATTTTCAATTTCAAATTTTGCACTAAAATCGATACTTTTATCTTGAAGTTTTTCTTCCAGAGCCTTTAAGGCTTTTTCTATTATATTTGACATAAGAATTCCTTATATTTTTTCTAAGTTTTAGTTATTGTAAAATGAAACTCAAAAATTTAAAATGAAATTTATTTCTGGTTTCTGATTTTTTATTAATTTTTGTAGTTATTAGAATCAAGACCTTATTATTTGATGTGGATAATAATTTAAAATTGATGCTTAAAAAAATTAACTCAAACAAAAATATAAAAGCATTATTAGGTCCTACTAATACAGGAAAAACTTTCTTTGCAATTGAGAAAATGCTTAATTACTCAACTGGTATGATTGGCCTTCCTTTAAGATTGCTGGCAAGAGAAGTTTATGAGAAAGTTTCTCGAAAATGTGGCAAACAAAATGTCGCTTTAATTACTGGTGAAGAAAGAATTATGCCTGAAAATCCAAGATATTGGATTTGTACTGTTGAAGCAATGCCTGTAAGTCTAACACTTGATTTTGTAGCAATTGATGAAATTCAATTATGTGCCGATCTTGATAGGGGTCATATTTTTACTGACAAGTTGTTTAACCTTAGGGGAAAAAAGGAAACTATTTTTCTAGGTTCTAGTTCAATAAAAAGAATACTATCTAAAATTTTACCAGATGTTGAATTTTTATCTAGAAAGAGATTGTCAAAACTTACTTATTCAGATTCTAGAAAGATAAACAAAATTCAACCCAGGTCTGCAATAGTTTGTTTTTCTGTTGAGGAAGTTTATGCTATTGCAGAAATAATTAGAAGAGAAAAAGGTGGAGCTGCTATTGTTACTGGAGGGTTATCTCCCAAAACAAGAAATTCACAGGTTGCTTTATACCAAAGTGGTGAAGTTGATTATCTTGTGGCTACTGATGCAATAGGTATGGGTTTAAACTTAGATTTAGCAAATGTCTCTTTTGCAAGTTTAACCAAATTTGATGGATTTAATCACAGAAAACTTTTTGTTAATGAGCTAGCCCAAATTGCTGGAAGAGCTGGCAGATATACATCTGACGGTACATTCGGTACTACAGCTAATTGTGAGCAATTAACATATGATGTAATCAATAATATAGAAAACCATCGATTTTTAGATATAAAGAAAATTCAATGGAGAAATTCAAATTTATCTTTTGAGAACCTTAATTCTCTGATTGAATCTTTAAATATTAAGCCAAAAAAGATAGGTTTGATGAAATCTAGAGAAAGTACTGACCTTAGCACTTTTAAGATGATGTCAGAAAATCAATTGATATATGAAAAAGTACTAAATATTAAAGATGTAAAACTTTTGTGGAATGTATGTCAAATACCAGATTATAGAAAAATTTCTTTAACAGATCATGTGCAAATTCTAACTGAAATTTTTTTATTATTAATTGATAATGGTGAATTACCTGAAACATGGCTTGAAAAAAAAATCATATCGTTAGATAAATATGATGGTGAAATTGAAAAACTATCTAGGAGATTATCATATATTAGAACATGGAATTATGTGGCTAATAGAGGTAGCTGGCTTGAAAATCCATCATTTTTACAAAAAGCTGCAAAATCAATTGAAGAAAAATTATCAGATAAGCTTCATCAACTTCTTATTGAGCGCTTTATTGATAGAAGAACAACAATACTATTAAAAACAATTAGGGAAAGAGGAAAGTTGAACGCAGAATTTAATCGAGATAACGATTTACTTGTTGAAAATCAAATAATTGGGCGAGTTGAAGGTTTAAATTTTATTTTTAACCATACTGAAAGTTCAATAGAGAAAAAAAGATTGCTATTGATAACTAAAGACATTGTTGTTTCTAAAATAAAAAATATAGTTGATCAGTTATATGAAACTCCTGATTCAGAATTCTCAATTAATAATTTGGGAGAGATTATTTGGCAAAAAAAAATAATTGGAAGACTAGTAAGAGGAAATTTAATATATAAACCCTTTGTTATACCTATTATCTCTGATATTATTCCTTCCCCAATTGTAGAAAAAATAAAAACCCGTATTGAATATTTTGCAAATAACTATATCAAACAAAATTTTTCCTCACTTTTCTCAATTATAGACGATAAAGAAATTGTTGGTATTTCTTCTGGGTTGGTTTTCATAATAGGTGAGCATTTGGGGGTTTTATCAAGAGATCTTGTAAAAAAGGAAGTTAAAAGTCTTGATCAAGATTGTAGATCAAAATTTAGAAAATACGGATTTAGATTTGGTCAGTATAGTATTTTTCACCCATTATTTTTAAAACCAGAACCAACAAGGTTAAGGATGACTTTGTGGAAAATATTTAATCAAGTAGAAAAGAGTATTGATCCTCCTTTACCAGGGTTAGTGACTATTCCAATATTAGATGGAGTTGAAAATACCTATTATGAGGTTGCTGGATTTAAAAATCTTGGATCAAGGGCTATAAGAATTGATATGTTAGAGAGGTTAGCAGATCTGATAAGGACTGAAGATACAAAAAAAGGATTTAAGGCAAATTCAGAAATGTTGTCAATTACAGGTCTTAGCTTTATTCAATTAAAGGATATTTTAGAAAATTTGGGTTATAAATCCGAAAATATTCCATTTCCAGAAATCAAAACCTTAGAAATAGATAAAGAAAAAAAATTAAAAAATATTATTAACAATAATGATAAAGACAAAAATTTAGGCTTACCTGAAGCAAAATTAGATCTTGATGAAATTAACCATAATCAAATTATTTTCAAATTTGATTTTAAAAAAATAAAAATAAGCAAAACTTTTAACAAGCGTACAAAAAATAAAAATAATCATACAAAGGCTTTAGAAAGTAAAAATAAAAATAATTTTAAAATAAAAAAAAATAAAGATAGGAAAAGACTAGATCCAAATAATCCATTTGCTGCCCTAGCATCTTTAATAAAAGATAATAAGGATAAATTTAATTGAGAATTGATAAATGGTTGGTTTTTGCTCGTTTTTTTAAAACTAGGACTAAAGTTTTAAAGGCAATTGAAAAAAAATTGATTTTTTTAAACGGATTAGTAATAAAAAAACAATCTCAACTTTTAAAATTAGAAGATGATATTTTAATCAAAAACTCTCATGAAATAATAAGAATTAAAGTGAAAAGCTTTGCTGAAAAAAGAGAAGGCTATGAGAGAGCAAAATTTTTATATGAAAAGAAGAGTAGTATAATCACAGATCTTGTAAAAAATAAAAATAATGTGCTTGATACTTTTAAAAACTCTTCCCGGCCAAATAAAAAAGATAGAAGAGCATTGTCAAAGCTTAAAAATTTTGGGAGTTTAATTAAATAATATTTGTAAATCTTTTTAAACTAAATAAATTGACTACATGTATGACAGTTGTAATCTAATAGTTAAAGAACATTATTTCGAATGAGTAATTGAATGACATATATTGTAAACGATAATTGTATAGACTGTAAATATACTGATTGTGTAGAAGTTTGTCCTGTTGATTGTTTTTATGAGGGTGAAAATATGTTGGTAATTCATCCTGATGAGTGTATTGACTGTGGTGTTTGTGAACCGGAATGTCCTGTTGACGCAATTAAACCTGATACTGATCCAGGTGCAAGTGATTGGGTAGAATTCAATAGAAAATATTCCGAGTTATGGCCAGTAATTACGATTAGAAAAGATCCGCTTCCGGAAGCTGATTCAAAAGCTGATGAAGATGACAAATTAAAAAAATATTTTTCTGAAAATCCTGGTGAAGGAGATTAAACTACAAGTTTTAATCTATAAATCTCTTAAAGTTGATTTATTTTATTAATAGTGTTATATCCTAGATTCTTAAGATTATAAATTCAGTATAATCATTTCAATATGGCTTAATATAATTAGGGGATCGAATTAATCGATTCCTTTTTTTCTGTTAATAAGGAACTTTATCAAAATGAGTAACTCTCTAGAATTTTCACAAAATGATTATGTTGTTTATCCATCACATGGTGTTGGAAAAATAGAAGCTATTGAAAAGGAAAGCATAGCTGGTTTTGAAATGGAAATGTTTGTTATTCATTTTGAAAAGGATAAAATGACTTTAAGAGTTCCTACTTCAAAAGCAGATGCAGTAGGTATGAGAAGTCTTTCATCGCCTGACACAGTTGGAAAAGCTATGAGTACTCTTAGAGGTCGAGCTAGAGTAAAAAGAGCTATGTGGTCTAGGAGAGCTCAAGAGTATGAGCAAAAAATAAATTCAGGAGACTTGATATCTATTGCTGAGGTTATTCGTGATTTACACCGTAATGATGAGCAGAGAGAACAATCTTACTCAGAAAGACAATTATATGAAGCTGCTTTAGAAAGATTAACTAGGGAGGTTGCTGCAGTTGATGGAGTAGAGGAAGAAAAGGCCCAAGTTAAAGTAGGGGCTGTGTTGGATGGTAAAGCTGCTTAGGTTCTCTATTAATATCCAGTCATTTCTAAATAGCCAAAACCCTTATGTGATCCCGTAAATGACACTGGACCTTCCCAGTATGGAATTACTGTATCAACGTAAGCATTTTTATTTAGTGCTTTTAATGTTAAATCTATTTCATGATTTTTAACAATTACTCTCCATGATGTAGGGACTTTCCAAGATTTTTTATTCAAATTATTTAAACCAGTATTATAGGTCAACGGGATCATTTGTATATCTTTGCCATTCAAATTAATTTTTTTATTTTTATTATAGATATAAGTTCCTGAGTAAAAATCTCCATTTTCATTATCTCTTACTCTAAATATCATTAATTTTGTTTCATCATCTATATGGAGAGAAATCCAATCCCATCCCTCCTGTTTTGAACCTAAAATTGCATTTGACCACTCTCTATCGGCCCATGCATTTCCCTCTACTGAAAATTGTTGATTATTAATATTTAATTCACCTTTAACTTTAAAAAATGGTTGACTGTAGTACGCTGAAAAATGACCATCTTTAGTCTTTATGCTTTTGCCATCATTTCCGTGAAATATAAGTGGTCCATCACTTTCAAGTTTCAGATTATAAGAAAAATTATTACCGCCAGCTTTTATGGAAGCCAATGACCAGTCATCATTACTAGAAAAATGCCAATCATCAATCCAAGCCAAGAATGGAGAAATTTCTACTCCTGCCTGTCCAGTTCCCCCACGAGAAAATTTTTCATTAAAAAAGTGATTTTTTTTTGACGTAACGACTGCGTGAGCCATCCATAATTGGTTGCTAATCCATGGATTCTTTATATTTTCAGTAGATTTTAAATTATTTAAATCAGATTTGTTTCTGAATAGAGTCCATTGTATCCCAAACAAGTCACCGTTTGTATTTTTTAGATTAGCGGTAATATACCACCATTCTGTTTTAAAATCTTTATGTGCATTATGATCTTTTGGGAATTTGAGATCAAATTTTTTACTTAAAAAGCCTTCAGCGTATAAATTATTTTTTGGATTATAAGTTTGGGAACCTCCTATATTTGCGAGGAGTGAAATACATACAACTATCAGAAAAGACTTAACACTCATTTTTATATCTCTTTACCATCAAGGATGTTGAATTTTTAAACATCAAAAACGTTGGTAATGCTATTGAAATTATACTACAAATTAACGAAATAAAAAACGTTTTACTCCACATAATAGGATAATATTGGAACGGTAATTTCCAACCAAATGCAGAAACATTTAAATAATTTGTTAATAAAAAACATATAAGTAAACCAACAGGAATAGCAAAAAATAAAGTTATTAAGATAAGCATTAAAAATTGTGCAAATTCAATTTTTAGCAATGATCTTCTGCTGATACCTAAAGCCCATAAAGGTGATAAATTTATTACACGTATTTCTGATAAGGAAACTAGCGAGGTCAACAATGTCAGTGTTGCAATGATAATCATAGCATCTGACAGCGATCTAGTTACAGTAAATGTTTTTTCAAACACATTTTTAGAAAACTCTTTGATAGTTTTTTGATTTATAATGTCTGTTTCTAAAATGTGATATTTGTTTTGAATGTATTCTGATACATCATTGAAAGAACCTTTCTTAACATCAACCGCAAAATTATTTGGGAAACTATTAGAATAGTAGTCCTGAAACCTTTCTAAGCTTATCATAATTTGTGGTATTGAATTACCATAATCAGGATAAATTCCAACAACTACACTTTTCAGTTTATTATTATTGTTTAAAAGATCGGTTGTTTGTATTTCATCACCAATATTAGTACCAAATTTATAATGAAATTGCTCGTTGATTATTATCCCATTAAAATTTTGAATTTTCTTCCACATATCAACGGACTTATGAACTATTGGCCAGTTATTAATATATATTTTTTTAGGTTTAAAACCGACAACTGATATCTTTGAATTATCAAAATAACTTTTTGTTTCAATTATTGGATAAATATCAATTATATTTTCTTCTTTTTCTGTTTCCATACTTATTTTTTTTACTACAATCTCAGAATTTGTTCTTACATACATCTCAGTAATCAGTCGTTTATCTAACCAAATTGAAAAAGTTTCTTCAAAACTTTTTACCATATTATCAACCCCAATAGTCACGGCTATTGATAACATAAGTGCATTAAGGCTAAGAGATATTCTTCTTATCTGTTTGAAAGTATCTCTAAAAAACCATGTTATAAGTGGGTTCTTGAATTCGATTGAATTATTAATGAAAGATAAAATTAATCTAAGAAATAATGGAAGTAAAAGAGACGAACTTAAAATTAAAATTGCAATTAGCATAAAACTTAAGAACAATTCCTTAGGACTTAATAAAATAATAATTGATAAGACTACTAATATAAAAATAATCGGTATTGAAGTAAAATTCTTATTATAATTAAAATAAATCTTTAGAATTGGTATATGATTGCTAAGTGGTTCAGATTTATATATTTGTATCAAAAAGCTTGTTGAAATTAAAATCGCACCAAAAACTGGCATCAAAAGCGCAGATATAATTTCTCTCACTGAGAAAATCAATTGATCTTTAATATTTGCACCATAGATATTGCTCAAGGTAGATGCTACGTCCGGTAATAAAAAAGATGCTAAAATGTGTCCAAAAAAAACTCCTATCAAGCCACTTATTGAAGAAAGTAAAATTATTTCTAATAAAGTAGACAGGAAGAGTGTTTTAATAGAAATTCCCATTAGCCTTAATGTTGTAAAGGCTGATTTTCGTTGTTCAAATGATAAATTAAGGGTAGAATAAACTATAAATAGACCAACAATAAATCCTAAAAAACCAAAAGCGGTAAGATTTAAATGGAAACTCCTTGTTAATTGTTTTAGATCATCACTTGATTTAGAATCAATAATTTCAAGACCAATTTCAGTTAGTATTTTTCTATCTTTTGGTATTCTATCAGTTAGTTCAAATCGTGTAATTTTTCCTGATTTATTTAAAAGATTTTCAGCAATACTAATGTCAACTAAAACAAAGTTTTTTAACAAACTGTCTGTTTTAACTAATTCTAAATTAAGATTTAATTTTGATATTTTGTTTATCGTTTCTGAAGAGGCGAATGCTAATCTGTTATTTATTGGAAATTCTTGGTAACGGTCTCTTTTTTCAAAAAAAGATTTATAAAAGTTAGAATTCTTAGACAATGTGAAGGGATCAACCCCAATAATTTTTATTTGGTCGCTATTTGGAAAACCACCTTCCAGAATTGGAGTAACTGGCCATTTACTCCTTCGTAGTTTAGCAAAACTTTCAAAAGCAATTAACTCATTGTTAACAGATTTAATAATTTTATTTTGATTAGATGAAATAAGTAAGGTTGCGCGCTCATAGGATTTTTTAGCTTGCGTATTTATTAGTTGGATACTTGACCATAGAGCAGTTGCTAGGGATATTCCAAGGAATAAAAAAAACAACTGCAATGGTTTTCTAAACCAATGCTTAAAATTACACATTATAAGTATATCAAATAGTCTCATATCAAATTTTATTTATTTTTTTGTTTTTGATGATAAGTTTTACATTCAAATTTTGTGCTAATTTTTTTGAATGAGTAGCTATAACAATAGTCGAATTATATCTTGATAGAAGTATTTCAAAAGCATTAGTCACCTTTGTAGAGTTTTCTTCATCAAGGTTTCCAGTAGGTTCATCAGCAAGCAATAATTTTGGTTTTGTTAAAATTGCCCTTGCGATAGCAACTCGTTGTTGCTGACCACCTGAAATTTCTTCTGGATATTTTTTTAAAAGTTTATTTAAACCTAACAAATTTATAAGTTCGTCTCTAAAATTTTGATCATAGTTTTTAATCAATTGTGAGTGAAATTTTATATTATTTAGCACGTTCAATGATGGAATTAAATTATATTGCTGAAAAATTATAGAAATATTATTTAACCTGAAATTTGCTCTTTTTTGTTCTGAATATTTCCAGATATCAAAATCACCAATTTTTATTGTGCCGGAATCCGGACTTTCAAGACCAGCAATTAAATGAATAAGTGTAGTTTTCCCACTACCACTTTCTCCAATTAGTGCAGTTGATGTATTTGAATTAATTTCAAAATTTAAATCTTTAAAAACTTCAAAACTTTCACCTGAGCTTTCAAAATCTTTATTAAGCTTTTTGACTACTAAATATGGTACCATGATAAATTGTTATAATTTGATTTTTCTTACTATTTAAAAAATGTTTATTTGATTTAGATAGTTAGTTTTAGTTATAATAAAATAGTTTTTTGTATTAGTCCCTCATATTTAAATTATAGATATTTTATGGAACTGGCAGTGGGTCATGAGAAAAAAAATATAAATAACGTTTTTAATACTTGGTATTTGGACAATAAAGAAGTTACTTTTTCTTGTAAGCCATTTAAAGGAATGGATATATGTGACACGTTGATTATCGGAGGAGGTATTGCTGGCCTATCATTGAAATATATGCTGGATCAAAATAATATATCTTCAATTTTGGTAGAACAGAATACTATCGCATCAGGCGCTTCTGGTATGAATGGTGGATTTTGTTCTTCTGGATGGTCTCTAGATCAAGAAATCATAAAAAAAAAGTTGGGTTTAAAAAAATCAAAAGAGTTTTTTCAGATTTCTCTAAATGGTTTAAATTGGTTGAAGTCAATATGTAAAGAATGTTCTCCTTCTATATCACAATTCAAAGAAGGAATTCTTAATGTTCATTTTTCTGAAAAAATTAAATATTTAGAAACTCTTAGTAACAAATTTAATGAGAATTATGGAGTAAATAATATTTTCCTTAAGAAAGAGGATCTAGCGAGAATTATTAATAGCCCGTTATATTCTTCAGGGATCTTAGATAATGAAGCTTTTCAGTTCAATCCTCTGAATATAATGTTATACATAGCAGAGAAATTGATTATTAATAACAATAGTATTTTTGAATATTCAAAAGCCCAAAAAATTAAGAAAAAAAAATCAGAATTTTATATTGAAATATCAAATGGTGGAGTAATTAGAGCTAGAAGAGTTGTTCTTGCCACTGGTGGTTATCTTTCAGAAATAAGTGGAATTAATATAAATAAATATTTATTTAAATTTATAACTTCCATAGCAGTTACTGAACCAGTATGTTCAAAAACTTTTAAAAATAATATTTCTACTAATTACGCAATACACGACAATAGAAGAGCTGGAAATTATTTCAGGTTTCTACCTGATGGGAGGTTACTATGGGGTAGGGATATAAAATCAGTTGGGAAATTGTCTAGAAATCAGATAATTAAAGGAACAAAAAAAGATTTAAAAAAAATATTCCCCTCAGAGGAAAAAAATATAAATAATATAAGTATTGACTATGCCTGGTCAGGTCAACTTGGATATTTTTCAAATCTTATGCCATTAGTTTTCAAAAATAGTGATAATTTATTTTATATTACAGGATTTGGCGGACATGGTATGAATACTGCTCCAGCTGCAGCTTTATTAATTAAAGACGCAATTCTTGGTGCAGATAGAAACTTAGAAATATTTTCTGATTTCCGTCCTCAATGGAATGGAGGGTTACTAGGTAAATATTTTGCTGAGTTATATTTACAGTGGTTAAAATTTTGTGACTTATAAAATAATCTAATTCTTTAGTACCACTTCATAACCCAAACTTTCCTCATCATAATCTTCAATTCTTTCGGGAAAACCATCACATTCAATATTTAGTCCTGTTTTATGTTCAAGCCTTTGTACAATTGAAGGAGAAAATGCTCTATCTCCATATTTAGAAATTCCATCCTTAAATATTTCAATTAATTTTGGAGAAATATCTAAAGGTATATTTCTTTCATCTGCTATTTGTTGGAAAAGCTCAATATCTTTAAGTACTAAATCCATTGTAAAATTTATATCTCTACTTCCATTTAATATTACCTGACTTTCTGTTTCATGAACAAAAGAATTCCCAGATGAAATTTTTATAGCCTCAAATGTTTTTGCTAAGTCTATACCTTCACCTTTCATAGTGGTTAAAGCTTCACAACATGATATTAAATTAGAAGTTGCTAAGTAATTAGTCATAACTTTTAAAACAGAAGCAGTTCCAATTTTCCCAGTATGGAGAATTTTTTTTCCCATTATAAAAAGAATTGGTTTTATTTTTTCAAATACTTTTCTTTCACAACCAGAAAAAATAGAAATATTACCTGTTGAAGCCCTATGGCAACCACCAGAAACAGGGCAGTCGGCTGAAAATCCTCCTTGATTTTCAACGAGTTTTGATAGTCTTGATACCTCTTGTTTACTGGTTGTACTCATTTCTATCCAGATCTTACCTTTAGAAATGCCTTCAATAACACCGTATTTAGTTTCCATGACTGTCGCAGAAATAGAAGGCGATGGTAGACAAGTAATAATAAAGTCACTTTTTTTTGCTAATTCAATCGGAGTATCTTCCCAATTAGCACCTTTTTCTATCAATTGTACTGCACTTTTTTTTAATTTATCGTGAACTATCAAGTTAATATTGTTTCTCAACAGTGTTGCAGCCAATTTTTCTCCTAAATTCCCTAAACCAATAAAACCAACTATCATTTTGTCTTCCTTTTTTTTTAATAAAGTTAAATCAAATTAGTGAGTCATTAATTTGTATTGAGTATACTATATCTATTATAAGTTTATGATTAAACATCAACTTATAGTTTTGATGATGAATTTGGTATGAATTATGCAAAATATTGCTGAAAATAAAGTAGGGAAAAGTGTTGCTTTCGTGCCATATTTTAATGTTTTTAATTGTTGTTAAACGAATAATTTATGCACTAGGAGCTTAAAATCTATATTAATTGTACTTAACAAAAAATAATATAAAATAATATATGGAGCAGAATATGTATTTAGTAAATCAAGCAAAACTTGAATCTAATAGAGATTCTGAATTTGCAAAATACTTGAATCTGGGTGATTGGTTAGGAGTAGAGGCTGACAACGATGGTAGAGTTTCAGTTTGGGCTGATATAAATTCATCTTTCTTTGGACTTAAAAGAAAAGTGAGAGAGCAATTAGGTTTCTTACCATCCGAGATTGCAAATATTTTGAATACTAGCATTAAAAGTGGTAGAAGAGTTAGAGCGAGGTTGATAGATATGCAAAAGCATTTTAATAATGATACAAAAAATAAAACTACTTTAGCTGTTTCTCTTTGGAGTGATTGATTTTAATTTTTAAAAAATTAGGAGTTGAAATTGTTTTCAGATCAAAAATTTTCTAGTTCTATTTTAGCTAATAGTTTCAGTTTAAAAGGCTCAATTTCTTGTAAAGGAGAACTACAAATTGATGGTCGTATAAATGGAAACCTAAATGGTGAGAAAGTAATACTAGGACCTGAATCCGTTATGGATGGCACTCTTACTGCAGATGAAATAATTATCAGTGGAAAATTCAAAGGTAAAATCAAAGGTAAATCAATTAGATTAGACTCAGGAGCTTCTGTTGATGCTGAGATTACTTATGAAGTTCTTGCAATTGAAAATGGATCTTCAATTAATGGGATAGTAAAAAAAATAGTAAGTCCTGCACCAATCAAAAAGCAGCCTTTACCTAATGATATGAAAAAAGAAGAAAAATAATATTCTTCATCTGGCAGAATTTAAACCATATTATACTTTTTTTTTGAATTGGATTATAATATTGATAGGCAAAATGCATTTAAAATAAGTTTGGTTTTAATTTGAAAATTGTACTTAACTCTATGGTATCAAAAGGGTTTAATGACGGTACGGATCCTTTATCTAAAAGAACTGTCAGCGATAATATATCTGACCCCCTAAAGTTTTTTAGCCTGTGTCCCAAAAGGGATGAAGTAAATCTAATAAATCTAAATCATATAAGTAAGGAGATTGGAATTAATTCTTTAGTTGCAATTGATGAATCGAAAAGATTAGGACTAGGAAGCTTTAAAGCCCTAGGAGCAGTTTATGCTATAGCAAAAATGGGTTTAGGAAATTTTATCAATAAAGACAATAAAAGCTTACTTTTAGAAGCAAAAGAAAAATTGAAAGGTGTAATATTTTCAACGGCAAGTGCAGGTAACCATGGTTTATCACTTGCTGCTGGTGCAAAATTATTTGGGGCAAAATCCATTATTTATGTATCAAAAAATGTACCAACGAATTTTATTTCGCAACTAAAATCGATGAATGCTACTGTTTCTATCGTTGGAAACTCATATGATGAATCCTTAAAAATAGCTATAGATGATTCAAAAAAAAATGGATGGATTTTAATTTCAGATTCAACTTGGAAAAATTATGATGTTGGTTTAGATGTTATGGAGGGTTATTTAATTTCAATAAGTCAAGCACTGGATAAAATTGATCAGGATCCAACTCATATATTTTTGCAAGCAGGAGTTGGTGGTCTGGCTGCATCTTTTGCAGCTTATTGTAGAAAGAAATTGGGTTACTCTCCAATTATTATTATCGTAGAACCAAGTTATGCTCCGTGTTTGCAAAGATCAATTGAAATGGGCAAGCCTACTGAGGTCAAGGGGGCAGCATCTAATATGGGAAGGTTAGATTGCAAATTTCCATCTAGACAAGCATTTTATTCACTTTCAAAAACAGCTAATGCATTTGTGAGCATTACTGAGGATGAATCATTGAAGGGAACTAAATTTTTATCCAAAAGAGGCATAAATATTTCTCAATCTAGTTCTGCTGGTTTTGTTGCTTTGAAAAAATTAGTACAAAGAGGAGAATTCCTATTAGATAATAGAGCAAGAGTTTTATGTGTATTTTCTGAAGGTTCTATTAAGCAATAGTGCGCAAATTTATGGTTAATTATGGTTTTGAATTTTTTTTTGAAAAAGTAATCTTTTAGTACTATCATAATCATAACTTAGAACGATAATTAATTTTTTTTTAAATCAAATGTCATGAAACAAGATAGTGATCAAAAAATAGTTGTTTTAACTGGGGCCAGTAGGGGGATAGGGCATGCAACCGTTAAAAAATTTGCTTCTGAGAACTGGAGAGTTATTACTTGTTCAAGACAAGCTTTTGATGAAAGATGTCCATGGCCTGGTGGTGAGATGAATCATATTCAACTTGATTTATCGAATCCTAACCAAACAATAGAAGCAATAGAAGAAATTAAATCTAAAATAGGACCTAACCTTCATGCTTTAGTTAATAATGCTGGTATTTCTCCAAAAGGTAAAAATGGTTTAAGATTGAATACCTTAAACACTGACTTAAGAACTTGGGGCCAAGTTTTTCATGTGAATTTTTTTGCTTCCGTAGTATTAGCAAGAGGTTTACAAAAAGAATTAGCATCTGCAAAAGGTGCTATAGTAAATGTGACCTCTATTGCAGGTAGTAGGGTACATCCATTTGCAGGTCCAGCATACGCAACTTCAAAAGCAGCATTAGCTGCTCTCACACGGGAAATGGCTGCTGATTTTGGTCCACTTAAAGTCAGAGTTAATGCCATTGCACCAGGAGAAGTAGAAACAGATATTCTTAGTGAAGGCACTGACAAAATAGTAAAAAAAATACCCCTTAGGAGACTAGGTTTACCTGAAGAAGTTGCAGATACTATTTATTTTCTATGTAGCAATGAATCAAGTTACATAACTGGTGCAGAGCTGCACATTAATGGTGGCCAGCATGTTTAATAGAAAAATTTTATTTTGAATCAAGTTTTAAGGGATAAGCTCACAACTTTATTCTTTAAATATGTTGAAGTAGCTTCTCCTGAAATTTGTCTTAAAAGCTTTAAAAATGTTGATATTAAGGGAAAAACTTTATTAGTTGGAGTAGGAAAAGCGTCCATTCCATATTGCGAAAAAATTCAAGATAAAATTAAATCTCAATATGAAGGAATTATAATATCCACGAACATTAAAAATGTATCAGAAAATTTAAATAATTTTAAAATTTTTTTTGCAGGGCATCCAGTCCCAAACAAGAATGGACTTGAGGCTTCAAAGTATTTGATTGAAAAAGTCGATAAGCTTGAAAAAAATGATTTATTAATTTTTCTTGTTTCAGGTGGTGGATCTTCACTTTTACCATCTCCTCCAGAAGGTTTTAATTTAAAAGATGAGATAAATTTAAATAAAAAACTTTTATATTCAGGAATGAACATTGAAGAAACAAATCTTGTAAGAAAGCATTTTTCAATGATTAAGGGAGGTAGATTAGCTAGATTAGCATATCCTTCCAAAGTGAAAACTTACGTAGTATCAGATATTCCAGGAGATGACCTTTCACAAGTATCTTCTGGTCCTACATTACCTAGTACTGGGAAACCCATGGATGCAATTCATTGTATTGAAAAGCATAAAGTAATTTTATCAAAAAAAATATTAAATCATATCAAAAAAAAAAATAATGATATACCTTGTAAGACTGATATAGTGTTCAAAAATAATTCTGCTTATTTGTTGGCTTCAGCAAAAAAATCAATGAATGCTACTTGTAATTTTGCTAAGTTAATGGATTTGGAAGTAATTGTTATATCAGATCAAAGTCAAGGACATGCTACACAGGTTGCAAAAGAACATGCAAGTTTCATAAAAAACTATATGAAAAGGATTAAATTTAAAAAATTAAAAAAAATATTTTGTTTTATTTCTGGTGGTGAGACTTCAGTAAAGGTTATAAATAAGAATGGAAAAGGTGGTAGAAATACTGAATATCTTTTAAGTCTTGCTATTGAATTAGAGTTATTGCGAGTTAAGTCCTTTGTTGCAATAGCTGCTGATACAGACGGAATTGATGGCACTGAAGACAACGCAGGTGCAATAATAGACGAGAATACATTATTAAAAATAAGAAATAAAAATTTAAGTCCAGACAAACTTTTGCTTGAAAATAATTCTTATTACGCATTTAGATCAAGTGGTGAATTATTCATAACAGGACCAACGGGTACAAATGTAAATGATTTTCGAGCAGTTCTAATTAAAGATCATTAAATGGAGATAAACTATGGGAAAAAAGAGTTTTTTTGAACCAATTTCAGGTTTTGAATTACCCCGTTTTGCTGGAATGCCAACTTTTATGAGACTTCCACATGTAGATTTAAATCATGACAAAATTACTGAAGTTGATATTGGAATTATCGGTGCACCATGGGATGCTGGAACAACCAACAGACCAGGTCCTAGGCATGGTCCAAGACAAGTAAGGGATATGTCTACAATGATTAGAGCTCAACATGGTGTTAGTAATTTACGTCCTTTTGATTTAAAAAACTGTGCTGATTTAGGTGACATAGCACCAAATCCAGCAAGTTTGGAGGATAGTTTAAAAAGAATTGAAAGTTATTTTTCAAAAATAAAAGATTTAAATATTTTACCATTAACTGTAGGTGGTGATCATCTTTGTTCGTTGCCAATTCTTAGGTCATTGTCCAAGACTGAACCAGTGGGTTTGATACAATTTGATAGTCATACTGATTTATTCCATAGCTATTTTGATGGTCAAATGTATACACATGGAACCCCATTTAGAAGAGCTATTGAGGAAAACCTAATTGATCCAAAGAGAACTGTACAAGTAGGGATAAGAGGAACTAACTATGATAACGAGGATAGAGACTTTGCTAAAAGTGAAGGTATCAGAATCATAACAATTGAGGAATTTTTTGAAAGAGGAATCCCCGATGTAATTTCTGAGGTTAAATCAATAGTAGGTGATGAAAAAACATATCTTTCCTATGATATTGATTTTATAGATCCTGCATTTGCACCTGGAACGGGCACTCCAGAGGTAGGAGGACCTAATTCATTTCAAGCTCTGGATGTTGTAAGAAAACTTAATGGTTTAAATTTGATTGGTGCAGATGTAGTAGAAATCTCACCACCATTTGACCCTAGTGGTGGCACGGCATTTTTGGGATCATCAGTTCTTTTTGAAATATTATGTATAATGGTAAAGTAAATTATAAAACAAAGCTTGCAAAAAGTAATTTAAAATATATAAGTGCATATTTACGTTTAAAAGTGAAATGGGGTCACTTATTGACTGATAATTTGAACACATTACCAGCCATTCTTAAAAGAAATTCAATTAAATTTGCTGAAAAACCAGCTTTTAGGGAAAAGGAGTTTGGTATCTGGCAATCTTGGTCTTGGAAAGATGTATATGAGTTTGTAAACAACTTGTCTTTAGGCTTAATCAGCTTGGGAATTAAAGAAGGTGATCATATTTGTATTATTGGACGTAATAGACCTCATCTATATTGGTCAATAATTGCTGCTCAAAATGTTGGGGCAATTCCAACTCCTTTGTACCAAGATGCAGTTGCTCAAGAAATGATTTTTCCTATTTCCCACTGTTCTGCAAAAATGGCTATAGTAGAAAATCAAGAGCAAGTTGATAAACTTATAGAGATAAAAAAAGACATTCATTTATTAAAAAATATTATATATCTGGATCCTAGAGGGCTTAGAAATTACAAAAAAAATAACTTATCTTCTTTAAACGATATTTCTTCTCCAGATAAGCTAAACAATATAACCAAGTTTCAAACTGAATTGAAAAAGAGACAAGCTAAACAAAACTTAGATACGAAGTCAATTCTACTTTATACATCTGGTACTACAGGACGATCCAAGGGAGTTGTTTTATCAAATAAAAATGTTATTGAAAGTGGAAAAGCTGGTATTGTTTTTGATAAAATTGATAGCAATTTTTCTCTAATTTGTTACTTACCAATGGCTTGGGTTGGTGATTTTGCTTTTTCAATGGGATTAGGTCTTCAATCTGGAATGTGTATATGTTGTCCAGAAAGTGCAGAAACTTTGCATGATGATATGCGCGAGATTGGTCCTAGCTACTTCTTTGGTCCTCCACGTTTTTTTGAGTCTCTTCTGACTTCTGTAAATTTGAAAATAGACGATGCTGGGTCTTTTAAAAGGGCGTTATTTAATTATTTTATGTCTGTTGCTAAAGAAAATGGTGAAAAAATTTTAGAAAATAAGAGCGTTGGAATTATTAATAGGATTAAATATTTCATGGGTGAAATATTTATTTATGGCCCTTTAAAAAATAGAATGGGCCTTTCAAAAACAAAAGTTGGTTATACTGCAGGAGAGGCAATTGGACCAGAGATTTTTCAATTTTTTAGATCTTTGGGTATTAATTTAAAACAGCTTTATGGACAAACTGAAGCCTGTGTTTTTGTCACCTGTCAACCTGACAAACAGGTTCATCCTGAAACTGTTGGCGTTCCTGTGAAAGGGGTTGAATTAAAAATATCAAATTCAGGAGAAGTGCTTTATCGTTCGCCTGGTTCTTTTGTTGAATATTTTAAGGATCCTTCCAATACAAAAAAAACAAAAGATAGAGAAGGATGGGTAGCTACAGGTGATGCAGGGTTTATTGATGAAGAAACAGGACATCTTAAAATCATTGATAGAGCAAAAGATGTGGGAAAGTTAAAACAAGGTTCGTTGTTTGCTCCTAAATATGTTGAAAATAAATTAAAATTTTATCCTAATATTTTAGAGGCAGTTTTGTTTGGTTCTGGAAAAGAATATTGTGTTGCTATGATTAATATTGATTTAACAGCTGTTGGGAATTGGGCTGAAAAAAATAATATTTCGTATGCTTCATATCAGGAATTAGCAGGTCATCCAGATGTATATAAAATGGTTGCTGAACATATTAGAGAAGTGAATTTATCGCTTTCAAACGATAAAAATTTATCGAATTGTCAAATTAGAAGATTTCTAGTTCTTCATAAAGAATTAGATCCTGATGATGGAGAGATAACTAGAACAAGAAAAGTAAGGAGAAATCTTGTTAGTGATAAATATTCTGATTTGATAAAAGCTTTATACGATGGGTCAAAAGAAATTTATACAGAAACAGAAGTAACATATGAAGATGGCAGAAAAGGTAAAATATCTGCTTCAATAGTGATTCAAGAGCTTGAAGAGACATTTAAAAAGGTTGAAGCTGCATGAATAAAGAGAATATAAAAATGATGGATATTAAAAATATAGTTTTACGCTTTGGTGGTGTTGTAGCTATACAAAATATCTCGTTTGATATATTTAAAGGTGAAATTAGAGCTATTATTGGTCCTAATGGTGCTGGAAAATCATCTATGCTCAATGTCATAAATGGATTTTATCATCCTCAAGAGGGGGAAGTTTGGTTTCGAGGTAAAAAAAGGGGATCAATGAAACCCTATCAAATAGCTCACCAAGGTATTGCAAGAACTTTTCAAAATATTGCTCTTTTCAAAGGGATGACAGCGTTAGACAACATCATGACGGGTAGATTTACTCACATGAAAAAGGGTATTTTTTCTCAAATGATTTGGGAAGGTGGAGCTTCAAGAGAAGAATATGAAAATAGAGAAGTGGTAGAAAAAGTTATTGATTTCTTAGAAATACAGCATATTCGGAAAACACCTGTGGGTGCATTACCCTATGGTCTTCAAAAAAGGGTTGAATTAGGCAGAGCATTAGCTGCAGAACCAGAATTACTTCTACTTGATGAACCTATGGCTGGTATGAATGTAGAAGAGAAAGAAGATATGAGTAGATACATTTTAGATGTTAATAGTGAATTCGAGACTACAGTTGCTCTAATAGAGCATGATATGGGGGTAGTAATGGATATATCAGACAGAGTTGTAGTTATGGACTATGGGAAAAAAATTGGTGATGGTACTCCCGATGAAGTTCGTAATAACCAAGCTGTAATTGACGCCTATTTAGGTGTTTCAGAGCATTAGGAGTTTATAATGAGTGCTGATTTTTTATATACGATCGAGGTCATTATAAATGGCTTGATGGCTGGAGTTTTATATTCGTTAGTTGCTTTAGGTTTCGTTTTAATTTTTAAAGCCTCTGGTATTTTTAACTATGCTCAGGGAGTTATGGCATTATTCGCTGCTCTTACTTTGGTAGGTTTGCAAGAAGGTAGAGTTCCTTTTGCTCATCTTATAAATGCAATGTTTGGTACCAAGATCCACCACTTTGATTGGTCATTACCTGCTTTATTAGCCATAATTTTAACAGTTTTAATTATGATTTTGTTTGCAATTCTCGTAGAAAAATTAATCCTCAAACATTTAGTAAATCAAGAGCCAATTATTCTTTTTATGGCTACTATTGGATTAGCTTACTTCATGGAAGGATTTGGTGATTTGATGTGGGGATCTGATGTAAAGACACTTAATGTTGGTATTCCTCAAGGAGGATCTTTTTGGTTTGAGGATTTCACAATAGGGTGGGCTGCAGAAGGTGAAAAATTTTATGGTATGTACGTAGATTTACTTGATGTGTGGGCAGCAATAATTGCAATAAGTCTCGTTTTAGTACTAACTATTTTTTCTCAATATACTAAATCTGGAAGAGCCTTAAGAGCTGTAGCAGACGATCATCAAGCGGCATTGTCTGTAGGTATCAGCCTTCGTGTAATCTGGGTACTTGTCTGGTCAATTTCAGGGTTTGTTGCATTAGTCGCAGGAATGATGTGGGGAGCAAAATCCGGTGTCCAATTTTCATTATCTTTAATAGCTCTTAAAGCTTTGCCAGTATTAATGTTAGGTGGATTTACTTCGATACCCGGAGCCATAGTAGGAGGATTAATTATTGGAGCAGGAGAAAAATTGTTTGAGTTTTTTATGGGGCCACTAATAGGTGGTGCCACTGAAAATTGGTTTGCATATGTTCTAGCTTTATTATTTTTAGTGTTTAGACCTCAGGGTTTATTTGGCGAAAAAATTATTGAAAGAGTTTAATTATGTTATATAGGGAAGTAGGAGAATTTAAAACTTCATATGCTCAAGATAGCCAAACTTTTCCAATAAAGTTTGATAAATATAGATATTATTTTGTAGTTTTAGTTGGATTATTATTTGTTCCATTTGTTATAAATGATTATTGGGCAAACGCAGTATTCTTACCTTTTCTTATTTATGCAATAGCTTCATTAGGTCTAAACATTTTGACTGGGTATTGTGGTCAAGTAAGTTTAGGAACGGGAGGCTTTATGGCTGTTGGAGCATATGCTTCATATAAATTAATGACAGCCTTCCCGGATTTAAATATTTTAATTATAGTTTTATTATCTGGAGTTATTACCGCATTCGTCGGTACCCTCTTTGGGTTACCCAGCTTAAGGATTAAAGGTTTTTATTTAGCTGTAGCTACTTTAGCTGCTCAGTTCTTTTTGATTTGGTTATTTAATAAAGTTGGTTGGTTTTATAATTATTCTGCAACTGGTATGATTACTTCACCTGATAGAAGCTTTGGAAATTTTCTTATAACTGGACCAAATGCAACTCCCGCTTCTAAGTACTTATTCTGTTTTTTCTTTGTTTTTTTATTAGCTTGGATTGCAAGAAATCTTACTAGAGGTAAAATAGGTAGAAGTTGGATGGCAATTAGGGATATGGATATAGCTGCAGAAATTATAGGGGTTAATCCTTTAATTGCTAAACTGTCTGCTTTTGCTATTAGTTCATTTTATGTTGGTATTGCAGGAGCATTGTTTTTCTCAGTTTATTTAGGAGCCGTAGAAGTTACTGAAGCTTTTAGCATACAAAAATCTTTTATTGTACTTTTCATGGTTATTATAGGGGGGCTGGGATCGATATTTGGGTCATTTGCAGGAGCTGCATTTATGGTATTACTTCCAGTTGCTTTAAAAAATTTATTAGTTCTTCAGTTTGGATGGCCCGTTGATATAGCTGCTCATTTTGAGTTTATTATAATTGGTGGTTTAATAATATTTTTTCTTATTGTCGAACCCCATGGATTAGCGCAACTCTGGAATTTGCTAAAACAGAAACTTAGGATTTGGCCATTTCCATATTAGAAATTAAATAGTATAGCCAGATTATTCAATGCAGCATATTGACTCTGGTTTAAGTAAAAGGTGTAATTAGAATAGTCTTATGACAAAATTGAGAGGGAAAAATGAATTTTAAAAAAACAATTTTATCTGCATTGGCAACACTTTTTTTAGTGTCACCTGTGCTTGCAGAATTAGTATTTCCGTCATTGAGTTACCGTACTGGTGCCTATGGCCCCAACGGTATCCCATTTGCAGACGGTTATGAGGATTATTTTACGCTAATGAATGAGCGTGACGGTGGTATTGGTGGTGAAAAAGTTCGTGTAGTTAAATGCGAAACTGCTTATAATACTGAAAAAGGGGTAGAATGCTATGAATCTACTAAAGGAGAGGGTGCATTATTATACCAACCTCTTTCTACTGGCATTACTTATCAGTTAATCCCAAAAGCTTCAGCTGACAATATACCTGTTTTATCTTCTGGTTACGGAAGAACTTCAGCAAAAAATGGTAAGATATTCAAATGGATATTTAATTTTCCTGGTACATATTGGGATGCAGCTAGTATTGCTACAAAACATGCTATGGATATGAGCGATGGTTCTTTAGATGGAAAGAAAATAGCTCTTGTTTACCATAACTCTGGTTACGGCAAAGAACCTATTCGTACTCTAGAAGTTTTAAGTAAAAAACATAATTTTGAGTTAATGCTTTTACCCGTAGATCATCCAGGTCAAGAACAAAAATCTCAATGGCTTCAAATAAGAAGGGAAAGACCTGACTATATATTCATGTGGGGTTGGGGTGTAATGAACTCTGTTGCTATTCAAGAAGCAGCAAATATAAGATTTCCAATGGAAAACTTTATCGGTGTATGGTGGTCTGGATCTGAAAATGATGTTACCCCTGCCGGAGATGCTGCTCACGGATATAAGTCATTAGCAATGCATGCTCCAGGAGATGATTTTCCAGTTTACGATGACATGAGGAAATATGTAATTGATAAAGGTCTAGGTGCTGGAGATGGATCAAATGTTGGCACAGTTCTATATAGTCGCGGTATGTATGCAGCTATTCTTGCTGTTGAAGGAGCAAAATCTGCTCAAAAAATACATGGTGTAAGTAAAATTACTCCAAGTATGATGAGAGACGGTTTAGAAGCTCTGGAAATAACTGAGGAAAAATTAGCAAGCATTGGTCTGCCTGGCTTTGCTCCAACTTTCAAAGCTAGTTGTGAGAACCATGGAGGAACAGGTTCTGCAGCTATTCAACAGTGGGATGCTAAAAAAGGAACTTGGTCCTTTATTACTGATTATATGACATCAGATCAAAGTGTTATTCAGCCATTGATTGATGCTGATA
Organism: uncultured Alphaproteobacteria bacterium; assembly: GCA_902570265.1. Taxonomy (GTDB): domain Bacteria; phylum Pseudomonadota; class Alphaproteobacteria; order Rhodobacterales; family Rhodobacteraceae; genus CACIIZ01. Next base: position 42,302 of record CACFXF010000003.1, on the reverse strand, counting down.
GTTCACAGTTTGCTTCTGAAAATAATATAACAGAGCGTTGTAACTAAATAATATAAATTTTAGGGCTCAACTCTTGTTGGGCCCTTTTTATTTTGGATATTAGCCATATGTTGACTAAAAATGAAAAACTTCTTGAAGTTAATAATATAGAGGTTGTCTACAATCACGTAATACTTGTTTTAAAAGGAGTGAGTTTATCTCTTTCAAAGGGTTCCATTGTTGCTTTGTTAGGTGGAAATGGTGCTGGAAAGACGACAACACTCAAAGCCATTTCTAATTTACTACATTCTGAAAGAGGAGAAGTTACGAAAGGCTCAATAACTTATAGGAATGAAAAGATTGAAAAACTAAATCCTTCAGAATTAGTTAAATCTGGCGTTATTCAAGTAATGGAAGGCAGACATTGTTTTGAGCATCTAACAGTTGAGGAAAATTTATTGACTGGTGCTTATACTAGAACCGATGGAAATAAAAATATTATTAACGATCTAGAAATGGTTTATAATTATTTTCCAAGATTAAAACAAAGAAGAAAAAGTCAAGCAGGTTATACTTCTGGTGGTGAACAGCAAATGTGTGCTATTGGCCGAGCTTTAATGTCAAAACCTGAAACTGTTTTACTTGACGAACCTAGTATGGGTTTAGCCCCACAACTAGTTGAAGAAATATTTGAAATAGTAAAAAAGCTAAACGAAAAAGAAGGTGTATCTTTTCTTCTTGCTGAGCAAAATACAAATGTGGCCTTGAGGTTTGCACATTTCGGTTATATTTTAGAAAGTGGTAGAGTTGTAATGGATGGGCCTGCAGAACAGTTAAGAGAAAATCCAGATGTTAAAGAATTTTATCTTGGTTTATCTGGCGATAAACGTAAATCCTATAGAGATGGAAGATCATATAGGCGGAGAAAACGTTGGCTGAATTAAAAAGTGATTTTTTTAATAAAGAAGAAGTTCGCACACATGATTCAAGGTTATCAGATATAAATACTTTCTTACCTAAATTATTAAAAACCGCAAAAGAAAAAACTTTGGGTTTCAAAGATCATTTAGAAAGTATTGATCCACATGAAGTCAGATGTATAGAAGATTTACAAAAAATACCTGTATTACGTAAATCTGAACTTGCAAATAAACAAAAATTGTTTCCTCCATTTGGAGGTTTTGAAAGGACTGAAGAACAGAGAACTACGCATTTTTTCCAATCACCAGGTCCCATTTATGAACCAGGTACTAGAGGACTAGATTGGGGTCGTTTTGCGCCATTCTTGTACGCAACAGGAGTGAGGAAAGGAATGGTTTTACAAAATTGTTTTTCTTATCATCTTACTCCTGCTGGTATGATGTTTGAAGAAGGTGCATTAAAAATTGGAACTAAAGTAATTCCTGCTGGAACTGGTCAAACAGAATTACAGGCAAAAGCTGCATCTTTTTTAAAGACTAACGTCTATGCTGGTACACCAGATTTTCTATTTAAGATTTTAGAAAAGGGTGATGAACTAAATCTTGATTTATCGAATATCAATATTGCTTGTGTTGGAGGTGGTCCGTTATTTCCTGATCTTAGAAAGGCATATTCTGAACGTGGTATAAAATGTATGCAGTCTTATGCTACTGCCGATTTGGGTAATATTGCTACCGAAACAATTGAAAATGAACCACTGATAGTAGATGAAGGAGTTATAGTAGAAATTGTATTTCCAGGAACAGGTGAACATGTAGGACCTGGTGAAATTGGTGAAATACTTGTTACTAATTTAAATTTAGATTACCCGCTTATTCGATTTGCAACTGGAGATATGTCAGCTTTTGCTCCAGGTGAAAGTAAATGTGGGCGTACAAATACAAGAATTGTAGGTTGGAGGGGTAGAGCTGACCAAGCTGCAAAAGTTAAGGGTATGTTTTTAAGACCTGAGCAAATAAAGGAATTCATTTCTAGGCATAAAGAAATTAAGAAGGTAAGAGCTGAAATAAGTTTAGTTAATAATCAGGATGAATTAACTATAAAAATTGAAGTTGAGCCAGATAATTCTAATGATTATTTATCAAACCTTAGAGACATAATTAATCTTAGAGCCAAAATTATTAAAGTAAAACCGAACACGTTACCTAAAGATGGGATTATAATTGATGATAAAAGATAACTAAAAATTAATTAATTTTAGTTATTTTTTTTGGGAGATTATCAAAATTACCAGTACGTTTTTCAATTTTTGCTTTAAAGCTTTCTTCTACTTCTTTCATGTTGAACATTGCAGAATTCCACATTTTTATCCAATCTAAACCTTCCACAGTAGTGTGGTCTCTTGAAAATTTAATTGCTTCTTTACAACCAAAAACTACTGTAGGTGAATTATTGGATATTTCTTTGCCAAGTTCAAATGCTGCATTTGTCATACTTTTTTGATCAGGGTATAAATTATTCAAAAAACCAGATAATTTTGCTTCATTTGAATTAAAATTTCTTCCTGTAAATGCAAGTTCACGAACTAATCCATCAGGTATTAATTTAACTAATCTTGGAAAGGTTCCAATATCTGCTACCAAGCCTAATTTAGTCTCCAAAATACTAAAATAGCAATCTTTGGTACCTAGGCGTATATCACTTGCACAAACTAGGTCAAGACCACCCCCAATACAAGCCCCTTGAATTGCTGTAATAACAGGTATTCGACAGTCCTGTAAAATATTTAAGGCATTTTGTAAAATTTCAATATAATTATTTAAAAGTATTGCTTTATTTGCCTTTTCTTTATTTATGTCTAAAAGATCTGATTGGAAAATTGATAAATCTAGACCAGAGCAAAAATGTGGTCCAGTTGAACTTATAATTATTACTCTAATTATACCTTCTTGATTTATATCTGATATAATTTCAGGAAATTCTTTCCAAAAATCAGTTGTCATAGAATTTCTTTTTTCTGGTCTATTCAGAATAATGTGTGCAAGCTGATTATCAAATATTACATCAAAACAACTGTATTTTTTCATTTCATATTTCCATATGTTTAGTTACTATTATAATTATTGTTTGTATTTTTTTAATTCGTAAAGGTTTATTTTAAAATCATTAAGTAATAACTATTTAAATCTAGTTATAAGGAAAAACAAAATTATGAATGATGTGGTCATAAGTGGGTATGCAAGAACTCCACTAGGAAGTTTTCAAGGTGATTTATCTAAAATTTCTGCTCCTGAATTAGGAGGAGAGACTATAAAAAAAGCAATTTTAGAATCAGGAGTAAATTTTGATGATATTGAAGAAGTAATTATGGGATGTGTTTTGCAAGCAGGGATAGGGCAAGCCCCAGCAAGACAAGCGGGTTTTAATGCAGGGTTATCAAAGTATATACCAGCTGTAACAGTAAATAAAATGTGTGGTTCTGGACTTAAGACAGTTATAATGGGTTCAGAGCAAATTAAAGCCAAAACAAATAATGTTTTAGTGTCTGGTGGCATGGAAAGTATGACAAATGCTCCTTACCTTTCAAAAAAATATAGAGAAGGGGCAAGAATTGGTCATGCCAAAATGTACGATCATATGTTTCTAGATGGTTTAGAGGATGCATATGAAGAAGGTAGATTGATGGGTTCTTTTGCTGAAGATTGCGCAAGAAATTATCAGTTTACAAGAATACAACAAGATGAATATGCTATTAAATCACTGGAAAATGCCCTAAGTGCACAGAAAATGGGTCTTTTTGAGAATGAGATTGTACCTGTTAAAATTTCAAAAAAAAATAAAGAGGAAATTTTAATTACTGAAGATCAACAACCTAAAAGAAGTAATCCTACAAAAATTCCAACTTTGAAACCGGCATTTTCAAATGACGGCACAGTCACAGCTGCAAATTCTTCTTCAATTTCAGATGGTGCAGCCGCATTAGTAATATGTTCTCAAAAGTATGCTGAAGAAAAAAATTTAAAAATAAAAGCTAGAATTAAAGGATATACCGGACATGCCCATGAGCCTGGTTGGTTTACAACAGCTCCAATAACTGCAACGCATAAGTTGTTATCATTGATCAAATGGTCAACTGAAGAAGTTGATTTGTGGGAGGTGAATGAAGCATTTGCAGTAGTACCCATGGCTTTTATGAAAGAGTTAAAAATATCTCGTGAAAAAATAAATGTGAATGGTGGTGCGTGCTCTCTTGGTCATCCAATAGGCGCTTCTGGAGCTAGGATTTTAGTTTCATTAATCAACGCTCTCAAGCAAAGAGATTTAAAAAAGGGAGTTGCCGCAATATGTATAGGTGGTGGTGAAGCACTCGCCATTGCTATTGAAGTTGATTAAAACTATTAAAAAATATTAATGTTATTAGATGAAAGGTTAAATTCATTATGTTTATGGGATCACTCGATTTTGGGCTAACTAAAGAATTAGCTGCCTTAAGAGACCTGGCTAATCAGTTTGCCACAAAAGAAATAAAAGATATTGCACATTCCATAGACCAAGAAAATGAATTTCCTAACCAACTTTGGGAAAAAATGGGGAATGCAGGGCTATTAGGGGTTACAGTATCAGAAGATTTTGGGGGAGCTGGTTTAGGATACCTAGCACACTGTATAATTGTAGAAGAAATAAGTCGAGCCTCAGCTTCTGTTGGTTTGTCATATGGCGCTCATTCTAACCTTTGTGTTAATCAGATTTTCCGTTGTGGTAATGAATTGCAAAAAGAGAAGTTTTTACCTGATTTAATTTCTGGGAACAAAGTGGGTTCTTTAGCAATGTCAGAGGTTGGTGCTGGCTCAGATGTTGTTTCAATGAAATTAAATGCAGAGAAAAGAAATGACCGGTTTATTTTGAACGGAAATAAAATGTGGATAACTAATGGTCCAGATGCAGAAACATTAATTGTCTATGCTAGAAGTAGTCAAAATTTAGGTTCAAGAGGTATAACTGCTTTTATTATAGAAAAGGAAATGCAGGGTTTTAGTACTGGTGAAAAATTAGATAAATTAGGAATGAGAGGCTCTAATACTTGTGAATTAGTTTTTGAAAATTGTGAGGTACCTTTTGAAAATATTCTGGGAGAGGAAGGAAAAGGAGTTGAAGTTCTAATGTCAGGTTTAGATTATGAAAGGGTTGTTTTAGCAGCTGGGCCCTTAGGTATTATGGCTTCTGCTCTTGATACAGTTGTTCCATACGTACATGAGCGTAAACAATTTGGACAGGCCATTGGTAATTTCCAGCTAATGCAAGCTAAAATGGCTGACATGTATACAACATATAATGCCTGTAAATCTTATGTATATCGTGTTGCTGAAGCGTGTGATAAAGGAAAAATAACAAGAAAAGATTCTGCTGGATGTATTCTTTATTCTGCAGAAAAAGCTACACAGGTTGCATTAGATGCTATTCAGTGTCTTGGTGGGAATGGTTATACAAATGATTATCCTGTAGGAAGACTTCTAAGGGATGCAAAGCTTTATGAGATTGGAGCAGGTACATCTGAAATTAGAAGAATTTTAATTGGTCGTGAGATTTTTGAAGAAACAAAATAAATTAAAGATATTTTATTTTAAATATGCAGTACCAAAATTTAACTTATAAAGAGTTATACGATAAATTTCAGTGGGATATCCCAAAAACTTATAATATTGGTTATGATATTTGTGAAAAATGGTCAAAAACCACGCCAGAAAACCCTGCTATAATTGATTTGCTACCTTCAGGAAAAATTAATACAACGAATTTTAAAGAATTAAATTTGTTCTCAAATAAAGTTGCAAATTATTTAAAAAGTTTTGGAGTTAAGAAATTTGACAGGGTAGGAATATTACTCCCTCAGTCGTTACAATGCTTAGTCTCGCATATCTCAGTTTTCAAAATTGGTGGTATATCTGTTCCCCTTTTTTTACTGTTTGGTCCAGATGCTTTAGAATATCGCATTTCTGATGCAAACATTAAAACCATTATAACAGATGAGTCAGGTGCAAAAAAAATCAGAAGTATGGGAAATGATATTCAGAAGGAATTAATTATTTTTACTATTGAAGGTAATATTAAGAAATTAAAAAGTATAACAATAAATTTTTCAGAAATTAATGTATCTAGTGAATTTATTATAGAAAAGACAAACTCAGATGATCCTGCTCTGCTTCTTTATACCTCTGGAACAACCGGTCCACCAAAAGGTGTTTTACACGCCCATCGTGTTTTACTTGGTCACATACCAGCATTTGACTTTTTTCTTGATTTGTTTTCAACCTATAAAAATAAAATATATAATCTCTTGTGGACACCGGCAGATTGGGCCTGGATTGGTGGCCTGTTAAATATTTTATTTTCTTCATTACATCATGGAGTACCTGTTTTAGCTTATAGATTTGAGAAATTTGATGCATTAAAAGCTATTCAATTGATGTCAGAATTTAAAGTGACAGGTTCTTTTTTACCACCTACCGCCTTAAAAATGTTAAGAACTGCAATACCAAAGAATAAATCAAAAAAATTATTTTTAAAATCAGTTGCTAGTGGTGGTGAGCCTTTAGGTGCAGAACTTTTGGATTGGGGTAAGAAAGTATTAGGAGTAAATATAAATGAAATTTATGGTCAAACGGAATGCAATTTAGTGCTTTCTTCATGTTCTAAAATAATGAAACCTAGACCTGGTATTGCAGGACCACCAGTGCCGGGTAGTATTGTGAGTGTAATAGATCAAAATGGAAGAAAATGTAAAAAAGGTCAATTAGGTGCAATTGCAATAAAAAAAGGTTCTCCACAAATGTTTTTAAGATATTGGAATAACATTGATGCAACAAATGAAAAATATATTAATGACTGGATGATTACAGGTGATAAGGGAGTAATTGAAAAAGATAATTGGATTAGATTTGTGGCGAGAGATGATGATGTGATAACATCTGGAGGATATAGAATTGGACCTGGACCAATTGAAGATTGTTTAATGAAGCATCCTTCAGTTAGTATGGCTGCTGTAATTGGAAAAGAAGATTCATTAAGAACACAAATCGTAAAAGCTTTTATAGTTTTAAACAAAGGATTTATAGACAATAAAGTTTTAAGATTAGAATTACAATCTTTCGTAAGGAAGAATTTATCTGCTCATGAATATCCTAGAGAAGTAGAAATTGTTGAAAAACTCCCAACCACTAGTACTGGAAAAATCTTGAGAAGAAATTTAAGAGATCAAAATTAAAAATTTTATTTCAAAAATTGCTTAAGTTTTTTGTCTAAAATTTTTGGAATCTCTTCTGGTATGAAATGGTAACAATTAAGAGATTCTCCAATAACAACTTTCTCTGAATATTTTTGCCAAATTTCAACTGGATTAAAGCACTTGTTTATCAAGCCATGTTTTCCCCATAAGACTAGAATAGGAATATTTAATTTTTTTTCAGCATCTTCTCTATCATGAACTAAATCAATACTAAAACTTGCTCTATAATCTTCACATGTTGAGTGAATAGTTTCAGGGTTATTAAACTTTTCCAAATATACCTCTTTTTTTTTTCTAAAGTTGAAACCGCCCGACCATCTATTAAGACAGTCATCCAACCATATAGATGCATTATTCTCTATTAATTTTTCTGGTAAAGGATATTTTTGTATTAAAAAAAACCAATGGAAATAACCAAAAGCAAATTCGCGATTTGTAGCTTTATACATGTCTAAAGTTGGACAAATATCAAGTACTACCATTTTATCTATTCTCTTGGGAAAATCTCTGCACAATCTGTGAGCTACTCTTCCGCCTCTATCATGGCCCACCACAGAGAATGTTTGATATTTTAAACTATCCATGATTTGTATAAGGTCATTTGCCATTGCTCGTTTAGAATAATTGGAGTGGTCAGGTAATCCTTTTGGTTTTGCAGATTCACCATATCCTCTTAAATCAGGGATAATAGTTGTATATTTTTGTGATAAGAGGAGCGCAGATTCCTCCCACATTAAACTAAACTGAGGATAGCCATGCAGCAACAATACAGGCGGACCATCACCCCTTTTGTAATAAATAATTTTACCAATATCCGTAATGATAGAATTTTTTGTAAAATTATTTAACATAGATTTTATAATGATGAGTAGATTAAATTTTTTATTTATATTAAATATACATAATTGAAATAATCTTAAAACGAAAATTTTAATAAAAGAGGTGCTTCAATTTCTAATAATTATGATAGTGGAAGATTAGATTTACCTTTTGTTGGGATTTCTACATTTGCAAAAAGAGAGTACATAAAGAATTGGGATAATTTTAGAGCGGATGTTTCTATTATAGGTGCACCTTTTGACTTTGGTACTCAGTTTAGGCCAGGTGCAAGATTTGGACCTCGTGCCGTAAGAGAAGCATCAACATTATTTTCATTTGGACACGCAGGTGCTTATGATCATGAAGATGAAAAAACTTATTTGGATAAATCTGTCAAAATAGTAGATCTAGGCGATGCTGACATTGTTCATACTGATACAAAAAAAAGCCATTATAATATTTGTAAAGCTGTTAAAGCTGCTCTAAATGCAAAAAGTTTACCAGTAGTTATTGGTGGTGACCATTCTATAAATATACCTTGTATTGAAGCATTTAAAGATGAAAGTTCCTTTCATATTTTGCAAATCGATGCACATCTTGATTTTGTAGATGAAAGACATGGTGTCAGATATGGTCATGGGAATCCAATGAGAAGAGCTGCAGAAAAAGACTATGTTTCAGGTTTAACTCAGGTTGGAATAAGAAATGTTTCTTCGACTGCAAAAGAAGGTTATGAAAAAGCAAGGGAAATGGGTAGTGATATTATTTCAGTAAGACAAGCAAGAAAAATTGGAATGAAAAATATTGCTAAGAGAATTCCAAAAGGAAAAAGACTCTATGTCACAATAGATATAGACGCTTTTTGTCCATCAATTGCTCCAGGCACAGGCACTCCGAGTCATGGTGGTTTTTTATATTATGAAGTTTTAGAACTTCTTCAAAGTATTACAGTTCAAAACTCTATAATTGGTATAGATATAGTTGAGGTAGCTCCTGATTATGACCCAACTGACAGCACAGCAATTTTGGCAGCACAAATTTTGTTAAACTTTCTGGGATTTATTTTTTCAAATTCTAGTTAGTGAAAAATTTTTTTAACCTCAACCATCAAAAATTTAAATTTTGACTGTTTTTTTTATTTTGTGCGATTGAAAAATTTTATCAATTATTTTTTGATTATTCCGTGAATTTTTAATTGAGAACAAATCACTAGAATCATTTTTTTTGATTGCATGGGCAAAAGCCTCTATTTGTAATCTATACTGATTTGTTTCGCCAAAACGAAAATAAACTTTTTTATTATTATCTGATTTACTTAGTGAGACTATTGCGTCACCATATAATCTTGCATTAAATGGTGAATGTACTTCAATTTTTCCTTTATTCCCATGAAATATCATTTTTTGGTTTAAAGACATTTGAGTACTTACATAAAAGCTTAGATCAAAATGTTTAAAATTTACTTCAACACTAGCGTATGTATCTGTCTTAAATTTTTTGTCATATTCAATTTTTGATCTTATACTTATTGGTTCTTGATCAGTTACCATTCTGGTTGTTACTAATGGGTAAACGCCGATATCAGGTAAAACTCCACCGCCTAGTTCCGGTATATTTCTCATATTTTTTGGATCTATATTAAAATATGTAAAACATCCTTGTACATGTTTTAAATCTCCAATTTCACCATCTGAAATTAATTTTTTTACTTTTTTCCACTGAGGATGATAATAAACCATAAAGGCTTCAGAGAATATTCTGTTGGATTTCTTTATTTCTAAATCTAGTTTATCTATATCTTTCACATTTAAAGCAATTGGCTTTTCGCATAAGACATGCTTTTGTGCTTTTAAACTAAAAATTGACCATTCAATATGTTGTGATGTTGGTAGTGGTATATATATGGCATCAATTTTTTTGCAATTTAATATATCCTTATAAGAAGAAAAAGCTTCCTGTATATCAAACTGTTTTACTAATTTTTTTGCTTTTTTTAAATCTCTACTAGCAATTCCATAAATGATAGAATTTTTTGATTCTAATATTGCAGGTATTATTTGTTCAATTGCAATTTTAGCAGTAGAAAGTATTCCCCATTTGATCATTTCATACCTTTTTAGTTATGAATTAAAATATTGTATTAAGAAGTTATCACATGCAATTTCTATCATTTTTGCGACACCTTCAAAATCATTTGTATAATAAGGGTCTGGTAAATTTTTATTCTTGATGTTTGAAAAATCTAATAAGAGCATAACTGGTGTTTTTGAATGTTTAGGTCTTATTTTTTCAATATCTACTAAATTACTTTTATCCATTCCTATTATTAAATCAAAATTGTTAAAATCACTGGATAAAATTTGCCGAGCTTTTTGATAACTAATTTGCCAACCTTTTCTAGTTGCAACATTCTGAGCTCTCTGATCTGGTGATTTATTAAAATGCCAGTTTTGAGTTCCAGCACTGTCCACAATTAATGATAAAGAATTTTTCTTGGCCATAAACTCCATTGCTCCCTGTGCCATAGGAGAGCGACAGATATTACCTAGACAAACCATTAAAATTTTAAATTTTTGTTTAGCTATTTTCCTTTCCAATTAGGTTTCCTTTTTTCTACAAATGCCTTTTGTCCCTCTAATATGTCTTCAGATCCATACAAATTATCAACAGTTGAAAGTTGTCTTTTAGTAATTTTATTTAAGGTATCTTGAAATTTGGTTGCTTCAGCTTCTCTTACGACCTCTTTGATTGCTGACATAACTAAAGGAGGTCCAGCTGCAATATTTCTAGCCATTTTCAAGGCATATTGCATTAAATTTTTTTGATTTATTATATGATTAATTAGTCCCCACTTTGCCGCTTCTTCTGCATTAATCCAACGGCCAGTCATTAGCATTTCCATAGCTACATGATAAGGGATACGCTTTGGTAGTTTTATAGATGCAGCATCAGCTACGGTACCTGAATTAATTTCAGGGAGAGCAAATGTTGCAGTCTCAGCTGCTAATATAATATCACAAGACAAAGCTATTTCTAATCCACCACCACAACAAATACCATTAACTGCTGCAATGACCGGTTTATTCATATTTGGGAGTTCTTGAAGGCCTCCAAATCCTCCAACACCATAGTCACCATCAACAGCATCACCCTCAGAAGCAGCTTTTAAATCCCATCCTGGACAAAAAAACTTTTCACCAGCTGCAGTCAATATTGCTACTCTTAATTTGTTATCATCTCTAAATGATTTAAAGATCTCTCCCATTATCCTACTTGTCTTAAGATCAATAGCGTTTGCTTTTGGTCTATCAATGATAACTTTTAAAATTTTACCAATAGTTTTTGTTTTAATAGGTCCTTCTTCTAGGTTAAGATGTGATACTTTATTTTTTTTCATATGAACCTCAAGAGCTACTTTGTATTGAAATTAAGGCATCTGCTGCATATGCATTTTTTGGTGTAATAATGAGGGGGTTGATTTCGATTTCTTCAAAATTTTTATTATTTTCTTCAATAAGAGATGATATTTTCATAATTACTTCAATAGTTTTTTTCAAATTAGCTTTTGGAAGACCTCTGTATCCTTTAAAAATTGGATAGATAGCCAATGATTTTAGAGCTTGTTTAATAGTCTTTTTACTTGCTGGTAAAATAATTAATTCTCTGGAATTAATTGTTTTGGAGAATAACTCACTGTAAATTCCCCCTTGTGCTATAGTTAAAGCAAATAAACCAGTTTCATCTTTTGTGATTCCAATTAAGAGTTCCAAACTTATTGGTCCTATCATTTCTTCAATTAAGAGATCTCCTTTAATATTATTCAATTTTTTTTGAATTTTAATCAATTCCTCTTTGGATTTTATATTTAGAAAAACTAATCCATTTTCTGTTTTATGGTTGCTTCCTGTACCTTTTAAAACAATTGGAAATCTAAGTTTATTTATGGAATAATTATTTTTTTTTAAAATTGATTTATTTGTTATAAGCGACTTAGGAATTGGTACTCCAAATTTTTGAAGCATTATTTTTGAATCAATTTCAAGTAGAAATCTCTTATGATGTTGGGAAGTTCTTTTTTTGAGTAATACTTTTGTCCTCTCTACTTGCATTGAAGATAAAAAACTTTTATTTGAAATTTCTAAAGCTTTAAGTCCAGTTTTAAGTCCACCTAATGGTAGAATTTTGTTTTTGATAAAAATTTCAGCCAACTCTTCAGTCATACTCTCAGCTATAGAGGCAATTACAGCTATTCTAGCATTAGTTTTTTTCTTGGCATTGATTATGGCTTTTATCCCACAATTAAAACTACTAGGATCACATTTGTCACTCCTAGGAACATCAAAAACAAATAAAACTAAATCTTTTGTATTCTCGCAAATAGTGATAAATAATTCATTCATTTTTTTTTGATCACCCCAGATAAAAGTATGGTAATCAAATGGGTTACTAATTGTAACAAGTTCACCTAAAGTGTTACGAATTTTACCTGATTTTTCTTTTGAAAATTTTGGAAATTTTAATGACATATTTTCGCTTAGGTCTGATACTAAACTTGCCTCTCCACCAGAACAGCTTACAGAAACTATAGTGTTTTTTTCTAGTCTTCCATTAAAATTTAAAACTTTTAGACTTTCTAAAAATAACTCTAAATCATCAACCTCTACAATACCTAGTCTTTTTAAGAAAGCTGATGAAATGTCAGAGTCTCCCGTTATTGAAGCTGTATGTGAAAAACTTTGTTTTTTACTTAAATCTGTTTTACCAGATTTTAGAACAACAATTGGTATATTATGTTGCAATGCAACAAAAGCCATTTTTTCAAATTTCTCTATATCTTTAAAACCTTCAACATATATACCTATTGCACTTACCCTTTTATCACTTATCATTGCTAGTCCAAGATCTGAAACATCAATTTTTTCTTGATTTCCAGTTGTTAAAATATAAGCAATAGGAGTACTTCTAGTATTCATTGTGAGATTTATTGCTATGTTAGATGATTGAGCGATTATGGCTACACCTTTTTTTAATTCCTTTCCACCATGTTGATCTGGCCACATATAAACATTATCTAAATAATTCAAAAAACCATAGCAATTAGGACCTAAGAAAGGCATATCTTTTGAAGCTTTTGACAGTTTTTTTTGTAATTCTTTTCCATAATTATCCACTTCAGAGAAACCTGCAGCAAAACAAGTTGCACCACCACAACCAATGCCATCTAGTTTTTCTAGAATTTCTAAAGTTTTATTTCTATTTACACCAATAAATGCTGCATCAGGTACACCTGGTAATTCCGAAATATCCTTATAACATTTAAACCCGGCGATAAATTTTCTTCTGGGATTAATTGGCCAAACGTCTCCATTGAAACTTGAATTTTTTATTTGAGTTGCAACATTTTCAACCCATAATCCACCAAACAGTACAATAGATTTTGGTTGTAATAATCTTTTCAGGTTATAAGAAGACATCAATTTTCATATGGCCTAAGTAGTGACCTAGAAATAATATGTCTTTGAATTTCTGATGTTCCTTCCCAAATCCTTTCAAGTCTTGCATCTCTCCATATTCTTTCTAACGGAAGTTCAGTCATCAAACCCATACCGCCATGAATTTGTATTGCTTCATCAGAAACCATAGCCAACATTTCTGATGCTTTAAGTTTTGCCATTGCCATGTCTAAATCTGTTGCTGTTCCTTGATCATACTTCCAACCTGCTTCTAAAATAAGTAATTGAGCAGCCTTCAGTTCCATTGCCATATCTGATAGTTTAAATGATGTTCCTTGAAATTTTCCAATTGGTTGTCCAAATTGCTGCCTTGTTGCAGCCCATTCTATGGCATGATTAAAAGCTCTTTCGGCTCTTCCTAAACAGGTTGCTCCAACTTGAAGCCTAGTTGCTCCTAACCATTTGTTCGCCACTTCAAATCCCTTATGTACTTCACCAAGTATTGAATCCTTTGGTACTTTAACATCTGAAAATTCTAATATGGAATTCGTATAACCTCTATGTGATACATTATCATATCCTTCCCTAATATTAAAACCTGGTGTGCCTTTATCTACAAAAAAAGCAGTTATTAACTTTTTTGGACCTTTATTAGTTTCTTCAACTCCTGAAGCCATAAAAGCAATAGTAAAATCAGCAATATCTGCATGACTTATAAAATGTTTTGTCCCATTCAATACCCAATCTCCTGATGTCGTTTCTCTAGCAGAGGCTGTCATACCTCTTAGATCAGAACCCGCATTAGGTTCGGTCATTGCTAAACAATCCCATTTTTTACCTTCTATACAGGGTTTTAAATATTTTTCTTTTTGATCTTTTGTACCAGCGCATAAGATATTTGAAGGTCTTGCAACACATGTCCAATGTAAAGCATAATTTGCTTTTCCCAATTCTTTTTCATATAGAAGCCAGGTTAAAGTATCTAATCCACCTCCACCGAATTCTTCAGGTATGTTAGCTGCATAAATACCAGTTTTGATCGCTTTTGCTTGGATTTCCTTTATAAGATCCATTGGCAAATTTCCAGTTTTTTCAACTAATTCTTCGTGCGGGAATAGTTCAGATTCCACAAATTTTTTTGTTGTATCGATAATGAGTTTTTGTTCTTCACTCAAACTAAATTCCATTTACTATCTCCAATGAAACTAAGGACTTTTTTTGACCCTAGCTTTTTTTATTAATCTTCCTGCACCATAATTATTTTTTTCTAATGCTTTTTGAATTTCAACTAAATTTTTATCACGAATTTGTTCAAGTTTAGTAACACTTAATCCATTAGCTTGTTGATCAGACTGATTAGTAATTAGATCTATAAGCTCATCATTAAACTCAGGTACATCCATTAGTTTAGTCCATGGCCATGTTAAACAAGGACCAAAATGCTCTAGAAATTTTCGCATTCCTCCTTCACCTGCTGCTGTCCTGTAAGTTTGGAAAACTCCCATTTGTGCATACCTAAGACCAAATCCATAGCGAACAATATCATCAAGTTCACTAGTTGTACAAATTCCATCCTTAATGAGCCAAAGAGACTCTCTCCAAATGGCCTCTAGAAGCCTGTCAGCTACAAAAGCTTCAATTTCTTTTTTTAAATGGATAGGTTTCATATTAATTGAATTAAAAAAATCAATAATTTTTTTTATAAATTTATACTCTGTTTTATTTCCTCCAACTACTTCTACTAAAGGTATAAGATAAACGGGATTAAAAGGATGTGTAACCATCAATCTTTCAGGATTTTTCATTTCATTTTGTAAATCTGTTGGTTTTATGCCAGAAGTTGATGAAGCTATAATTGTTTGCTTTGAACAAAACTCTTCAATATTTTCAAAGATTTTTTGTTTTATATCTAGTCTTTCAGGAACACTTTCTATGATTAAGTCAGCATTTTCTATTGCAGGAGAAATTTCATTAAAATATTCGAAATTTTTAAAGTTAATTGTTTTATTAGGAAAAAAATTTTTATAAGCCCTTTTAGTATTTTTTATTACAATCTCTAATCTAGTTTCGGCATAAGGTGTAGGGTCATATATTTTTACTTTTATCTGATTAACTAAAAACCTTGTAACCCATCCTGCACCAATAGTTCCACATCCAATACACGCAACATTGTTAATTTTATTACTCAATTTGGGGCTCTTTTTGTAAGATTAAGTTTATTTCTTACTTCATCAGGTGTTAGAATTTTAGCGCCCAAATTTTCAATTATTTCTACTGCTTTTCCTACCAATGTTTTATTGGTTGCAAGTTTTCCTTTCGAAATCATCAAATTATCTTCTAAACCAACTCTTACATTCCCACCCGCTAAAACTGCAGCTGCTACATAAGGCATCTGATTTCTCCCAAGTGAAAATGCAGACCAAGTCCAGTCTTTAGGAACATTATTAACCATGGCTAGAAATGTATTTAAATCATTTGGTGCTCCCCAAGGAACTCCCATACAAAGTTGAACAAGAGCAGGATTTTTTAATATTCCATTTGATACTAATTTTTTTGCATACCAAAGGTGTCCTGTATCAAATGCCTCTATTTCTGGAGTAACTCCAAAGTCAGTTATTAGCTTTCCCATTTTTTCAAGCATTCCGGGAGTATTTGTCATCACATAGTCAGCTTCAGCAAAATTCATGGTCCCACAATCTAATGTGCATATTTCAGGCAAACAAGTAGCAATATGTTCTACCCTTTCCTCTGCACTTATCATATCTGTACCTTTTCCTAATTTTAAAGGATTTGAAGTTGGTCCAAAAACCATATCTCCTCCCATACCTGCAGTAAGATTTAAAACGACATCTGTATTTGAACTTCTAATTCTATCAGTAACTTCTTTATAATATTCTAATTTCCTAGAGGGGGCTCCTGTGTTTGGATCTCTAACATGACAATGTACTATAGAAGCACCTGATTTAGCAGCCAATATAGCATCATCAGCAATTTCTTTTGGTGATCTCGGAACAAATTTACTTTTTTCTTGTGTACTTCCAGATCCAGTTAAAGCACAAGTTATAAAAACTTCAGAGTTAATATTTAAAGACATAATTTGGATCCTTATTCTTTGGAACTAGTATTCATTTTCACGAATTTCTAATATTGAAGGTTTTTTTTCCCTTATTGTTTTTTTTAAAGTTTTAACTAGATTATTTCTATTAATCAAACCATAATATTGTAGGTTAAAAGCAGCAGCTTGAATTTTGAGATTAGGAGGTGTGATATCTACTCCAATAGGATTCACATTTTCTGAAACCATAAAATCCTTAATTTCTTTGTAACCAAAGTTATTCCAAATTAAAAAAATAACGGCAATCTTTTCTTCCGAGGCAGTCATCAGTTCACTTAAAGAAAATTGCAATCCTCCGTCTCCTACTATACATATTACTGGTTTATTTGGTTTGGCTAATTTAGCACCAATAGATGCAGGAGGAGCATAGCCAAGAGTACCGTAACCCGTCGCTGAGTTGAACCATTTGCCTTGTTTTGATGTTTTAGTATAAAGATTTCCGGCATACGTTGGCTGAGTACTATCGCCTACGAGAATCGCATCAGGGAAATTACTTGATATTGTTGAAATTAAATTAAGTGGAACTTTAAATTTGGGTTCAATCTCTTTCAAACAAAGTTTTCTAATTATTTTTGCCGTTTGAGGAGTTTGTAAAGATGACTTCTTATAATGCTTTTTTACTAACAAAATCTCAGACAATTTTTTAAAGAAATAAAATGCATCACTCCTTATTGACAAATGAGGTTGAATATTTTTTGTAAGTTGAGTTTTATTTATATCGACCCGAATTAATTTTTTTAATTTAGGAAAATTGCCATCCTTATACATATCATAATCTGTTTCTCCAAACTCTGTACCAACCGCCAGTACTATATCTGCTTTTTTTAGTTCTTTTCTAACTGTTTTTAAGGTTGGACTTGCAGGAATGCACATTGCATGATCCCCTAAAATACCTCTCGCATTTATTGTAGTTACTACATAAGGACTTAATTTTTCTACAATCTTGAGGATATATTCATCACATCCTCTCGCGCCACCACCAAGGAGCAATACTGGATATTTTGCATGGGTTAAATAGTTTGAAACTTCATTTATTTTTTTTTCAGATGATTTGATTTTTTTCTTCTTAATACATAGATTATTTTTTTTCAATTTTTGGTATTCGTGATTTAATACATTTGTTGGAATTTCTAGGTGAACAGGTCCTGGCCTTTCCTCAAGCATTTTTAAAAATGATTTTTTAATTGCAGGAAGAAGATCTTTTGTTTTTTTTACTGTAAGAGAACTAATTGCTATTTTTTTTAACAATTTTTGTTGATGAGGTAATTCGTGAAGTAATCCTGAGTGTTTTCTTTTATTATCATAAGGATTGACTGATGAAATAATAAGCATTGGAATAGAATCTGCTCGAGCTTGGGCCATGGCAGTTAATATATTTGTAAGTCCTGGACCAGTTATTACTAAGCATACAGCAGGCTTGCCACTTACTCTAGAATATCCATCAGCCATAAATCCGGCGCCTTGCTCGTGTCGTGGGGTAATATGTTTTATACTTGTTTTATGAAGACCACGATAAATTTCAACAGTATGAACTCCAGGTATTCCAAAAATAATATCTACACCGTATTCTTCTAATATAGGTAATAAATAACTCCCAATAGTTGAATTCTTATTTTCTTTATTTTTTTCAATCATTAAATAAAACTAATCTATTTTTTTTACAAATTCATCTATTCTTTCACATGCGCTTTCTAACTCTTTATCAGGTACTGTCAGACTTAACCTAATAAAATCTTTTCCATTTAAACCAAATGAAGAGCCTGGCATCACAGCAACACCTTCTGAATGAAGAAGGTTCCAGGCAAATTTCTCATCATTAAAATTTTTAAGCTCTAATTTTATTAGAATAAACATACCTGATTTTGGCATAATAGGACGAATATTTTTTGTATTAGCTAGTTTTTTACAAATTAACTTAGCCCTTCGCTGATAATCTGTTCTCATTTTTAAGGCGGTTTGACTTTTGTTTGAAATTGCATAAGCCGTCATATCAGCTATAAAAGGTTGATTTCCAAAAAGCATAGTTTCTGCTAATGGTAACATTTTGTTAATAACTTCTTCAGAGGCAAAAACCCATCCTGATCGAAAACCTGGTGATGCATGGCTTTTTGAAATTGAAGATACAACTATTGTTCTTTCAGCTAGAGTAGGTATTTCCAGAGGAGAAACAAAATCTTCTTTAAAAATAAGCTCTTCATAAACCTCATCAGATATAATCCATAAATTATTTTTTTTAACAATATCAGCCAATTCGGATAAATCTTTTTTTCTTAAAATACCACCTGTTGGATTATGAGGATAATTAAGAAGTAAAGCTTTACTTTTACTAGTTATTTTCATACGAAAATCTTTTTCCTGCAACGAAAAGTCATATTTTTCGTGTAAAGGGATTGGGATAATTGTTGCTCCTGAAGATTTAATTATACCTTCATAAGTAGCGTAGTATGGATCGCCCACCAAAATTTCATCTTCTTCTTCAGTCAAGCACATTACTGTTGCAAACAAAGCAGTTTGAGTTCCGGGTAAACATAAAAAATTATTTCTTGTAACTTTTAAAGGAGTTCTTTTTTGGTATTTTTGTACAAGAGCATCAAGAAGAATTTCCTCGCCTCTCCCATTAGAATATTTAGTTCTACCAGATCGCATGGAATCACAGCATTTCTCTATTAGTTCTTCAGGAGGGGGTTGATCAGGTTCGCCTATCGTTAATTCAATTATATTGGGATTATTTTTTTTTAGTTTCCTAGCCTCTAAATGTAATAACCATTTATCCGATCCAAGGTCAGAAATACGATCTGTTAATTTTGAAAATTTCATATTTGAAATTCCATATTTTTAAAATTATTGGTTTTCATTTATTAATTTCTAGTTATGTCTTATTAATTTTCTTTATTTTTATTAACTATTTTTTCCAACGATTTAATGCTACTTGCAGCTAATAAAGTAAGTAGAATATATAATAAAGCAGCTGTATTGAAGGGTTCAAAGGGAAGAAAACTTTGAGCTTGAAATTCACGCATTCTTTGCGTTATATCTCTTACTGATAATATAGACACAAGAGAAGTATCTTTAAGCATTGCTATAAATTCATTACCCAAGGCTGGTAAAACAATTGCTATTGCCTGAGGTAATATGATTAATCTTGCAATATAAAATTCTTTTAAGCCTAGTGTTCTGGCTGCCTCAATTTGACCTTTTGGTACGGCTTCTATACCGGCTCTAAATATTTCTGCCATATAAGCAGAATATCCAATTCCTATTGCAATTATCCCTCTTGTCATCATCTGCATATCTATATACCCAGCAGAGGCACTTTTTATTGCGCCTGCCAAAGGTAAGCCAATATATAAAATTATAACCAACATAGGTACCCCACGAATGGTATCAACAAAAAAATCTGAAAAAATTGCTAGTGGATGCATTTGGGTTAATCTACCAATTAAAACAATCAATACTAAAAAAACTCCTAAAATTGTTGCAAATATTCCTATGTTTCTATCTTTTGAGGGTAAAAAATTTGTTTCCCAAATGAGATTATAATTTTTACTTAAATTGGGTGTGATAAGTGCAGCAGATATTTTACCACTATCAAGCAACTCAATGGCTTGCTCGTTAGTTTTTATTGACCTTATCTTAAATGGCGTACTGGGTTTTTGAGCTAAAAAATCTCCATATCTTACTTGATCTGATATGTTTTGTGGTGTTCCAGAAACTATTCCAATTTTCCCGTCTAAACTGCCATAAAGAGCAACATTTTTATATGGTTTTAAAAAACTGAATATTCCTATAAAAATAAATATAAAGCCTAGAATCAAATATATTAGTGAAGCAAAATTATTTGGTTTTAACTTACTTAGTAGAGCCCAAACTAACCCTAACATACTTGCCAATGTATAAGCAAAAAATGCCGCTCTTAATGTAACTGCCAAGCCTAATGAAAACCCAGCATGTGCAATCATAATTATATAAAAAGCTATTAGGAAACCTATTAAACCATTTAAAAGTATACAAAATTTACTAATTGTTGAAGTAAGGTTTTGCCTAAAAGTTATCAAGTACAATAAAAATAAAAACAAAAACAAACAATAAATTAAAATAAATGATCTGACAGTTTTAATTATATAGTTCTCAAATGATTGTTCCAAAACAAAACTTTGATCAACCATAATTATCCAGTCTGTAGTTCTAGGATCAAAAGAATTAACTGCTACTGATACAATATATCGATCTAATACTGGTAAATATAGTACTATGATGTTTAGTAATATAATTACAGATAAAAATATACATGCTGCTCGATAGCTCGATATTCTATCTTTGATTTCTATATCTAATCTTATACTTCTATATAGCTTTAATGACGTGATAAATCCAAAGATTCCAATTATGGCTAGAATTAAAAATGCTGATAATAGAGATAATGCATTCTCTTCTATACCTAAAATTGATTTTAATGCCTTTCCGTAATTTCTAGAAATCGCAATAAAATAAATTATGAAAGGTAAAAAGAAAATAAATATCAGATTACTAACTCTGACGCTTCTCAACCAATTAAGAAAATAAATCATAAAAAATATGTAAGTGCCCCATTATCAGGGGCACATTATTATTAAAAGATGGAAAAGTTACTTATTTAGGCCACCATTTAATTATCAAATTATCAAGGGTTCCATCGTTCTTAATTGCAGCTAATCCTTCATTAAAGGCATCTTGTAGACTATCACCTTCTTGAAAAACTAAACCTAATGGATCTGATGATAGACCTGTGATCCCAACTGTTAATTCTCCTGCAAATTCCTGTTCATAGGCTGCAGCGGAGGTGCTATCTATTATAACGCCATCAACATCACCATTTTGTAAGGCAAGAACTGCTGCAGAAAAATCATCAAACAGTTTTAAATTAGCTCTTCCTACCAATTCTTCTCCAAGCTCTGCATTAGTTGTTCCTTTTTGAGATGCTAGGCTTAAACTACCTGATTTATAATTTTCAATAGTTGATCCTTTGTTTTCAACGCGCATTAACACCCCTTGTTGTACGATTATATAAGGATCAGAAAAGTCTACAATTTTGTCCCTTTCATCAGTAATCGTAACTCCAGATACAACCATATCAAATTGCTTGTTTGCCAGTGCTGCAAAAATACCATCCCAAGCTGTTGTTACCCAATTTGGTTTGCAATTAATTTTTTTACAAATTTCAGCTACGACATCTACGTCAAATCCAACAACCTCACCAGTATTTGGATCAATGGACTCATGTGGTGGATAGGTAGTATCTGAACCAATATCTAGAATTCGACCGCCTAAATCAGCTGAAAATACTGGTGTTGCAATTAGTAATGCAAATAAAACTTTTATGAAATTTTTAATCATTTGATCTCCCCTTTATACTAATGAAAATAGTTTCTTCTTAAAATAAAATTTTAATTTAATTTATGATATATGTGATTACTGTATTTATGTTAGAATACTTTACGATAGGGTCAAGTAAGAATTACCATTGATTTGAAAATTTAAATTTATAAGATATTTAAATTCTTTTTAATAATAATAAATTCTCTTCTATAAAATTACCTTTATTTAAAAAAGATTTATACAAAAAGCACTTGAATTTTATTTTTACAAATTGTTTACTCTAAATCTGCATATGAAATTCTCATATGCTCTTTTTTTATAAGTTCGAGTTTTTACATTAGGGGAGAAAAAAATGAAAAAACTATTTATCGCTTTTGCAGCAATATTCGCATTAGCTAGTTCTGTATCTGCAGAGCGTTATGTTATGGTAACACATGGAGAAGGTAAGGATCCATTTTGGCCAGTAGTTCAGAAGGGTGGAGAAGATGCTGCTCGAGCTATTGGAGCAGATTTTGAGTATATCTTTACTCCTTCTGGTGATATGGCTGATATGGCAAAATCCATAGCTGCTGCTGCTGCAACACAGCCAGACGGATTGGTTGTATCATTGCCAGATCCAGACGCCTTAGGTCAAGCAATTAAAGATGCTGTTTCTGCTGGTATACCAGTTATTACTATGAATTCTGGCTTAGAGTCTTCTGCTTCTTTAGGAGCTCTTATGCATGTAGGACAGCCAGAATTTTTGGCAGGTCAAAAAGCTGGTGAAAGAGCAAAAGCTGAAGGTGCAACTAAAGGTATTTGTTTTATTCAAGAAGCTTACAATACTGCTTTAACAGATAGATGTGGTGGATATGCTGAAGCTATTCCAACTACTAATTTTGATAGTTCAAATGACCCTGCTACTATACCTACTAGAGCTGCAGCTGGGCTTCAAGCAAATCCAGACGTAGATGCTGTTTTATCAGTTGGCCCTCACGTATGTGTAGGAGTGCAACAAGCTATTGATGAGTTGGGAATGAGTGTTCACCATTCTTGTTTTGATCTTAGTCCACCAGTTATGGATTTAATCAATGCGGGAAAGGTTCAATATACAATTGACCAACAGCAGCGATTGCAAGGTTACATGCCTATAATTGTTTTACATCTTCACAACACCGGTGCTGGTCTATTACCAGGTGCAAATATTCCATCTGGACCAGGCTTTGTTGATAAGAGTAATGCTTCTTCAGTTGCCTCTTTGGCAGGTGTAGATCGATAATTCATTAAATTTCTAAAAGTGGGTGATTTTTCTCATCCACTTTTTTTATGGTGAACCAATATGAATTCATCCAATTCATTAAGAAAAGAGTCTGATAGGCATAAATCAAAAAGTAGTCTAATTTCTATTCTTTCGAGACCGGAAATTGGCCCAATAGGTGTGATGATATTGCTTTTTGGTATGCTTGGTTATTTTTCTATACCTGCATCTGAAACAACTTGGAATCCTTTTGCTGGAGAGGGTTTTAATGCTCTAGGTATAAGAAATAATTTAAGGGTTATTTCTCAACTAGGAATAATTGCTTTAGGAGCTGGTCTTCTTATAATTGCTGGTGAATTTGATTTATCTATTGGATCTATGATTGGATTTGCTGGGGCTTGTATGGCCATGATATTAAGATGGGGTTTTTCAATCATAATACCTTATGTTTATTTTGACGACGGTGCCCATATCGAATTTTATACATTACTACATATTTCAGATGTATCTCCTATTTTAGCTATTTTTATTACACTATGTTTTACTTTAACTTTTGGATGGATCCAAGGTTTTATAATTGTACGTTCAGGATTACCTTCTTTTATTGTAACATTAGGAGGTCTCTTCTTTCTAAGAGGACTAACAGAAGTTTCTTTGAGATCATTTAATCATCGTCCTGATCAAGCAAAAGGGGCTACAACAGTTACAGAAATTCCAGATATAAAAAATATAATTAACTTACCAGGATATGGTGAGATGGAAAGGGAAGCGGCAAAATATTTACCCGATGGGGATCTTCTTTCAATTGTAAAAAACCTGCCTTCAGATGTTATTTATAAAATCACAGAAAGATTAGAATATACATTTCAAAGAGTTGCAGAAGCAAAAACTAATTTACTCATTGCAAAGGGTGTTAAACCTTTAGAAAAAGCACTAGAAAATGCAGTGGCTTCTGACAATGAATACATGATTAAAACAATACAAGAAAAAATTGAGAATTTTAAAATTGATCCAGTCATACCAAAATCAGTTACTGAAATTGATATAGCAAGAGCATATATTGACTCAATAGGTACATCTCGTCCTATAGCAGACTTCTTTGGTGGTAATATTTTAGAACCAATTTTTGATTGGCTTTATTTTCCAATAGATTGGAATGTAAATAACTTTGGGAATCAATTTGCACCAGGTCTTTATTCTTGTGTAATGATCTGGGTTATTTTATCTTTGGTTTGTTATATTGTTTTAAGTAAAACACAGGTTGGGAATTGGATTTATTCTACAGGAGGTAATTTAAGTGCTGCTCAGGCAAATGGTGTTCCTACTAATAAAGTTAAAATTTCGCTTTTTATATTTTCAGCATTTTGCGCTACTTTATTTGCGACATGTCAGGTTTTTGAAGTTAATACATCAGACGCGGCAAAAGGAAACTTGAAAGAATTAGAAGCCATAGCAGCTGCTGTAATAGGTGGAATTGTTATGACCGGTGGTTTTGGGACTGTACTTGGAATTATAGTAGGTGCATTTATTTTTGGACTAGCGAAAGAAGCTTTTTTCTACATTCCAGGTGTAGATGGTTCCTTTTATAGGGTTTTCCTTGGTTTTGTTATTATAGCTTCTGCTCTTTTAAATGAAAATATAAGAAAAAGAATTATGGGGAATATATAATGGTTACTAATTTGATACCATTAATAGAGACCCAAGATATAGTAAAAAAGTTTGGTTCTTTTATTGCACTAAATGGCGTATCTTTAAAAGTCTATCCTGGAGAGGTTCATGCACTTCTTGGTGATAATGGTGCAGGTAAATCTACCTTAATAAAAGCTTTATCAGGTGTTCATCAACCTACATCTGGTAAAATCATAGTTGAGGGTAAAGAAACTAAGTTTAATTCACCACGTGATGCATCTGAAGTTGGTATAGGAACAGTCTATCAAGATTTAGCTCTAAATTCTTTAACTTCAGTTACTAGAAATTTTTTCTTGGGCCGAGAGTTAAAATTTGGAAAAGGTCCATTTGGAATTCTAAAAATGAATAAAATGCACGGCATAGCTATAGAGGAAATGGCAAAAATTGGGATTAAAATTGAAGATCCTGAACAACCTGTTGGGACTATGTCTGGAGGACAAAGGCAAACATTAGCTATAGCTAGAGCAATATACTTCGGTGCAAAAGTCCTAATTTTAGATGAGCCAACTTCTGCATTAGGTCAAAAACAGCAGATGGAAGTGTTGAAAACCATAAAAAAAGTTCAGCAGCTTGGTAATATTGCAATTATACTAATTACCCATAATGAAATACACGCACGACTTATTGCTGACAGATATACTTTTATCTCTTTAGGGGAAGTAATAGGGAGCGGTACATCAAAAGATTTAGCTGGCGATGATATTAGAAGGTTAATGGCTGGTGGAGCAGAAGTTGGAGATCTTGCAAAAGAACTGGCTTGATTTCATTTGCTGTTTATTTCTTCGTCGCTTTTTCGATACCTTACTAGAAGAACAAAACCACTATAGATACCAATTATACCAAAAAGTAAGGCCCAGTTCTTTGAACCAGTTAAATACTCTATCAAAGCCCAAATGATGCAAAAACTTGGAATAGTAACTCTAACCCAAGTTTTTTTATATATGGGATGGGAAGTATTTATCATTTGCTTATATCATCATTAACAATTTCATAACCTAAATCTATTAAAGATTTAGACAACGAGTTAAAGCCAATAATTGCATATTCCAAAGGTGGACAGATTTTAGGATCTTGTTCAGCTTCAACAACAAACCAGCCTTCATAGTCAACATCTTTAAGGTTTGATATAATATGAGTATAATTTAGGGATCCATCACCTGGGACAGTAAAAGCTCCTTTTAAAACAGCGTCTAAAAAACTTTCTTTTTCTCTATTTAAGTTATTTATAACTTCACTCCTTACATCTTTAGCATGAAAATGATTTATTCTTTTTCCATGTTTCTTTATTATATCGTATATATTCCCACCGGCAAAAGCCATATGCCCAGGATCAAACAATAGTTTGACAGATTCATCAGTATTTTTCATGAGATTATCTAAATCTTTTTCAGTTTCAACTGCGGTACCCATATGATGATGAAAAGATAGAGGCATTCCTTCTGATTCACACCATTCAAAAAATTTTGTGATTTTTTCACCATATTTTTTGAATTCCTCTTCACTTAAAATTCTCCTTGAATTTAAGGGCGCATTTCTAATATTTTGAATAGTTCCTGCAGTTTCTCCATAAACTAAGCAAGGAGCTCCTAAATCTATAAATAAATCCATTTGAGTTCTTACTTTTAACTTTTCATCTTCTAAATCATTATCTAGTAATGTTCCCGAATACCATCCTCCACATAAATTAATTTCATGATGATCTAAAATTGGTTTAAGTTCTTTAGAACTTTTTGGAAATTTTCCACCCGTTTCAACACCCATAAATCCTGCTATCTTAGCTTCAGAAAGACAAGTTTCTAATGAAGTTTCTCCACCTAACTCAGGTAGATCGTCATTAGACCATGCAATAGGTGCAATTCCAATTTTAGCTTTCATTTATATTCCCACTCTTTGTTTTGATCTAATTAGATCATGTTCTTTTCTAGCCTTAAGTACTTCCTGTCTTTCGGACGTTTCGGGAACGCCAACATCCCAGTCTGCATCGCCTGGTGTCCATGTGTAGGCATCTGTAATAATTGATAAAACAGTAGTTCTTTCGTTGGAATAAGCCCACTCCATTGCATTACTTAAATCAGACAAGTTTTCACAGTGTCTTACCAATGCTCCCATTGATTCAGCATGTTTTGCAAAATCTACTGCAAATGGTTTTTTTACCTTGCAGTCCTGTATTAAATTATTAAAAGATTTGCCACCTTTAAAGTTTTGTAATCTATTAATGACTGCAAAGCCGCCGTTGTCACATACTATTATGATCATTTTATGACCAGATAGAACACTTGAATATATATCTGAATTCATCATTAGATAAGATCCATCACCTACTAAAATTACAGGAGCACTTTTATTCTTTGTTGCCATAGCAACTCCCCATCCACCTGCAATTTCATATCCCATACAAGAATAACCAAATTCACAATCAAAAGTATTTAAGTCTTTGACTTTCCAACCCTTACTTACTTCACCTGGTAATCCTCCTGCGGCGGTCACCATAGTTGTATCAGGTTTTGACGATTTATTAATTAATCCTACAACCTGTGCATATGTAGGAATTGGAGAGTTTGTTGGGGCTTGTAACTCATCAACTAACTTATTCCACTTTGAGAACTCTTCTTTCGTGGTATTAAGCCAGGAATTCTCAAATTTAAAATCCTTTAACTCTATTAAAATTTCTTCTATACAGGCCTTTGCGTCTCCAACAATTGGAGTTGATAAATGCTTGGTAGCATCCCACCTTGAAGTATTTATATTCAGAAATTTTGTAGAGCGTTTAAAATTTGTCCATGAACCAGTTGTAAAATCTTGTAATCTAGTTCCTATAGCTATAACTAAGTCAGCATTTTTTGCGGCATAATTTGCAGAAGTTGATCCAACAACACCAATTGGACCTATGTTTACTGGGTCATTATGTGTTAAAGTTCCTTTACCTGCAATTGTTTCAGAAATAGGTATATTTAATTTTGTAGCAAAATTTCTTAGAATTTCATTTGCTATAGAATATCTTACGCCACCACCAGCTATAATGAGTGGTTTTTTGGATGATTTAATTTGATTGATAGCTTCTTGAATAAATTTTTTGTCAGCCCTTGGGCGAGAAATAGAGTGAATTTTGGGTTGAAAAAATTCAACTGGATATTCGTAAGCTATTTCTTGTGTATCTTGGCAAAGTCCAATGAAAGCTGGTCCACAATCTGAAGGGTCTAACATCATTGCTGTTGCTTGAGGTAATGACTGAATTATTTGTTCAGGATGACTAATTCGATCCCAATATCTAGTAACAGCTTTAAAAGCATCGTTTGCCGTAATTGTTGGATTATTAAAGTGTTCAAGTTGTTGAAGAACTGGATCAGGGCGTCTATTCGCAAAAACATCTCCAGAAATGATTAAAAGAGGTAATCTATTAGCATGTGCTAGAGCAGATGCTGTTAGCATGTTCGTTGCTCCAGGACCTATTGAAGATGTGGCAACCATAATTTGTTGTCTTAATTTTGATTTAGAGTAAGCTATTCCAGCTAGAGCCATGGATTGTTCATTTTGGCCTCTCCATGTAGGGAGTGTATCTTTAACTTGTTCTAAAGCTTCAGCTAAACAAGTTACGTTTCCATGTCCAAAAATACCAAAAACTCCGGCGTATAATTGCTCTTTTTTATCATTAATTAAAATATATTGATTACATAGGTATTTTACCAAAGCTTGTGCCATTGTTAATCTGATCGTATTTTTTACCATAGTTTTTTTCCTTACCAAATTTATGATTTCGAAGTTATTGCAACACATTAAAATTGACAAGAATAATAAAAATATTTTGTTAAATAATTGTTTAATTAAATTTTTTTTTATATATCCTTAGTTGATTGGAGATTATTTATGCTGAAATTTGGTCTTATTGGATGTGGAAGAATTGGTTCAATGCACGCAGATATATTGCATCATGAAAATGATGTAATATTAGATTCTGTATTTGACTTAAATACTAACTTGGCAAAGGAAGTTTCAAAAAAAACAGGAGCAAAGATTTGCAATCATGATTTTGAATTATTTGATAAAAATAATTTAGATGCTGTTTTGATAGCTTCAGCAACTTCATCTCATGCAGATTATATAGAGAAAGCTCTAAAAAATGGTAAACCAGTATTTTGTGAAAAGCCAATTGATCTAAGCCTAGATAGAATACGCAAATGTTATGAAAGAATTAAAAAAATAAATCTTCCTATTCAGATTGGTTTTAACCGTAGATTTGATCCCTCCCATGCAGCAATAAAGAATTTACTTAAGGAAAATAAGATTGGTCAACTGAACCAGGTTATTATAACCTCACGAGATCCTGAAATGCCTTCAGAAGATTACTATAAATCTGCAGGTGGATTATTTAAAGATATGACTATCCATGATTTTGATTTAGCTAGATTCTATTTAGATGAAGATCCAGTAGAGATTTTTGCTGCAGGCCAAAGATTAATTGATCCATATATGATGAATAAAATTAATGATTATGATACTGCGATGTTTATTCTAACCTGTATGGATGGAAAGCAATGCTTTATTAATAATTCTAGAACTGCTGTTTATGGTTATGATCAAAGAGTAGAGTTACTTGGTTCAAATGGGATGCTACAGAGTGGGAACCATAATTTAGACCAAACTAAAATTTATAAAAAAGAGTTTTCAGAAACCTCTTCTCCTTATTTATATTTTTTTATAGAAAGATATAAAGAAGCTTTTTCTTTACAGTTAAAATCTTTCATAAAATCTATAAAACAAAATAGTTCTACTGATGTAGGTTTTGAAGACGGGTTTAAAGCTTTAGCGATAGCAGATGCTGCTTACAAATCTCTTAAGGAAAGAAAAAGTATTTCTATTAATTACAACTGGTAGATTAATAGTAAAAAAAGGGAAGTATAATGGAAAATGAAATTTTAAATTTATGGAATAGTAGAAAACCAGTTTTGAATAGTTGGATGTCTTCTAGTTCACCTTTTTGCGCTGAAGTATTAGCTGAGAGTGGTTATGACTCTATTACTGTTGATTTGCAACATGGATTAAATGATTATAAGGATGCTCTTTCTATTTTTCAGGCAATCGGTAGGTATCCGGTTGTACCCATGGTTAGGGTTCCTTGGCTTGATCCTCAAATTATTATGAAAACAATGGATGCAGGAGCAATGGGTGTAATTTGTCCTATGATAAATAACCCAAAGCAGGCAGAAGAATTTGTATCGTATATGAGATATCCACCTCTTGGACAAAGAAGTTTTGGCCCAACTAGGGCATTGTATTCTTCTGGAAATGCCTATTGGGAAGATGCTAATAGTAAAATATTATCTTTAGCAATGATAGAAACAAAAGAAGCATTTCAAAATATCAATTCAATTGTTAATACGAAAGGATTGTCAGGAGTTTATATTGGACCTTCAGATTTAGGGATAGGGCTATCAGATGGTGATTTGGGCCCTGGAATGGATCGAACCGAAGTCGAAGTCATTGATGCTTTTAAAGAAATATTAAATGAAGCAAAAAAAGCAAATATTTTGTCTGGAATCCATTGTGCAAGTCCAGAATATGCTGCAAAGGCAGTCAAGTGGGGCTTCGACTTAGTAACAGTAAATTCAGATGTGAAACTATTATCAGAAATGGCAAATCATGTAGTCAAAAAAACTAGAAACCTTTTTTAGATTCATGATTTCCTGATAGGAATTTTTAGTAATGCCTAATATTTTAATAGCTGGAGAACTTCACCCATCAGGATTAGAAATTATTAAACAAAACCCAAAATATACAATTGATTATTTGAAAGAGGTATCAAATGAAAATTTTTTACCTTACTTGAAAAATGCTGATGCCCTAATTATCCGAACTCAGACTTTAAAAAAAAATCATATAGAAAAAGCCAAAAAGTTAAAAATAGTTTCTAGACATGGGGTTGGATATGACAATGTTGACTATCAGGAATTAAAGAAAAGAAATATCCCGCTTACAATAGTTGGTGATGTGAATTCAACTTCAGTCAGTGAACATACGATGATGTTAATTATTTCAGTCTTTAAAAAAATAATTTTGGCTGATTTTTCTACTAGAAATTCTCTATGGAATTATAGGAACAATTATGAACCAAGAGAGCTTTACGGTAAGAATCTACTTATTATTGGGTTTGGACGTATAGGTAAGAAGTTAGGAAAGCTAGCTAAAGCATTTGGAATGAATATCCATGTTTATGATCCATATATAGAAAATAAATTTGATGAATATGAAATACGATATTTTCAAAACTTAACCACTGCATTATGTAATGCAGATTGCATTTCTCTAAACTTACCAAAAGTAGATAAACCAATTATTACAAAAGAAAATTCCCAATATTTAAAACATGGTGTAGTTATAATAAATACTGCACGTGGAGAGTTGATTGAGGAAAAAGTATTACAAGATGGAATCCAAAAAGGTGTAATTTCTGGTGTAGGATTAGATGTGTTTGATAGTGAACCTGTAGAAAAAAATCATTTTCTTTTCAAATATAAACAGGTGATATTTACTCCACACCAAGCGGGTTTAAGTCAGGAGGCTGCTCAGCGAATGTCTATAAAATCAATTAATAATATTCTAGATTATTATGATGGTTCTTTAGATGCGAGTTTAATTGTTAATGGTGTAAAAATATGAATTTCTCAAAACCTAATTTAAATATTGGAGTTATTGGTAGTGGTTTCATGGGTAAAACTCATGTTTATGGATTTGCTATTGCTGATAGAGTATTTGATCTTCCCTATAAATTAAATTTAATTTCAATTGCTGATGTTAATTCAAAGGTTGCTAATTCTGCTGCAAAAAAATTAGGTTTTCAAAAATCTACTGCAAATTGGATGAACCTTATCAATGATAAGCAATTAGATTTAATTTCCATAACTGCTCCTAATTCTCTTCATAAAGATATTGCTATTTCGGCATTGAAGGCAAATAAACATGTTTACTGTGAAAAGCCACTAGCTCCTACCTTAAATGAAACTCAAGAAATGGTAGAAGCATCAAAAAGGACCAATAAAAAAACTCAAGTGGGATTTAATTATTTATCAAACCCTATGTTTTCCACAGCTAAAGAAATTATATCAAGTGGAGATCTAGGAGAAATAACTAGCTTTAGGGGAATTCATGCTGAAGATTATATGTCTGATCCTAAGAGTCCATATACATGGCGACATGAGCCTGTTGGGGGTGGAGTTCTGGCTGATCTAGGAAGCCATATTCTTGCTACAGCAGAATATTTACTAGGACCTATAAAGCAAGTAATGGGTGACTCTACTACTGTCATAAAGAAAAGAAAAACAAGTGATAATAAGTCAAAAAAAATAAAGATAGATGATATATCAAGATGTTTTATTCGATTTAAAAGTGGTGCCAGTGGAAGTATTGAAGCGAACTGGCTGGCTACAGGATGTAAAATGAAGCATGATTTTGAAATATATGGAACAAAAGGTTCAATTAAGTTTTCTCAAGAAAGGTTAAATGAGTTATATTTTTTTTCATCAAATGATAAAAAAAATGTTCAAGGTTTTAGAAAAATTGAAGCTGGTCCAGCTAATAAGCCCTATGATAGATTCTGTGTGGCGCCAGGTCATCAGTTGGGATTTAATGAACTTAAAGCTATTGAAATAAGTAATTTTGTAAAATCAATTAATAATGAAATTCCAGAACCTTTTAATTTTAGTAGTGGTCACAGAATACAAAAATTAGTGGACACCATTCATAGATCATCTCGGCAAAAAAGTTGGTTAAGGGTCTAAATAATAAATTAGCCTAATTTATAATTTCTGGTTGCTTCAGGATCGTTGATTGAAAATGGAAGAGATAATATTTCTTTCCATGCATCCTCAGATATTTCGAAATTTGACCATTCTATAATTTGATCAATTCGTGATTTTCTAGTTATACCGACTATAGTAGAAG
This sequence comes from uncultured Alphaproteobacteria bacterium, assembly GCA_902570265.1. GTDB lineage: Bacteria > Pseudomonadota > Alphaproteobacteria > Rhodobacterales > Rhodobacteraceae > CACIIZ01. The sequence goes on along the minus strand of CACFXF010000003.1, from coordinate 9,516 downwards.
ATATTCTAGGATCTTTCATGGAAAACTGTAAGGCAGCTGCTCCCAAAGGAATATTATATTTAAGGCAAATTTTTTCTAAATCAAAAACTGGTTTAAGCTTTTTTTCTGAAACTTCTTGATAAACTAATCTATTAGTTTCTTTAGTCCCTTTAGCTAAAATTCCTCCACAAAATGGTGCAGCATTAAAAATTTTTATACCTTTCTTCTTAGCTAAATTAAAAAGCTTATCTGCTTGTCGATTTAGTAAGGTGAACCTGTTATGATTTATCATTACATCAAAAGGCCATTCTTGTATCAAGTCATACATCATTTCTACTTTTCCCATTGCCAAGCCAACTAAGGTTACACTTCCTTCCTCTTTAAGTTGAAATAATGTATCCAGTGCACCGCCTTTACAAGTAATATCATTAAGATCTTTACAATGTTCTGGGTCGTGTAGATGAAGAATATCAATCTTTTCAGTTGCAAGAGCCTTAATACTTTGCTCGAATGATTTGAGAGTGGCATCTCGGTCTAAAATATTTGTTGCCATATCTCGATCAATTTTTGTAGCAAGAATAATGTTATTAGGTTTTCCTCCTAATGATTTAAATACATTTCCAATGAGTTTTTCACTTCTTCCCATACCATAATTTCTAGATGTATCTATAAAGTTAGAAGGTCCATTTAGAATTGCTAATATGGTTTCCTCTGCTATTGATGGATTGACTTCATACCCATAAGTATCCGGCATATTCCCCAATGCAGATGTACCAAAACAAATCTCAGAAACTTTAATCTTATCTCCAATATCTTTTTTGTTCATAGTAGGTATATTTTTATAATTATAGGTTTAATTTTTCCAATTTTCAGATTATTTTTTAAAATAAATTAACGAATAAATTTTGGTTTGGCTATGAAAAAAGTTGGAAATCTTGATCTAATAACAATAGGTAGAAGTTCAGTTGATCTATATGGTTCTCAAATTGGTGGTCGTTTAGAGGATATGAGAAGTTTTCAAAAATATATAGGTGGCTCTCCTACAAATATTGCTGCTTGTTCAGCTAGATTAGGTTTAAAATCAGCTGTTATAACCAGAGTTGGCAACGAACATATGGGGAGGTTTATTTTAGAAGAATTAAAAAAGGAGAAAGTGAATACTGAAGGTGTTAGAGTAGATAAAAAAAGGTTAACTGCTCTTGTCATTTTAGGTATAAAAAACCAAAATAATTTTCCACTAATTTTTTACAGAGAAAATTGTGCTGATATGGCGTTATCAACCAATGATATAAATGAAAATTTTATTTCAAGAGCAAAATGTATTTGTGTAACTGGGACACACCTTTCAAATGCGAATGTAGAAGGAGCAACACTCAAAGCCCTTTCTATAGCAAAAAAACTTAAGAAAAAAACAGTTTTAGATATTGATTTTAGACCTAACTTATGGGGGCTTTCAGATCATAATGATGGAGAAAATAGATTTATAGAATCCCGTCATGTTACAAAAAAATTACAGAAAACCTTAAAGCTTTTTGATTTAATTGTTGGAACTGAAGAAGAATTCCATATTGCAGGAGGTATTAACAATACTATAAAGGCTTTAAAAAATGTTCGATCATTAACTAAAGCAGTCTTAGTTTGCAAAAGAGGACCCTATGGAGCAAGTCTTTTTGAAAATAAAATCAAATCAAATTTGGAGAAAGGTATAACAGGTAAGAATTTTAAAATTGATGTATTTAACGTTCTTGGCGCTGGTGATGGCTTTATGGCAGGTCTGCTTAGAGGATGGTTAAGAAATAATAATTGGGAAACTTGTTTAGATTATGCAAACGCTTGTGGTGCGATTGCAGTTAGCAGGCATGGTTGCACCCCATCATATCCAAGTTGGAAAGAATTATCATTTTTTCTCAAAAGAGGAATAAAAAATCATATACTACGTAAAGACCAGGATTTAGAAAATATTCATTGGTCTACTACTAGAGGTGGAAATATAAAAAAGAATTTAATTTTAGCTTTTGATCATAGGGTACAATTTGAAGAATTAGCAAAAAAAAATAATATCCCTTTTGAGAGAATTTCTTTATTTAAAAATTTATGTTTCAAAGCAAGTTTGAAGGTTGCAAATAAAAAAGGCGAATTTGGAATTATATGTGATGATTTATACGGTAGAGAAATTCTTCATAAATCTTCTGATTATAACCTTTGGATTGCAAGACCTGCAGAATTACCAAAATCATTTCCAGTAGAATTTGGGAATGATGTTGGAGAAAATTGTTATGGTTTAATTGAATGGCCAAAAAACCATATCGTAAAATTACTTTGTTTTTATAACCCTAAAGATTCAAAAGATATTAAATTACAACAAGAGAAGAACTTAATTTCTATTTTTAAGGCTTGCAGACAAAACAATTTAGAGTTTTTGCTAGAAATAATAACTTCTAGAGAGTATGAAAAAAATGATGAAGATATTTTAAAGGTTATAGATCGCCTATATCGTATTGGCATAAGGCCAGATTGGTGGAAGTTGGAACCGTTGAAAGAAAAAGAAAATTGGTTGAAGCTTGACAAGCTAATTGTAGAGTGGGATCAATTTTGTAGGGGTATTTTATTATTAGGTTTAGATAAGCCAATGCGGCAACTATCAAGATCTTTTAAATTTGCGCAATCATCCAAAATGGTTAAGGGATTTGCAGTTGGAAGGAGTATTTTTGGAGAGGTTGCAGAAAAATGGTTTTCAGGAAAAATATCTGATTCAGAGGCTACAAAAGTAATGTCAGATAATTTTCATAAACTTTGTGCAATATGGAACAAAAATAATTAATTAAAAGCGGTTGATTTTATGAATAATTTATTAATAAAACCCAATAATGATAGTAAAATAAAGTTTGATATATCCCCAGAAACTGCTCATTGGGATTATGTCGGCTTTAAATTATATCATTTAAAAAAAGGTGATAATATTAAAGACAAAACAAACCTTGAGGAATCTATTTTAGTTTTTGTTGAAGGCTATGGAGACATTGAGGTTTCTGGAAAAAAACTTGGGAAATTGGGTACTCGAAATTCAGTTTTTGAAAAAAAACCTCCATCAGGTGTTTATATCCCCTTACAAACAGAGTGGACTATTAGTGCAAGTACCAATTTAGTGTTAGCCGTATGTAGTGCTCCAGGAAAAGAAGGGTTTCTTCCTTCAATAATAAATTCAGACGAAATAAAACTTATTGAAAGAGGTAAAGGATCAAATAAAAGACAGATTTTCAATATTGCAATGGAAGATAATCCAATAGCTAATAGCTTACTAGTTACAGAAGTATTTACTCCCCAAGGTAACTGGTCTTCTTATCCACCACATAGGCATGATGAAAACGATTTTCCAAATATTACATATTTAGAGGAAACATATTACCATAGAATTAATCCTAATAATGGATTTGGGTTTCAAAGAGTTTTTTCTGAAGATAGAACTGTAGATCAAGCAATATGTTTTAACGATGGTGATGTAGTTTTAGTTCCTAAGGGACATCACCCATGTGGAGTACCTTATGGCTACGAACTTTATTATCTAAATGTTATGGCTGGTCCTATTAGAAAATGGAGATTTAAAAATCATCCAGATTTTGAATGGTTATATCTGAGAGATAAAAAATAGTATTTAAACTTTATTGTTTTCACTAATCAATAACTATAAAATTAATTCCTCAGGTTCTTTTAAATTATTTGATCGACAACAAGCAACTAATGTGTTTGCTAATAAGCATGCAATGGTCATAGGTCCAACACCTCCTGGTACTGGAGTAATAGCATTTGCAATTTTGCTACAATTTTCAAAATCAACATCTCCTATTAATTTTGATTTAGTTTCTCCATTTTCTTCTATAGTAACTCTATTAATCCCAACATCAATAATTACAGCGCCTTGTTTTATCCAGCTAGATTTTACAAAATTTGGTCTTCCTACAGCAGCAACAATTATATCACTAGTTTTACAGATTTCTTCAATATTTTTTGTTTTTGAATGAACCACTGTGACTGTACAATTTTCTGACAAGAGAAGGTTGAACATTGGTTTACCTACTATATTTGATCTACCAATAACTGTTGCTTTTTTTCCTTCTAAATTTACAACAAACTCTCTTAATAGCATCAAACAACCTAATGGTGTACATGGTACTAAAGATTTTTGGCCTGTATTTAAAAGTCCAACATTTGAAATATGAAATCCATCAACATCTTTAGCGGGTTTAATAGTGTTTATAATCATATCCTCATTCAAATGTTTAGGAAGGGGTAGTTGACAAAGTATTCCATGAACATTTGGATCATCATTTAATTTTTTTACTAATTCCAATAGAGTTTTTTCATCAACTGTTTCTTCTAACTTGTACTCATATGAATTCATACCTGCCTTTTTGGTTTGAATTCCTTTATTCTTTACATAGACCTTACTAGCAGGATCTTCTCCTACAAGAACTACTGCAAGACCTGGTACAATACCATGATTTGTTTTTAGATTATCTACGTGTGATTTTACTTTTTCACGAATTCTTTCAGAAAAAGCTTTACCATCTATAATGTTCATACTGTTAACTCCTGCAAACTAAAACAAACCTTCTATTTGGGAATTTTCATTTAAATAAATATTTTCAGCACTTGGTATTTTTGGCAAACCAGGCATAGTCATTATATCTCCACAAACAACAACTATAAATCCTGCCCCAGCTGATAATCTTACTTCTCTAATAGGTATTGAATGTCCTACAGGTGCTCCCCTTTTATTAGGCTCTGTTGTAAAACTATATTGAGTTTTGGCCATGCAAACTGGTAAATTTCCATATCCACTATCTTCCCACGCTTTAAGTTGGTCTCTAATAGCTTTATCAGCAACTACTTCATCCGCTCTGTATATTTTTTTACAAACTGTTTCGATTTTTTCAAATAAATTCATTTGATCTGGATATAAAGTAGAAAACTGACTTTGATTACTATCTGCAATTTCTACTACTTTGTTTGCAAGTTCAATAGTGCCTTCAGAACCTTTTTCCCAATGTTTGCATAAAATTGCTTCACAATCTTTTTTAGCAACATATTCCTTTATCTTAAATATTTCATTATCAGTATCAGATATAAAATGATTTATAGCTATGATCACAGGTAATCCAAAGTTTTTTAAATTTTCAATATGTCTTCCTAGGTTATCACAACCTTTTTCAACTGCTGAAGAATTTTCTTCTCCTAGGTTTTCCTTAGTTACTCCACCATTCATTTTTAAAGCTCTAACCGTAGCTACTAAAACAACAGCAGATGGTTTTAAATCAGCTTTTCTACATTTGATATTAAGGAATTTTTCAGCTCCTAAATCTGCTCCAAAACCTGCTTCAGTTACGACGTAATCTGCTAGGTTTAAGGCCGCTTTTGTTGCTATTACTGAATTGCAGCCATGGGCAATATTAGCAAAAGGGCCACCATGAACCAAGGCTGGGTTATTTTCAAGTGTTTGAACAATATTTGGTTGCATGGCTTGTTGCAGTAGAACCGTCATAGCTCCGTCTGCTTTTATGTCTTTACAAAAAACTGGAGATTTATCCCTTCTATAAGCAATAATTATATTACCCAATCTTTTTTGTAAGTCTTTTAAATCATTAGCAAGACAAAGTATGGCCATTACTTCTGAGGCAACAGTTATGTCAAAGCCAGCTTGTCTAGGAAATCCATTAGGAGCACCGCCAAGAGAGGTAACTATGTCTCTTAAAGCTCTGTCGTTCATATCTAATACTCTTTTCCAAACAACCCTTCTTATATCAATTTGTTCTTTGTTACCCCAATAAATATGATTATCTATCATAGCAGAAAGTAAATTATGGGCACTTGTAATCGCATGAAAATCTCCAGTAAAATGAAGATTCATTTCTTCCATTGGCACTACTTGAGCTTTACCACCTCCAGCAGCACCTCCCTTCATCCCAAAGCATGGTCCCAAAGATGCTTCTCTAATACAAATTGCTGTTTTTTTTCCAATAGCATTTAATCCATCGCCTAAACCTACGGTAGTTGTTGTTTTACCTTCTCCTGCAGGGGTTGGGTTGATAGCGGTTACTAAAATTAATTTTCCTTTTTTCGAAGATGAGATTTTTTTCAAAAATTTGTCAGAGATTTTTGCTTTATCATGACCATATGGAACAATATCGTCGTAAGAAATATCTAATTTTTTTGCAACATCAGCAATAGGGATTTTTTGGGCAGATCTTGCTATTTCAATATCGCTCTTAAATTTCATTTAATTTCCTCCAATAATTTTTATTTTTAAGTTATGTTTTCTGCTGAAGTCTGTATCGCTTCCCAAAAAGATGGTGCGGAGGAACTTGCCGACAATAATAAAAATTTTTCTTCAGTAACTTTTATTATAAAAACATTTAAATGTTCCATCAAAGTCCGACTGGCTGAATTAATTTCAAATGATGAATGGTATAGATCTAAAGTACAGATCTGCTCTAAGCAACTGTAAGTTTGAGGTCCTGATATTTCAATACAAGCCCATGCATCACTTTGCTCAGTAATATAAAAGCTCTTTTCAAGTGTTGAAATCATTTTATGAATATTTTTAAAATTATTTGAAAATAATATGAAATATTGATCAATAGAGTTTTTTATTAGTCTCATTGATCCTTCATTATTTAATGTGCTTTTTCCTATCTTAGGTGGATTTATTTTTAATATTTTTTTTAACTCTTTAATCGAGTTTCTTTCCATATTTTTTGGGATTGAAATACAAAAAATTTCAAAAACAACTTCTTTTAAGAAAGTATTCCCTATTTTTTGACTAATTCCATTTAATGGAGTTGTAATTATATTTCTATCCACGAAGAAGCTCTCCTTCTGGATCATAAAAATGTGGGGAATGAATTTCTACTTCGGTAATTTCGTTTTTTAAAGGATTTACAGCATTTACTTTTTCACCATATCTTTGATTTCCTCTTTTAATATAACCAAGACCAATTGAATGATTTAGCATCGGTGAAAAAGCAACCGAACTCATCCATCCTTGATCATTTTCCAGATTTGCAATTTGGCCTTTTTCGATAAAATGAGCTCCTGCAACTAGCTGTTGTTTTTTATTAGTTGGAATAAAACCTACTAATTTTAGAGCATCATCTTTATTTAATTCGTCTCTTTCAGACATAGTATTTCCAACACAATCATTTAATTTTGAAACCATTTTTCCAAGACCAAGATTATGAGCAGTTGTTTGGCCATTTAATTCATTCCCAGCAGCGTGACCTTTTTCTATTCTCATAACACCTAATGCTTCTGTTCCATATGGGACAAGACTATATTTTTTACCAATCTCACTAATTTTTTTTACAAAAAAATCAGCATATCTTCTTGGAACAGCTATTTCATATGCAAGTTCACCAGAAAAAGATATCCTAAATAATCTAGCGGGCATGCCTTCAAGTACAGTTATTTCTGCGCATGCCATGAATGGAAATTTATCATTTGAAATATCAATTCTGGGGTCGCAGATTTCTTGTAGAAATTTCCTAGATTTAGGTCCAGCTATTGCAAATTGTGCCCAATGATCTGTTGTAGAAATTAAGTGTATATCCCAATCTGGTTTTATGCATTGTTTGCAAAACTCTAAGTGTCTAAATACTGTTACTGCATTTGCGGTTGTAGTGGTCATTACAAAATGGTTTTCTGAAAACCTTGCAGTTGTTCCATCATCAAAGGCTACTCCATCATCTCTAAGCATTAACCCATATCGTACTTTTCCAACAGGAAGTTTCCCAAAATTATTTGCATATACAAAATTAAGAAAAGCGCCAGAATCTTTTCCTTTTATATCAATTTTACCTAGTGTTGTAACATCACAAATGCCAACATTGTTTCTAGTTTGAATAACCTCTCTATCAACGCTTTCTCGCCATGTTTTTTCTCCTTTGATTGGATACCATTGCGCTCTTAACCAATTACCAGCCTCTACAAAAACTGCATTATTTGATTTTGCCCAATTATGAGATGGTGTTAATCTGAATGGCTTAAAATGTTTACCCCTAGATCGACCTGCAAAAGCACCAATCGGAACTGGTGTGAAAGGTGGTCGAAAGATTGTGGTCCCCACTTCATTCATTGGTTTATTTTTTATTAAACTAAGTACTGATAGTCCTAAAACATTGGAGTTTTTACCTTGATCAGTCGCCATGCCTAGTGTCGTATATCTCTTTAAAAGTTCAACAGAATGAAAACCCTCATGCACAGCTAATTTTATGTCTTTAACAGTTACATCATTTTGTAAATCCACCCATATTTTTCCTTCAGGAATTTTCTTTGGAAAGGGTGAAACTTGATACACTTTTTTACTTATATTTACCTTTTCAACTGCTATTTTCTTAAAACCTAAGTTTTTAAGTATTTTTGTTAATTTAATTTTAGAATCATTAAACATCTCTTCATAAATAAAGAGACCATTTGCTGCTCCAATAACTTCCATTGTTTTTGGTGGGTTATGTGGAACAAAACAATGATTTACTTCATTCCATTTAGGTTTTCCTCTTTGATGACAAGTTAAATGCAGGTTAGGATTATACCCTCCAGATACTGCCAAGCAATCAGTATTGACAACTCTTCCATTATCCAATGTAATGGAAGAAATTCTCAAATTTCCTTTTGCTTTTACAATATTTCCACCTAAAATGTGGTCTATATTCTCTACAGGAGGTTTAATATTTGAACGTTGGTCAATAATACAAACGATATTACAACCTGCTTTTTTTAAATCCTTTGCGGTTTCCCAACCATCGTCATTATTTGTATATATTGATATATTATGTCCAGGTATTACTCCCCACCTATTACAGTAATGTCTAACCGATTTGGAAAGCATTATCCCAGGTAGGTCATTGTTTTCAAATAAAATGGACCGTTCTATTGCGCCAGTACACAATACTGAAAATTTTGAATAAATTTTCCAAAGTATATGTCTTGGTTTTTTTATGGTATTTCTAGAATTGTAACTCTTAACTTCCAAAGCCCCATAAATACCATGATCAAAGGAACCATATAAAGTGGTACTGGACATCAATCTGACATTTTTTAAAGAGTTTAGCTCGCTTAAAATAGATTTTACCCAATCCGAGCAAATATTATCATTAATTTGAATATTTTCTCCATTAAATGAGCCTCCAAGTATAAAATCTTCATCCACTACTATTATATTTGCACCAGTTCTTGCAGCAATTAAAGCTGAATATAAACCAGCAGGTCCAGCACCAATTACTAATAAATCGCAATGTAAATAGCCTTTGTCATATTTACTTGGGTCACTTTCTTTAGAAAGTTTACCTAACCCAGCCGCATTTCGAATAATAGGTTCATAAACCTTTTCCCAGAAAGCTTTTGGCCACATAAAAGTTTTATAATAAAAACCTGCAGATAAAAAAGTTGATAGGTAATCATTAATTCGCATGAAATCCCAATAAATAGACCCAACGTGATTTTGACTATTTGAAACTAAACCATCAAAAAGTTTTACTGTTGTGG
>CACFXF010000002.1 GCA_902570265.1 uncultured Alphaproteobacteria bacterium | reverse complement strand
TTGAAGTATTAACTGTGAATTATCTGAAAGGATATATTTAACATTGCTGTCCTCTTCAATCTGGGTAATTTCGGAAGCTGCTATTCCTCCAAATTCAATGGTATCACCTTCAGTTTCATCAAAGTCAGTAATAATGTCCTGACCCATATTAAGATTAAAATAAAAAACATCAGCTCCAGCACCACCTGTGAGGTTGTCGTTTCCTTCCATTCCCCATATTTGGTCATTACCAGCTTCACCTTTAAGAAGGTCATTACCACCAGCACCCTTAAGTTCATCATCCCCGTCCATGCCTATAATATGATCGGTTTGGTCAGACCCAGTCATGCGTAGGTGATCAATCGCTGTGAAGTTCCCAGTGATAAAATCAAGATGAATGTTATTAAGACTTAAGGAACTATTGTCTGGATGAATAATGGACAATTTTGGTATTACTTCACCATTGATGTCAAGGTTCTCATTTGACCCATTGACAACAATGCCTTTACCATCCCAGAGATCGGGGAAATCGCCTCTCTCTGAAGAATAATCAAGCCATGGGTACCCATCTCCTCCTATTCTAAAATTAAAACCGCCCATTTCTGCAAATGAAAGGGGCTCAGAAATGCCCTCAAGAGTTATGGTGGATTCATCAGGAGCGGTTAGAACAAGATTTCCTTCGGCATTTATTGTTTGGCTTAAACTGGGTAGCATCAGCCTACCATCATCATTAAAGTATTCCAGAATATCTTCGCCAACTACAAAATCAGTGATGATATTTGATCCTGGTGCGCCAGTTCCAAATCTAAATACATCCGGACCACTTCCTCCTTCTAGGATGTCATTTCCTGCGTATCCAACTAACCAGTCATAGCCTCCTCTACCCCTGATGATGTCATTCCCGGCATTTCCAGGGAGCCAGTTAGTCATTTGATTACCAATCATTTCGTCATCAAATTCAGAACCCCTTATTCCCGTGATATTGTTTATGGTATCATTGCCGTGACCCCCGGAGGCCACCCCTGTTTCAAGGTTTACATAAACAGCGGACGGCGCATCCTCATAAGAAACAGTGTTCCAAAATTTTGAACCCCCTTTTATTTCTCCTCCATCGATGATGTCATTCCCAGCGCCGCCATTAATTAAATCAGAACCTGAACCAGCATGAATAGTGTCGTGACCGGCACCCCCATGGATTGTGTCATAACCTGAATAGCTAAAAATGGCATCTGCCTGATCGGTCCCTTCTAGCGTATCGCTCTCATCGGTGCCAAGAATATAATTTGTATCAAAACCGTTATTATCCCTTTCCCATCCATCAGGAGGGGTGTATCCACCTGTTAAAACAATGACGATCTGTTGAGTATCATGATTATGGTATTTTTCTAAGGCTTGTGTGACGACAGCATCCTCTGCAGGAGCAGTAAATCCAGCTTCCTCCCAACTAATTGGTGTGTAGGTAGATTGCGGGTTTTCACTTTCTCTTTGTTTAGTCTGAACAGTAAAAGTCATATCGCTAGAATTGACAGCGAACTTTTTCCCGTACCCCGGCTGATCTCCGTGTGGATGTGTTGGAGATTCTGACCAAGAACCCTCATAATTAAACCGAAGTTCACTATTGATATTGATATTTCCTACATCACTTTGCCATCTGACCCAGTTAATCGAGGTAGGGATAGTATCAAAGGCCTCCACACTATCGAGTGTGTAATCTGCAGCGTTCAGTGTATCAGGAATTTCATATTCTAAAGTACCGTCTATTTCTTCTCCTCTTTGAGGAATACGCAGGTATCTAACTGAATTGCCTTCTCCACTTTTAAAGACAAAGTGCAGGGCGCTAATTCCGGTAGCATCACTGGCTTCATAATTTAGAGTAATAGTTTCACCTGGAGTAAAAGATCTTTGACTTCCAGAAAAATAAATATTTTTAACTAATGGGCCCGTAAAGTCATTTTGTCCTCCAGCAACAGTAAAAGTCATATCATTGGAATTGACAGCGAACTTTTTCCCGTACCCCGGCTGATCTCCGTGTGGATGTGTTGGAGATTCTGACCAAGAACCCTCATAATTAAACCGAAGTTCACTATTGATATTGATATTTCCTACATCACTTTGCCATCTGACCCAGTTAATCGAGGTAGGGATAGTATCAAAGGCCTCCACACTATCGAGTGTGTAATCTGCAGCGTTCAGTGTATCAGGAATTTCATATTCTAAAGTACCGTCTATTTCTTCTCCTCTTTGAGGAATACGCAGGTATCTAACTGAATTGCCTTCTCCACTTTTAAAGACAAAGTGCAGGGCGCTAATTCCGGTAGCATCACTGGCTTCATAATTTAAAGTTACCTTTTCTCCAGGAGCAAAGGTTCTTTTATTTCCTGAAAAATAAATATTTTTAACTAATGGGCCCGTAAAGTCATTCTGGTTACCATTTAATAATAAAGTTGCTTCCTTTTGAATGTTGTAATCGCTTAACGATCGTTCATCTTCTAGAAATTTTCCAGCAAACGATATACTTTGTTCACTGATTGAAATTCCTTCTTTTCCAAAGATTTCTTGTTTTAGGTAGGCTATAGTATCGCTGGGTTCTGCATCTATAACAATAATTTTACCATTATAATTTTTGAAGAAGATTTGCATATCTATCAAAAAAAAATATTAAAATGAGTAATTTAACATATTATATAGTTACGTAGTTATCAATAATTTATTTGACTTTCTTTACTGTCTATAAACTGATATTTCCTAGTTAATTTAAACTCTAAATTTTCTTTTTAAGTCATAAATTTGGCCGAACACAGGCGTATTATGTTTTGGATATGTTGGGTTATCAATCCACTGACATTGAGATATTTCTCAGAACCTACGACCAACTGTCAGTAAATATTTATCACTGACACTGACACTGACACTGACACTCTACTGACACTGTATCTTCTTTTTATTTACTTTTATTTCCTTTATGATATGTTTATATTCAGTAAAATAAGGTGTTATAAGATATATATGTTGAAGGTCACAGGTTCGATCCCTACCGCCGGAGCCAAAAAAACCTTAGCTGAAATATGGCCAATCTTTTTTCTTGTTCAGCAAGATTAAATAATCATTGGAGAAAACTATGACTGACTTGAATGCCCCAACTGACCGAATGGTTTTAATAATTGATTGCAAAGTTAAAGACGTAGATAGTTTTAAGACGTGGTCCAGAGACCGCGCAGCAAAATATGTTTACGATCTTAAGGAAGAAAACAGTATCAGTTATGAATGGCATATTTCAGGAGATGGAACCGAAGCAACATTGATCGAATCTTTTGTAGATAGCGACGCGATGATGGTACGACTCGGAAACCATGCTGCTAGCCCACTAGCTACTGAAGTTATGGAGCATGTCAGTATAACTGGGGTCTGTTGTTTAGGTAATGCAAAGCAAGACGCTATCGAGGCTTTATCAGCTTGGGGAGCTAGGTTTCGCTCATACCACTCTGGTTACAACAGAGAAATTGTTGGACCTCGTTAATCAATTTGTCGTTGGTTTGATCCTTAAAGTTGGGGCCATTTTAATTAGAACTTTCACTATTTGGTATATTAGCTATTCATAATTTTCTTTCAAAAATAGAAAATATATCGATAAAATTTATTAAATGCATGGAGAAATATAATGGTTGAGAATGAAAAAGCTTTTTTAAATACTCAATCTGAATTATCAATGAAAGGAGCAGGTTATTATTCTAAGAAAACTATTGGAGCAAAGATAGCAATAGATTCTTTACAACATCTTATTATAGACGCTCTGAATAATATTTCTAAATCAAAAAACTTGCGTTTCGCTGATTTTGGTTCTGCAGATGGAGGAACCAGTCAGGAACTTTGGTATAACGTAATTAGTGTTATGAGAGAGAGAGGAGACCATCGTCCTATAGAAATTATTTATACAGATTTAGCATCAAATGATTTTTCAACCCTTTTTAAAACTATGCAAGGTATGGGAGAAAATGTGGATTTGGCTTACCAAAAAGAGTTTGAAAATGTATTTGTTCACGGATGTGGAACTGGATTTCATGATCAACTGGTTACAAGTGGAACTCTATCTTTAGGTTTTTCAGCTACAGCGATGCACTATGTATCAGAAAAACCTTGTCAAATATTAAATCATGTTCACATGGTAGGCGCATCAAATATAGAGCGAAATAAGTTCAAAAAACAGGCTCTGGTGGACTGGGAGGCTATTTTGTCTGCTCGAGCGAAAGAACTTGAGCCAGGGGGACGATTTATCTGTATCAATTTTGGGATTGATGAAAATGGGAGATATCTTGGCAATACTGGTGATAAATCGATGTTTGAAAGTTTTAACAGGCATTGGAAAGGTCATTTAGACAGTGGTATTATTACAGAGGAGGAGTTCATTTCAGCGACTTTTCCACAGCACTATAGAACTGTGGAGGAATTCAGCCAACCATTTGTGGGAAATGACTGCCTTTCAAATAAAATAGGACTTAAGCTTAATAGAATATTTACAAAGTTAACAAAATGCCCATATCGACAAGAGTATGAAAATAATAAAGCCACTATTACACCAGAGGAGTTTGCTAAAGAATTTATTCCAACTACTAGAAGTTGGTCAGAAACTGTTTTTCGTAGTGCTTTAAAAAACCGTACTTATGAAGAAACAAACCAAATTGTTGAATCATTTTATAAAAACTATGAAAATGAAGTAGCTAACAGCCCAAGTGAGCATTCGATGGATTATGTGCATATTGTAATGGAAATTGAACGCATTTAAAGTTAGAAATTATGGTGCTTAAGAGGTAATAAAAGATCTTTGTATATTTATGTTTTTAATCTAATAGTCGACTACAAGAGAACTGGTGCTAAAATTTAGGAACAAGGGTAAAAAAATTATGAAAGCCTAAGAAAATAATCAATTATAACACACTAGATACAAACATATATCAGTAGATTAATACTTAACAATTTTTTTTTACCTGAATTTTTGGTCTTATCTCTATCCAACGAAAATGGATTGAATTTCTATAGCTTTCTATTACTTATTTCTTTTACTTAATAAAAAAGTAGAATGGCAGTTTTGCCTTTAACATTATTAATTTTTTTATAATATAAACTTCTCTAAAATTATATTTTGTTACCTTTCAACTCATCATTATATTCTTTTTGTAATTCTATTAATCTAGAATGCAATTTTTCCTTAAGTATTGAAGCAGAGCTTAATACTTCACATTTAAACTTTTCTGTAGCTGATCTGAGTTCTAAATTTTTTCTGTTTAAAACAAAATTTCCATAAGTTTCTTTAGGACAGCCTGTAGTACATATCCATCTTATTTCATGGGCATCTGCTTCTAATTTAGGTGTAATTTGAGAAGTTTTCATAGATTTAAAGGTATCAAGCTCTCGAAATATTCTATTAAGAGCCACCTCTTTGTTTTCATTGAAAAAAATAACAATATCAGAATAATTTGATACTCTTGGTTTATCAGAAAGTTTACAAATTAAACCTTTTCCAACTATTTCACTTTTTGCAAAAGTTCCAATAAAAAAAGAAATAAGTATTATTATCACAAATTTTTTTAACATTTTATAGTTCTATAAATCTAATATTGGTGAAAATTAATCATAGTCTTAATTATAACTAAGAAAATAAATATCTATTTTTAATTCCTTTCAATTTTCAATATTTCATTAATCATTATATTTTTATACCTTTTTTGCCTTCTTCTGGCTTTACTAGGTGATGCTCTCCATCCTAAATGTTTATCACTTACTAAAGTTTCTAAATCGCCTGCTATTTCTATTTGTATAGCATTATTCTCATAAGTTCGTTTATTTTTTATATTTTTCCATTTATGAATATTTCGAAAGTGAATTATGTTTGACTAAATTAATATTTGATATAAGGACAAATAGTCCTATTACCAAAAAATAAATAATGTAGTAAAGTTAATTATAGTAATTATAGTATTGTTATGAATGATTATTGGTATTGGGAAATTAAATTTTATATAAACTTTCCAAGTGGAAAAAGGGAAGGTACATTTTCTGTTGATCGAAATAATGCTTCTACAGCAGAGTTGGCTCAAAAAGAGTTATTAACAGCCTATAAAGACGACCCTTATCGACTTGTAAATGGAGAAGTTGAGGGTGATAATCATGAGTTAGTCATTGATTCTTGTTCAAAAGTTTCTCCAGATTTTGATCTTTTGAAACCTTTTTTAAAAAATTTTGAATTTTAAATTAAATTTCATTTAATAAGTTTTCTTTTAGGCAATGATTCCATCCATTGCTGATATTCTTTTTGATCGCATTTATTCAATAAAATTTCCAAATCATCTAATGGATTTTTCGAATAATCAATTCTTAGAGATAAAGGAGGCTTTTCGTTTGATAGGATCAAAATTGACGCAGACATGAGACCTCTTTTGTCACCACCTATATTGTAAGCTTTTATTAAGGCATTTAACATTTTTCTTTCAGGAGATGAGTCTGTTTTTATATAGGTTTCATACATTGTTTCCAATACTTTATTGCTGCTTAAAATATTTCCAGATGCAACAAAATTTTCTTTTTGTATATGGTGAATTTCTGGTAAATTTTTGGAGCCACTAAAAACACCAGTATTACCATTTATATCAATTGCTGAAATTTGACGTTTATCTTTTTCAAGATCATTTTTTATAGCTTTATCTATGGCTTTTTGGGCATTATTACCTTCCGCCATGTATTTAATTGTATCTTCCCCCCAGATTATACTAGGTAAAGCACCTTGAGATGCGGACATTCCGAATCTTATATCTCCTCTAATGACCCAACCACCTACACATAAATTTCCAGTTGCAGAACCAGCAGCGAATAATTTTCTTTTTTTATCAAATGTTAATAGTGAAAAAGTCATTTTTAGTACAATTTTTTTGTGATTTCTCTAAAAAAACCACTTTTAGCTTGATTTAATAATTTATAATGATCAATATTTATCATTATAAATTAATTGATACAATAAAGACTTTATACTTTAGGAGTTAAAAATGAAATTGAAAAAAATATTAAGTCACATTTTTATTATAAGTGTGGCTCTAATTGGTTTCTTAGGTTTAATTTCATCACCAGTTAAAAGTAATACACCTTCGGATGTTTTGGTGGTGGGGCAAATCGCTGAACCAAAGTCTTTAGATCCTGCAACAGTTACAGCTGTAAATGATTTTAGAATATTGATGAATATGTATGATGGTTTAGTCAGATATAAAGACGGAACTTTAGAGGTAGAGCCAGCTTTAGCAAAAAGTTGGACTATAAGTGATGATGGAAAAACTTATACTTTTTCTTTAAGGACAGGTATTTCTTTTCATGATGGTAGTAAATTTGATGCAAATGCAGTTAAATTTAATTTTGATAGAATGCTTGATAAAAATCATCCTTACCATGATACTGGTCCATTTCCTTTAAGTTTCTTTTTTTCTGCAATTGAAAATGTAGAAGTTGTGAGTGATAACTCTGTTAGATTTAAACTAAATGCACCCTACGCACCATTCCTTTCAAATCTTGCTTACCCAACTGGGTTAATTGCATCCCCAGATGCAATTAAGAATAACGGGAGTGATTTTGGAAGAAATCCTGTAGGAACAGGTGCATTTAAATTTAACTCTTGGAAAGCAAATGAGGCTGTCATAGTTGATCGTAATGATAATTATTGGGACGGCAAAACAGGTTCAAAAACAATCGTATTTCGTCCAATAACTGATGGTAATACTAGAGTAGCTGAAATGTTGTCTGGGGGCATTGATATGATGGTGGAAGTTCCTCCTATTTCATTGTCTAAGTTTCAAGGAAATGATTTTTCTATTGCTGAGCAAGCTGGACCACATGTTTGGTTTTTAATTCTTAATGCTAAAGAGGGACCTTTTTCAAATAAAAAAGTACGTCAGGCAGCAAATTATGCAATTAATAAAGAGGCGATAGTAAAAGACGTATTAGAAGGAACGGCTGCAATTGCAGCTGGGCCCACACCTCCAGCATTTGCGTGGGCTTACAATAATAATCTTCAGCCCTATCCTTATAACCCTGAAAAAGCAAAAGCTTTGCTAAATGAAGCTAATCTTTCAAACAAAAAATTAACTTTTTATGTTACTCAGGGAGGATCTGGAATGCTTGACCCCGTTGCTATGGGTACTGCTATTCAGGCTGATCTTGAAGCAGTTGGATTTGATGTTGAAATTAAAACTTTTGAGTGGAATGCTTTTCTAGGAGAAGTTAATCCAGGATTAGAAGGTAAAGCTGATATGGCTGAAATGGCGTGGATGACTAATGATCCCGACACATTGCCTTATCTTGCACTTAGAACTGGAGCTTGGCCAGATAAGGGTGGATTTAATTCAGGTTATTATTCAAATCCAAAAGTTGATCAGTTGCTAGAAGCTGCTAGATCATCTACAGATCAAAGTGAAAGAGCAAAACTTTATCAAGAAATGCAAACAATTGTTCAAGAGGACGCCCCGTGGGTTTTCGTTGCAAATTGGAAGCAAAATGCTGTTACCAGTAACAAGGTTAACAACTTTTCTTTGCAGCCATCATTCTTTTTAATATTGAAGGATGTAGTTAAGCAGTAATAAATTATTTGGCCATATAAAATTAATTATATGGCCATTTAAATTTTATTTAATCCTGTTAATTTAATTAGATGTTTTATTATCTTTTTAAAAGAATTTTGTATGCTGTCCCAGTATTGTTGGGTGTTACATTTGCAGTTTTTTTGATTATATCACTGATACCAGGTGACCCAGCTACAGCAATATTAGGATCCTACGCTACTCCTGAAAATGTTGAAAATTTAAATCGTCAGTTAGGTTTGGATAAGCCTTTCTTTCAAAGATATTTGATATGGGTAGTTAATATCTTACAGGGTGATTTTGGGACTTCTTATTCATTAAATCGACCTGTAATTGATGAAGTTGTAGAAAGATTTCAAGCTACTTTAATTTTATCTGGTTCATCTTTTTTAATTTGTTCTATTATTGGAATTTTCTTTGGAATTATGTCATCAGCTCTTCAATATAGTTTTTTTGATAAAATTATTACTTTTTCCGTTATATTGGGAATATCAATTCCTTCCTTTTTTTTAGGGATGATGATGATTTTACTCTTTACGGTTGAATTAAAACTTTTACCAGCATCAGGCATGTATTCTTTATATGGTGGTGGTGATTTAATAGATCTCCTTAAACATTTGATAATGCCCAGTACTGCTTTGGCAATTGTTTCTACAGGAGTTGTTGTGCGATTGTCGAGATCTATAATGTTAGAAATACTAAGATTAGATTTCATTAGAACTGCTAGATCAAAAGGTCTTAAAGAATATCGAGTAATTTTTATACATGCGTTCAGATTAGCAATTGTTTCAATTCTTCCTATATTGGGATTACAGGCAGGTTTTGTATTATCAGGAGCGGTTTACATTGAGATTGTTTTTCAATGGCCAGGAGTTGGTAGAATGTTGGTAGATTCTATTTTAACTAGAGATATAATGTTAGTACAGGGTGGTGTTCTTTTTGTAGCTTTATGCTATGTAGTATTCAACATTATGGTCGATTTTCTTCAATTAATCTTAGATCCCAGGATCAAAGAAGAATGAATGTACTTTTCTCAAAAATAATTAAGAATAAATTAGCTCTCTTAGGAGGAATAATCTTATTAATGCTGTTATTATTGATAATAACTACACCTTTTTTAAATTTAAGTGATCCTAATGCAATTAATACAAGTGATCGTTTCTCACTACCATTTACTAGTAACTATTTGCTTGGTGCTGATCATTTAGGAAGGGATATTCTTTCAAGAGTTATGTGGGGAACAAGGTTGAGTTTGGCTGTTGGCTTTAGTGCCGCTCTAATAGCTGCAATTTTGGGTTCCTTCATAGGAATAATTGCTGGTTATTTCGGGGGTTTTTTTGATAATATTTTAATGCGTTCTGTAGATGTATTGATGGCATTCCCATATGTTCTACTAGCATTGGCTATAGTTGCAGTAATGGGACCAGGACTTTTCAATTCTCTAATTGCAGTTGCAATTGTCAATATTCCTTTTTTTGCGAGAAATGTAAGAGGTATTTCATTAGCTTATGCAAAATCTGACTTTATGATTGCGGCTAAAATATCTGGTAGAAGTACATTTTCTTGTATCATTTTTGAACTTTTACCAAATTTAATACCAACTATTATTGTTGCTTTTTCAACTACTATTGGGTGGATGATCCTAGAAACAGCTGGACTATCTTTTCTTGGCTTAGGATCCCAACCTCCTCAAGCAGATTTAGGTTCTATGTTAGGAGAAGGAAGGTCTTCTCTAATAGTACATTCTCACAATTCATTAATCCCAGGTTTAATGATATTATTTATAGTGATGGGATTTAATCTTTTTGGAGACGGAATAAGAGATGCATTAGATCCTAAATTATCCCAAGGAAAGCTTGGGAGATCTAAAGCACTTACTGACTTAAAGAAAAATTATGTTTTTTCAGAAAGAAGTTCAAAACCATTTCTAGAAGTAAATAATCTGACTACAAAATTTATTCGAAATAATTACGAAATTGAAGCTATAAAAAAAGTCAATCTGTCACTTCAAAAAGGTGAATGTCTTGCTATTGTTGGAGAAAGTGGTTCGGGAAAATCGGTAACTGCGCTTTCAATTACAAGATTAGTAGCTTCTCCTCCAGGAATTATTACTGAAGGTTTCATAAACTATAAAGGAACAGATTTACTAAATATAAATTTGCAAACAATGCAAGATATAAGAGGAAAAAAAATTAGTTATATTTTTCAAGACCCACAATCAACTTTGCACCCCCTTCAAAAAGTTGGATCACAAATTTCAGAAATAATAGTTAATCATAAAAGAATAAATAAAGTTAAACTAAATAAAGAAGTTTTAGAACTTCTAGGGAGCGTTAAAATAATAGATCCAGAAAGGGTAGTAAATTTGTACCCCCATCAGTTATCTGGTGGAATGAGACAAAGGATTGGAATAGCTATGGCTATTGCAAATAAACCTGATATTATAATCGCCGATGAACCAACAACTGCTTTAGATGTAACAGTTCAAGCAAAAATATTAAGCATTATCAATGATTTGAAAAAAGAATTTAATTTATCTATTATTTTTATTTCTCATGATCTTAATGTAGTTTCTAAAATAAGTGATAATATAGCTGTTATGTTCAATGGAGAAATTGTTGAATTTGGTAAGACTAAAAAAATATTAAATAATCCTAATAATAAATATACCCAAAAACTTATAAAAACTAGCCCTAGACTGTCTTTAGTAAAGAAAAAATACAATGCTAAAAATTGATAGAATTTCAAAAAATTTTTTTGACGGAGGTAATAGTATTTTTTTTAATTCTAAAAAAGTGGAAGCTGTAAAAAATGTAAGTATTGAGATTTATACGGGAGATATACTTGGTATTATAGGCGAGTCAGGTTCTGGTAAATCAACATTAGCGAAAATTATTGCAGGAATACACAATCCAACCAAAGGCGATATTACTTTTAAGGGTAAAAGTTTATTAAACCTTTCTCAGAGGCAGAGAAATAACTTAATTCAATATGTTTTTCAAGACCCCTCTAATAGTTTGAATCCTAGAAAAACAATGATGCAAAGTTTATTAGTTCCTACTACTTATCTTTTAGGTTTAAGAAAAGATAAAGCATATACGCGTATTAAAGATATTTTAAAATCTGTAAACCTTCCTTTAGAAACCTTAGATAAATACCCTCACGAATTATCTGGAGGTCAAGCGCAAAGAATTGCCATAGCAAGGTCTTTATTATCAAAATCACCCCTTATAGTTTTGGACGAGCCTGTGTCTGCTCTAGATGTAATTATTCAAGAGAAAATACTTCAATTGTTAAAAAAATTGAAAACAGAATTTAATTTGAGTTATATTTTTATATCTCATGATTTAGCTGTTGTAGAAAATTTTTGTAATAAAATTGCTGTTATGTTTCATGGTGAGTTTGTTGAAATAGGAAATACAAAAAAAATAATTAATGAGCCTGCTCATGAGTATACTAAACTACTGATAAATTCAGTTCCTTAAAAATTTATATTTAAAACATTTGATTTTAAGAGGTTAAGTTAATGTCATCATATAAAAAAAGAACTATAATTGTTGCAGATACTATTAAGCAGATGGTAGTAACAGAAAACCTGAAACCTGGTGATAGATTACCTGCAGAAACAGATTTGATCCAACGTTTTAAGATGTCAAAAGGAACTATAAGAGAGGCTACAAGATTATTAGAGGCTCAGGGTTTAATTAAAACTAGAACAGGTCCAGGAGGTGGTTGTTTCGTTCATGAAGTCTCTGAATTACGGACTATTGCTCTTTTATCAAATTATTTTTATTTTAAAAATTTAAATATCTCTGACATTTATCAAATTAGAAAGCTATTAGAACCTGAAGTTGCTGGATCATTAGCAGGAAATTTAAAAAAAGATCAATTAAAAATATTGAATTTAATTATATCAGAATATCAAGAAGAACCATTAAATGAGGAACAGGATAGGCTTCATCATGAATCAGCACTTAAATTTCATGGTTGTTTAGCAGATTTTGCCAATAATTCTCTTTTAGGATTTGTAATTAAATTCATGGCTCAAATGTTAACAGAAGTTACTGTAAATAGAAAACTATTTAGACCAACCAATTATGAGCTATGGAGAAGGGGTTTAGATTTTCATAGAGAGTTACTAACAGCTTTAGAAATTGGTGATAGTAACAAAGCAAAAAAAATTATGTATGAACATATGTGTGTTGCTGAAAAATTAATGTTAAAACAAGAAGCGATGGTTTCTACAAAATTAAAAGAATTTGGTTAATATATAAAATTTTTAATACTGTAGGTTTTTAAAACGTCTAAAATTTATATATTATTGTTATCTTGGTTCTGTATTAAATATTACTTATTCATTTGCTATATTTATTTTCAATTAGATTAAAGGAAAAAAGGGTCTAAATGTCTCAATGAAATAAAAAGATAAGTGTTTACTTCTAAACAATGAAAGCAACTGTCCAAATTTTATGGTTTAAAAAAGATCTTAGGGTTATAGACCATATACCTTTGGTAAAAGCATGTGAGAATAAAACTCCAATTTTGCCAGTTTATTTAATCGAACCATCTTTTTGGAAACAGCCTTTTTGTTCAAAAAGACATTGGTCTTTCTTAAGAGATTGTTTAATAGATTTACAAAAAGACCTAATCAATTTGAAAAGTAACCTACATGTTGAAATCACTGAATCACTTACTTTTTTTAATAAGATAAATAAAACATTTAATATCTCTTCTATTTTATCTCATGAAGAGACAGGAAATAAATGGGTTCTATCTAGAAATCAAAAAGTACAAAAGTGGTGTAAAGTTAAAAGTATAGATTTTTGTGAGTACCCAAATAATGGAGTAATAAGAAATTTAGAAACTAGGGATAAATGGTCGCAAATAAAAAAAACTAGGTTTAACTCACCTATTCAAAATAGTCCTGGTGCAATAAATACAATTAATTATCAGTTTGAATTTGATCTGCCATCTATAAATAATCCTATATTTGGTAATGAAGAAATTTTTAAAGTTCAAAAAGGGGGTAGAAAAGAGGCTTTGAAGATTTTTGATATATTTTTAAAAACAAACTCAGCAAACTATTTAAAATATATATCAGGACCAAACAATTCTGATCAGTCTTGTTCAAGACTTTCAACTCATCTTACTTATGGTACTCTTTCTGTAAAAGAAGTATTAAAAAAAGTTAATTTTTATTTAGATCAAAATTCATCTTATTTAGATAAAAGTAAAATAAAAAATATAAAAGCTTTTACGTCTAGGATTTCCTGGAGATGTCATTTTATCCAAAAATTAGAAGATCAACCTTCAATTGAATTTAAATCTATGCATCCAAATTTTGATGCTCTGACACGTTATCAAAGTATTAATGCTCATTTTCGTTCTTGGGAAAAGGGTCTTACTGGTTATCCTTTTATAGATGCTTGCATGCGAAGTTTAACACAAAATGGATGGATAAATTTTAGAATGAGAGCGATGTTAGTTAGCTTTGCAAGTTATGATTTATGGTTAGATTGGAAAATAACTGGTAATTTACTTGCCAAACTTTTTACTGATTATGAACCAGGTATTCATTATAGTCAGTTACAAATGCAATCTGGTGTAACTGGTATAAATACTTTCAGAATCTATAATCCAGTTAAGCAATCAATTGAGCATGATAAAAATGGCATTTTTATAAAAAAATGGGTTCCTGAACTAAAAAATTTGGATTGTTCCTTCATTCATGAACCTTGGAAAATGGATCTTACTACCCAAAAAAACAATAATTGTATTTTAGGAAAAGATTATCCAAATAGAATTGTAATACATGAAGAGGCCATAAAGTTTGTTAGAAATGAAATAAAAAAAATATTGGAAACAGATAACTATTATGAAATGTCAAAAAAAGTTTTTAAGAAACATGGAAGTAGAAAAAGAAATTCAATAAAAGTTACAAATAATACAAAACAGCTATCTTTATTTTAAAATATTTTTCACTAAAAACATTTTTATCAATTTATTCTAACACCTTGTTTTTTAATTTCCTTTTGTACGTTTGTAATATTTACATTTTTTACATCTCTATTTGATTTAACAGCCGTTGCTGCTGCTATTCCTGCACCTTGTCCATTTACACTACAGCATGACATATTTCTTGTTGCTGCATGTGAAATTTTATCCCCACCAGTAGCTCTACCTGTAACTAAAAGACCATTTACATTTTTTGGGATCATTGAACTATAGGGTAATTCCATATAACGTCCTGTGGTCGGTAAAATTAAAATTCCATAACCGTCAATAAATTCTGGATAAATTCCAATAGAATCTTCAAATTTACCCTGTTTTCTTACATCTAGCTCTGTCATATTGTAAACTGCGTCTAGTTTTCTTGTATCCCTGATCCCAATACTCATCCCAAAATTTCGCAGTCTTGCTTTTTCACATCCTGGATAATATTTTCTTAAAGCTTCTATTGCCAACATAGCCTGTCTTCGACCCTCTATCTCACCTTTTGTAAGGTCGTCTGGGTTAGTTCCATCTAAATTAGATAATTGAATTATATTCATATAAGTTAACTCACCTGTGTCATGTACTGCTCCCCAAGTACCTCCAATTGTTTTTAAATCTGATGGTAAAAGACCTTCATTTATTGCCTGCTGAAAAGGTTTTTTAATAAAGGGAGAAAATAAATCATCCTCTTTACCATCTGTTTCTACTTCCCATTCACCATCAGACCAATCTTTATAAGACTGAGGATTATTTTGAATTTCAGATAGAAAAGCTTTTTTGTCTACGCCTGCCAAATGAAACATAACTGATGTTGCCATTTGTTCTTCTACTGGCATTGAATTTAGCTGAGCTCCAGCTCTAAATGCAACATCAGCATCTCCAGTAGCATCAATAACTACCTTAGATAAAATAGCCTCTCTACCAGCTTTTGATTCAACTATAACACCAACTATAGTATTACCCTCCATAATTGGCGTTGAAAATGAGCGATGCAGCATTGGATGTATACCAGCATCTATAACAAGTTTATCAGCTACTAATTTGAAACCTTCACTGTCTAATTCATAACTCAAAGATTGACTTTCTGGTACTGCTGCACCCATTTCTTTGGCTAGTTCCTCAAATTCTCTACCAATTCCCCCAGCTTCAACAGTTTTCTCATGCCTATACCAGGCAAAACCTTCTACGCCTACAACTGTTATATTCCCACCAAAACAACCAAAGCGTTCTAATAAAGTAGTTTTAACCCCACACCTTGAGGATGCGATAGCAGCTGAAAGACCTCCTGGTCCTGATCCAACTACTAAGACGTCAGTTTCGTGGATTACGTCTATTGATCTTTTAGGTTCTATTATCTGTCGATTTTGCATTTTTCTGATTAATTTTTATTTATCTTGTTGATAGTTAATATGATAGTCAATTAAATAATATTTAAAAACATTTAAATTTAAAAATAAAAAATACTTAAGAAATTTGATGAAAAATAATACTAATACCTTTTATTTTGCTTATGGTTCAAACATGAACCAAGATCAAATGAAATTCAGATGTCTAAATTCAAGACCATTAGGTAAGGTATCTCTATTAGGATATCGTTTTATCGTCAATTCGAGAGGAGTAGCAACTATAATACCTCGTAATCACTCAACAGTTAGAGGTATTCTTTGGTCGATAAATTTAAAACATGAATTTTCACTTGACTACTATGAAGGTGTTAAAAAGAAAATTTATTTCAAAAAATATTGTTATATTACATTTTGCAATCAAAGAGTATTATCACTTGTATATATTGCGTTTGATAAAATAATTGGGTGTCCCAGAAAAGGATATTTAGAAAAAGTAATTGATGGTGCAAAATCTTTTAGTGCAGAAAAAAAATGGATTAATGAATTAAAAAATTGGCAAAATAAACTTTAATTACCATCTCAAGCTCAAACAACTCAATCCTGCATCAACTTTTTCCATTTCGGTAACGTCTAATACTCTTACTTTGTAATCTTTAGATAATATATCTAAAAGTCTGGTATATCCTTTGGGAATAAGTAATTGCTCATTTATTCTAAGACAATTAGCTCCAGTTTCTTCCCCTTTAGGTACTTTAATTATTTGATATTTTTTTTCAAAAAAACCAGTTTCTATAAGGTTTTCTGTCGCTAAGATTGTTTCTTCATCCAAAAGGCTGCACTCTGATTTAAAATGCAATATATTTTCTGGAGTAACTGCGATTTCTGACGTTCCACCTATTTTTTTAATTATCTTACTTAAATTTTTTGCTCCAACTTCATCTGTTCTGCTAGATATTCCAATTATAAAATGGTTTTTTATTCTCAAAATATCACCACCTTCAACGTTTCCGTTTTCTATTGTAAATACTTGATCAAATAATTCAGAAATTTCGATTTTTAATTTAGATGCTTCTTCTAATCTTGTAACGACACCGGGTTTTAAGATGATACATATTTTATTGTAAATAAGAGCTGGATCTTCGACAAACAAACTATCAGGAAGATATTTTAGTGGATTCAATATCTTTACATCCAAACCAGTTTTTTTAAGTATGTCAATGTACGCTTGATGTTGTTCTTTTGCTTTTAAAAAGTCTGGAGAAAGTCCTTTTGAGCTAATCGCATTAATTATGGACTCACTAGGTAGACGAACAATAGCATTTTTAAAATTTATGCTCATAATTCTAACCTCATAATTTTAATTTTGTTTCATTTTATAGGTTAATTTTATTGTTTTTAAATATAAAGAATAATTATTGCTATTTCTGCTTTTAAATGATTAGGCATTATCATGAAATTATCTAATCCAATTATTCACAAACTCTTTTTATTGGCGTTACCATTGATTGGTAGCAATGTAGCACAATTTTCTCTAAATATTGTAGATACTGCTATGCTTGGTCATTACAGCTCTGAAGCACTAGCATCAGCCGTTATAGGGGGATCTTTTTTCTTTTCCATATTCATTATTGGTTCTGGATTTTCATTTGCCATTGTACCTTTAGTTGCTGCGTATGATGCAAAAGGTGACCATATAAAAGTACGTAGAGTAGCAAGAATGGGATTATGGATTTCCTTTATTTACAGTTTATTAGCATTAAACTTGTTTATATTTTCTGAAACTATTTTACTGGCGATTGGTCAAAATTCTGAAATTTCAAAAATAGCTGGGGAATATCTTATTTTGATGGGATTTTCCATGTTTCCAGCATTAGCTGTGGTAACTTTACGTAGTTTTCTAACTGGTTTAAAATTTACACAAGTTATTTTCTGGATAACATTTGCAGCTTTTCCAATAAAAATTATTTTAAACTGGATTTTAATTTTTGGTAATTTAGGAATTCCCGAATTAGGAATAAAAGGTGCTAGTTTATCAACCCTTTTGGTTCAATTTTTCATGCTATTTTGTTTTATTTTATTTTTATATTATAAGCTTTACAGTTATAAGATTTTCAATAGGTTTTGGAGATTAGATTTCGATTTCCTTAAAAAGGTTTTTTTATTAGGTTACCCTATTGGCTTCACTTATTTTGCGGAAACCAGTCTTTTTACAAGTAGTGCCATTATGATGGGATGGTTAGGTAAAATTGAGCTAGCAGCACATGGTATCACTATGCAATTGGCAGGTTTGACTTTTATGTTTCATGTAGGTTTATCTCAGGCTTCTACAACTCTAGTAGGGAACTCATATGGTAAAAAGGAAGATAAAATTCAATTATTTGATATTGCAAAAGCAACTCTATTATTGACCACATTTTATGCATTTATTGTTATTTGCTTATTCGTAACTTTTCCCGAATTTCTATTATCTCTTTTTCTAGACAAAAAAATAGATTCTGGTAATGAAATTATAAACTTAGCTGTATTATTACTTATGTTTGCTGCAATTTTTCATCTAGTTGATGGATTGCAGGCTTCGGGATTAGGTTTATTGAGAGGTATACAAGATGTTCAAATACCATTCATACTAGCTTTAATTAGTTATTGGATTTTTGGAATTGGTTCAGGCTATATATTAGGTTTTATTTTTAATATAGGTAGTATCGGAATATGGTTAGGAATGGTTATAGGTCTCACTTTTGCATCAATTAGTTTAATTCTTAGGTTTTACCTAAAAATTAACTCAATCAGTTTTACTGATAAATTTTAAATAAAAAGTTTATCTCTTAAATCTAAAAATATTCTCAACAACTCATTCTGAGTTATTAAGCAATATTTACTTCTTGTGGATAATCTTCTTCTTACCTCTCTCGCTATAATCTTAGCTTCTTTTTTTGTAATTTCATAACCACATTCTTCTAAGTTATATAATACTGCAAATTCATTACATTTTTTACCAATTGAAAATGTTATATTTTTTCCAACTAACTTAGGAGGTATAGGCATCCCTTCAAATATTTTATTTTCAAGACTTAAATTATACATAAACTCCTGAGTTTCCTCAGTTTCAGGTATTGCAAATGCAGATTTTCCAGTAATTGGTTTAAAAGGAGGAGTTTGTATGCCTGTAATCCGAGAAACTAAACTACTTGCCTCTTGTAATTTAGAGTAATTTAAACCTAAAGAAATACCTGCGTGTATATCAAGTGCAGCAGAAAGCTCTTCTGTAGCTGCTAAACCTGAAAATTCTCCTAATCCATTAACTGTTGTATGAACGACTGATAATCCACTCAAGACTCCCGAAAGAGAATTAGCAACAGCGAGAGATGTAGTATTATGTGGATGCAAATGAATAGGTTTATTTGTCCATTTTTTTATTAATTTTACCAAGTATTCTATACCATAAGGAGTAATTCTTCCTAGACTATCTCCTATAACATACTCATCAAATAAAGGTTCTAATTTGGTAATTATTTTTTTTAGGTAAATAGGAGACGTTCGAGTTGAGTCCATACCCATAAAAGTAGCATGCAATCCAAGGTTTTTTGCATATTCAATAAGGCGTTCACTTTTTTCTAAAATATTTTTAGGAGAAATATTTTTTGTGAAAGCTGTTTCATTTATACCTACCAAAATAACTACTTCTTTTATCCCTATCTTTTGACAAGTTAAAATTTCTTCTTCTGTTTTTACAAAACCATTTGTTCTAGCATTTAAATTTAAGCCCAAAATTTTTTCGGCACTTTTAATATCACCCTTTGTAGGTTTTGGTGAATTACCAATAATTGCAATGCGATGGGCACCAACCTCGTCAAGTATTTTTGCAATTTCTAATCTTTCTGACTCTTTGAATTTAAGGCCAGCCATTTCTTCACCGTCAGATTCAAGAGTTAAATCACAAATTTCTACTTTTTTCTCAATCTTGATATTTTTATATAATTTTGCTTTTTTATTATATAAACTATCTAAGTCCTTGAAATTATTCATAATATTATAAATTCTATTTTTTTATTAATCACCATGCTTGCACACAACTCATTCCGGTATCAACTGTAATATTTTCACCATTGATAGAATGAGAAAACTCACTTGCCAAAAAAACTACAGTATTTGCAACATCTTGGGGGTTTACCAATTTTCCAAGTGGTGATTTTTCTTGCCATTTTTTTATTCCTGTTGGCCACTCTTTTCCAATATTCTTTCTATACAAGAGACCAGGGCTTACAGAGTTAACACGTATACCTAAGTGTCCAAACTCTTGAGCAGCAGATTTTGTCAGCATATTAACAGCAGATTTAGAAATGGAATAATATTCATGATTTTTTGCTGGTATAAAACTTTCAATAGAAGAAATATTTATTACAGACTCAGCTTTTTTTTGTTTTGAAAATTCTTGAATCAAAATTAAAGGTGCCAGTATGTTAATTTTCTGAGTTTTATTCCATAAACTTTTAGAGACTTTTGAAAATTCACTAACTTTTTTTGATCCAAAAGCGGCGCAATTTACAAGGACACTAATAGGACCGTAAAATTTAATTGATTTTGATATCAGTTTTTTAATTTCTGATTTTTTATTTAGGTTAGCTTTAATTATTTCTATGTTTCCATTTATTTCTTTTCTCAAATTCTTTGCTGACTTTTCATTTTGGTTGTAGTGCAAGATTACTTTTGCACCTGATACCGCAAGTTGGTTGCAAATAACTGAACCTAAACCTTGACTACCCCCAGTAACTAATACAACTTTACCGGAAAGATTGAGCATAGACTTATTCATTTAAGTTGCTTTCTAAAATTTGAAAATGTTGATTTATTTAATTAAATAAATATTTGAAAATCAATGGTAAAAGATTACGAAATAAAAAGAAATTATGTAAGTGTACCAAGTGGTAGATTTTCAAGATTTATGAATTTCACAGTAATGTCTGCTGGAATTACAGGAAATATGATGTTTTCTGCTGCTAATAATTTTTTTTCAGGTAAGCATTCAAATTTTCAAGATTTAATTACATCGGAAAAAAATATTGATAGATTTGTTAGGCACCTTTCAAAAATGAGAGGTGCTTCAATGAAAGTTGGGCAATTGCTTTCATTAGAAGCAGGTGACTTATTGTCAAATGATGCACTTAAAATTTTGTCCCAATTAAGAGATCAAGGATATGCAATGCCAACCTCCCAACTACGCGAAGTATTAAAAAAAAATTGGGGATCTAGTTTTATGCAATTATTTAAAGAATTTGATCCACATCCCATAGCAGCAGCATCAATTGGTCAAGTACATAAATGTATATTGAAAAATAACGAAATAGTAGCAATTAAAGTACAATATCCTGGTGTAAAGAATAGCATTGATAGTGATATAAAAAATCTTGGATTTTTAATAAAATCAACTGGTATTTTACCACCAAAGATAGATCTTTATTCTTTGTTAGAAATAGCAAAAAGCCAATTATATGAGGAAGTAAACTATGAATTAGAAGCTAAAAATCTACTTAAATTCAGTCGTTTAGTTAAAGATGAAAAATTTGAAATTCCTTTTTTATATAAAAATTTATGTTCAACAAATATTTTGACGATGGAATATAAACCTGGGATACCTATTAATGAAATAGTAAATTTATCAAAGCACAAAAAAAATCAAATTTTTTATAAACTTATGGAACTATTATTTAATGAGATTTTTGATTTTGGATATATTCAGACAGATCCAAACTATTCAAATTTTTTATATGATGATAAAAAAAATAAAATAATTCTACTTGATTTTGGTGCTTCACAAAAAATAAGTCCTAAAGTAAGTATTAAATTTAAAAATCTTCTTATAGATACGTGGAACAATGATCATAAAAAAATTAAAAAATCTTTATTTGATTTAGGTATATTGCATGATACTTTTCCAAAAAAAATAGAAACTATATTTTTAGATTTTTTTTATGAAGTTACTTATCCAATTAGAGAAAAGAAAGTTTATAATTTTGATCGAACTGATATAATAAAAAAGATAAAATATAATTTCCAAGAATTTATAAAATTTCAAAATAAATTACAAATTCCATCGTCTGATATCTTATTTATCCAAAGGAAGATAGGCGGATTATTTTTTTTAGGAAAGCTTTTAAAAGTTGAAATTGATTTAAATGAGATTTTAAAAAAATATATTTAAATCTAATTTTTTTTAATAGTCTAAATGGAAATTAAAAATTAAATTACTTGTAATCAAGTTTGGAGGAAATTTTGTTTGATTTAACTGGAAAGGTTGCTTTGGTAACAGGAGTTGGAAGTCCTGCAGGAATTGGTTTTGCATCTGCAAAATTATTAGCAAAAGCAGGGGCTAAGATTTTTATTACATCTACAACTGATAGAATTTTTGAAAGAGAAGAATACCTTAAATCACTATTTGGTAAAGATAAAGTATATTCATTAGCAGCAGATCTAACTGAAGAAGATCAAGTTTTAAATCTTTCGAAAATAATAATTAAAAAATTTAACAAAATTGATATACTTGTAAATAATGCAGGAATGGTTCAGATAGGAAATGACCAACCTTCAAAAAAATTCATAGAACACACTTTAGAAAGTTGGAATTATGGAATTGACATAAATCTAAAGAGTACTTTTCTTGTTACTCGTAATATTTTACCTTATTTAAAAAAACAAAAGTCAGGTAGAATTATAAATATTTCCTCAGTTACTGGACCTATTGTTGGAATAAGCGGTAGTACTGTTTATGGTTCAGCAAAGGCTGCTATGTTAGGATTAACTAGATCTCTAGCAATTGAAGAAGGAAAAAATGGTATAACTGTAAATTGTGTAGGTCCAGGTTGGATTAAGACGGGTTCTAGTAGCGAAGCAGAAATAACTGCAGGAAAATTTACGCCTATAGGAAGACCTGGTACTCCTGAAGAAATTGGTCATACTGTTCTATTTTTAGCATCTGAAGAGGCAAGTTATATAACTGGTCAGATAATTTTTGTAGATGGGGGGAATACAATACAAGAGTATAAAGTTGAATTAGGTAAATAGTATTTAATATTTGATTTTATTAGATTGCTTTTTTATCTTTTTGAAATTAGCATCAAGTTTTAAGGTATATTATTTTCATGAGGTTGTTGATGATTAAACGTTTGGCTGTAAATTTAGGTATTTTAACTTTTTTATTCACTTTTTCTGCTCAAATAAGTTTAGGTAAGGATTTCTTTGTTTATGTTTCACCTGATCCTATAGGGGTAAATGCTTTTTTACAAATGGGCAAAACAGGGACGGAAGCAGCTGCTAAAAAATTTGGAGCTGACGTTCAAACTTATGAAAGTAGTACTGCTGCTGCTAGAAGAGAAAATGTTGAAGCAGCTTTAAATGAAGGTGCAACGTTAATAGTGTTACTTGGTTTTGAATTTAATGATATTGTAAATGAATTGGCACCTACTGCACCTGATGTTCAGTTTTTAATTGTTGATCAATGTATACCAAATCAACCTCCCAATGTTCATTGTGCAGTTTTTAGAGAATATGAAGCAAGTTATTTGGTAGGTATTGCAGCAGGAATGATGACTAAAACTAATAAAATTGGTGTAGTTGGGGCTTTAGACATACCATTTTTACATAGATATACTGACCCTTATGCAGATGGTGCAAAAGCTGTTAATCCAAATGTTGAAGTAGAAACTAGATGGGTTGGTGGAGATAATCCATTTGGTGATCCGGTAAGGGCCAAAGAACAAGCTCTAGCTATGTATAGTGCAGGATCGGATATTATTTTTACTGCTACGGCCGGAGGTGATTTTGGAGTATTTGAAGGGGCAGAAGAGAACAACTTTAAAGTTTTTTCAGTTGATGTTAATAGATGTGTAAACGCACCAGGATATATTATTGATAACACTTTAAAGGGTGTCGACGCGGCTATTTTAAATTCAGTTGACGTTATTAAAAATGGAGCAACAGCAAGTTTTACTGCTGTGGGTTTAAAAGAAGGAGGTATGGGCCTTATGGCTTTAAAACCTGATGTGCTTGCAGATAGTAAATGTCTTATAGCAGAACAGGATGAAGTATTAGCCGAAGTGAGAAGGGCTGCTGAAAAAATAATGAATGGATCTCTTGAAATTAAAGACCCTATGTTTGCAAATTAATTTCAATTAACTTTGATGAAAATATCTCTAAGGGATATCACTATTGATTATGATCACCTTAGAGCTATTGATAATTTATCTCTAGAATTTAATGCTGGTGAAATTCACGCAATTGTAGGCGAGAATGGAGCTGGTAAAAGTTCCTTAATGTCAGTACTTTATGGCTTGAATTTAAATTATTCTGGGAAAATCATTTTTAATGATAATGAAGTTTTTTGGTCCTCGCCTAGAGATGCAATTCAACATGGAATAGGTATGGTGCATCAGCACTTTATGTTGATTGATGAGTTAACTGTATTAGAGAATATTATATTAGGTTACGAACCAGACGATGCTCTTGGCTTCATTAATTTTGAAAAAATTCAACCAGAGATAAATGCCTTACTTAAACTTTATGATATAAATATGAACCTTAATGAGTTGGTAATGAATTTATCTGTAGCTCAAAGACAGATGGTTGAAATAATTAAGTTGTTATATCGTAATGCTAAAGTTCTTATTCTTGATGAACCAACTGCTGTCTTAACACCTAATGAAACAGAAATGTTTTTTAAAACATTAAGAAATTTTAGGTTAGAAAAAAAAATTATAATTTTAATTACACATAAAATTGATGAAGTAATGGTAATTAGTGATCATGTCTCTATTCTAAGAAATGGAAAATTAATTAATAGTAGTAAATTAAAACAAACTACCAAGATAAAAATTGAAGAGCAAATTGTTGGTAAAAAACTTCCCAAATTAAATATTAAAAGAGGAATAATTGAAAGAAAAAAAGTACTTGAAGTTGAATCATTAAAAATTTCAACAAGGTTTTCTCATAATCAACCAATTGATTTATTTATCCAAAAGGGTGAAATCATAGGAATTGCGGGGGTATCAGGTAATGGACAAAATGAATTAATTGAAGCAATTCTCGGGGTCAGAAAAGTATTAGGTGGTAGTATAAAATATCTTCAAGAGGATATTACTTATAAAAGCACTCGACATAGACGTATTAAGGGAATTTCTTTTATTCCTCAAGATAGAAGAAAAGATGGTTTAGCAATCAAATCAAAAGTCTGGGAAAATGCAATTAATATAAATTTAAATGATAAAAAATTTAGTATTGGTCCTTTTTTGAAAAAAAAATCTATAAAAAATTATGCTAATCAGCTTATTAATGAATTCTCAATAAAAGTAGATAGTCCAAACAGTTCCGTAATTACTATGTCTGGTGGTAATATGCAAAAACTAGTAGTAGCCAGAGAACTTTCTAATAATTTCCCTCTTATTATAATTGAAAATCCTACCTGGGGTATTGATGTAGGCTCAATTGCTTTTATTCATCAAAAAATTTTAGATATGAAAGCAAGAGGCGCTGCTATTTTACTTGTTTCTAATGAGTTAGATGAAATAGACGTTCTTGCAGACAGTGCACTGGTAATGTATGAAGGAAAAATCTCAAATAGGATCCCAAAAGATATAAAATTTAGAGAGAATATTGCATCGAAAATGCTTTCGGGTATTCATTTTAAATGATATTTTACGGTTTAGACTCATGCAAAGTAAAAGCTTTTTAAAAATTTTTCGACCAACAATTGAAATTTTTTATGCATTTTTTTCAATCTTTATCCTTATTTTTTTGTTACTTTACCTAGCAGATGCTAATTTCTCTCTTGCATTTAAAGGTTTTGTAAATAGTTCAGTTGGGGGTAGAAACAACGCCTATTTATTTTCAACATTTTCCAAAATGGCATTAATTAGTGGTATGGCTATAGCTGCTCTTGTTGCGTTTAGAGGTGGCCTATTTAATATTGGAGGAGAGGGGCAATTAGTAGTTGGTGGGTTTGCATGTGCTTTTACAGGTTTATTAGTAAGTGATTTTGGTTTTATTGGTATAATAATATCAATAATTAGTGGAATGTTAGCTGGAGCGACTTGGGCTTTAATTAGTGGATTTCTTACCATATATATGGGTGTTCCTCTTTTAGTTGGCTCCTTGCTCTTAAATTATCCTGCTCGTTTTATTACTTCTTATTTAGTAAACCACCCATTCAGAGATATACAATCTGGGTTGCCTCAAACTTTTTTATTGCCAAAAAATGTTTGGCTCCCTTATTTTCCAAATACTAGACTTGATTTAGGAATTTTGATTATATTTTTAGTCTATGTTATTTGTTTAATTATTTTTTATAATACGAAACATGGTTATTATTCAAAGAATATGGGACATTCTTTAAGCTATGTAAAATTATCCGGTTTACCAACAAAAAAAATAGTTTTTAAAACACTAGCACTTTCTGGTGCAATTGCAGGAATTGTTGGGAGTATTGCTGTTTTAGGAATACACCATAGATTCACAGATGGAATGTTAGTGCAACCTCTTTATGCTTGGACTGGAATCATTGCTGCTTTATTAGTAAATCTCAATCTTTGGTTTATTCCTTTAGCTGGTTTCTTCTTTGCAGCCATATATACTGGTGCTGCTGGTATGGAAAGAATAGCTCAAGTTCCTAAAGAAATAGCAACTGTTATTCAAGCAGTTATAATTCTTTTTGTTGTCGGAAAGTTAGGAAGTTTAAGTAATTTATCCTCTAATAAGGGTGTTAAAGATGATTGAAATTTTTGATCCTGAATTTTTTTCATCTATAGCAAGGTTAACTACTCCAATATTGCTTGCTGCATTAGGGGGGTCAATTTGTCATAGGGCAGGTATTTTTAATATAGGGTTAGAGGGTTTTATCTTATTAGGGGCTTTTATGGCAGTTTTAGGATCCTTTTTTGCAAATAACGCTTTTCTAGGTGCATTATCTGCAATATTTGGAGGATTATTCCTATCTATAATTTTTGCAGAATTCCATTTGAGAAGAAAAGGGGATCCAATTGTCATTTCTATAGCTATTAATATATTAGCTCTTGGTTTATCGACTTATCTTTTAAGATCTATTTTTAAGGTAAGTGGTGTATTCAGTCACCCTGAAATAAAAAAATTACCACAAATTCAATTACCTATCTTTAACAACATACCAATTTTAGATCTTTTAATAAATAATCAGAGCATTTTATTTTATTTATCAATAGTTATTGTATTTATTTTACACTACTTTTTAAAATATCATAAATTTGGATTATGGATACGTGTGGTAGGAGAAAATCCAGAAGTATTGAGATCATCAGGTGTAAATCCTGTCAAAATTAAATTTTTGGTTCTTTTGTTGTGTGGTATTTTGTGTGGATTAGCTGGTGCTCAATTATCAATTTCAAATGTTGGTTTATTTGTAGAAAATATGAGTGCTGGAAGGGGATGGATTGCAGTAGTTGCGGTATTACTCTGTGGAGGAAGACCTATTCCATTATTCTTTTTAATTGTTTTATTTGGTTTAGTAGATAGTCTCTCTCTAAGAATTCAAGGTTTGGGTTTGCCACAACAAATTACAGAACTTTTACCTTATATTGTGTGCCTTGTCGTTTTGATAATTGTTTCATATAAAAAACTAAGGACTTTATCTAGAACAATTTATTAAGTTAGGAATTATTTAAATGTATGATTTATTAATAACTGGTGGAACTATAATAACTTGTAATAATTCTTTTAACATTATTGAAGACGGTATTATTGGTGTCAAAGGCAGCAAGATATCACTTATTGGAAGTAAAAACAAAAATAAAAATAATCTTCCAGAATCTAAAGAGTGCGTTGCACTAAATAACGAAATAATTATCCCTGGTTTAATTAATGCTCATTGTCATGCTGCTGATAGCTTATTTAGAGGGTTGGTCGAGAATTTATCTCTAGAGGACTGGTTGCAAGAAGTTTGGAAAGCTGAAAAAGCTATTTTAAATCCTGAAACAACATTGCTAGGTTCCTATTTAGGCCTAGCAGAAAATTTATTAGCAGGTGTTACTACAGTTGTAGATATGTTTTGGTATCCTTTTGAAACAGCTAATGCTTCTTTAGATTTAGGATTAAGGCTTTGTACAGGAGGCATTTTCATAGACTTTCCAGGTGTAGGAGGTAGAAATCATGAACAATATTTGGTAGAAGCTTCAGATTTTTGTTCTAAATTTAATAATTCGGAATTTGTTATACCAGCTGTTATGCCGCACGGTTCCTATACAGTTGGACCAGAACATTTAAAAGACGCAAAAAAAATTGCTAATGATTTTAAAGCTATTTTTTCAATTCATGCTGCAGAGACTATGTTTGAGCAAAAAGACATTAAAAGTAGATATGGAGATACAGTCATTAGACATCTAGACAAATTAGATTTGTTAGATGACAAAGCTATTTTAGCTCATTGTGTACATCTAGATAATGCTGAAATGGATATTATTAAAACAACCAATTCAATAATTGCTCATAATCCGCTATCTAATTTGAAATTAGGTTCTGGGATAGCTCCAACATTAGATTTCCTTGAAAAAGAAATAAATGTAACACTCGGAACAGATGGTGCAATAAGTGGTAATGATCTTGATATGTGGTTAACGATGAGGCTTGCTGCTACTTTACCAAAAGGAAAATTAATGAAGCCAGATATAGTAAATGCTAAAGATGTATTTCAGATGGCTACAATTAATGGGGCTAAAGCATTAGGTAAAAGTTCTGAAATAGGTAGTTTAGAAATCGGAAAGCAAGCAGACATGGTTATAATTTCTACTAATTCACTACATTCAATACCTTTATTTGATCCAATAACACATTTAGTTTATTCTTGTTCAAAATCTGATGTTAAACATGTTTATGTTGCGGGTAAACAACGTGTTAAAGATGGCTCAATTATAAGTTTTGACATGGAAAATATTATCAAAGAAGTCAAAAAATTAAAAATGCCAACTTTAAATTCATTATTATAAATTGAGAAAAACTTGGAAAATAACTTAATTGATAAAGCTATTGTTAAAGTCAAATCGCTTAAGGTTGATCTTCCGAATATTGCCATAATCCTTGGATCTGGTTTAGGAAATTTCATTCATTGGGTTGATAATCCAACTTTTGTTAATTTTGAAGAAATTCCTGGATTTCAAACATCTACAGCACCATCGCATGGTGGTAAACTAATTTTTGGGACATTTAAAGGAGTTAATCTATGTTTAATGCAAGGTAGGTTACATTTATATGAGGGATATAATGCTAATCAGGTAACCTTTCCAATTAGAGTAATGAGGAAGTTAGGAGCAAAGAATTTGATAATTACTAATGCAGCTGGATCACTATCTAAAGATCATCAACCAGGTGATATTATGTTGATAAAAGATCATATAAATTTTACTGGGGAAAATCCATTAGTTGGTATGAACGATGAAACCATAGGACAAAGATTCCCAGATATGTCTAATGCATATTGTAAAATATTGAGAGAGCTTTCAATCAAAATATTAAAAAACAACAAAATACATTTTAACCAAGGTATTTATGCTGGAATTAAGGGACCTTCACTTGAAACTTCAGCCGAGAGAAGATTTTTAAAAATGTCAGGTGCTGATGCAGTAGGTATGTCTACCGTATTAGAAAATATATCTGCTATTCATTGTGGTTTTAGTGTATTAGGAATTTCGGCAATAACGAATTCAGCCACAGGTGGGCCAGATCAAAAACCAGATAATATTGATGATATATTTTATTTTGCAGAAATTGCTGGAAAAAAAATAATTCAGTTATTTGAGGGGTTGATTCCAGAGCTTGGTGAAGAAAATGTGTCCATCTAATTCAATCAGAAAAAAAAATCCGTTGAAAGAATTTTGGACAGAAGAACGTTGCTATATTACAGAATTACTAAATGACCCTCAATCTCCAAATATCTCTATTGCACTTGCAAGAGTAGAAATTGATACAACTACTCAATTACATTTATTAAGAGGTGTTCAGGAAACTTACGTTATAAAAAAAGGATTGGGTTTGTTAGAAATTGATGATGAACAAATTTCAGTAAAAGAAAACGATACGATTTTGATTGAAGCTAATCGAAGTCAGAGAATTACAAATGTTGGAAATTGTGACTTAGAATTTTATTGTATATGTATTCCTCGTTTTTATGCAGATTGCTACATTAATCTTGAAGATTAAGCTATTGTATTTATTTATAAAATTAATTCAAAATATCTTTTGATTAGGATCACTTTTAAATTCTAGTTCACCATTTATAACTGATTCATAATAGCTTTCAATCTTTTGATCACCAAACTCTTGGGTTTTATAATCTGAGTACTCTAGTTTTTTTTCATCCCAAAAAAGCATTGATTCAGTAGCATAATAATGAGCTATTTTTAAAAATTCGATTTTATCATCTATTTTAACCGATACTAATGAAATTGGTTTCATTATATAAATAAGTATTTTAAATACAAAACTTGGAAAATAAAAATATTTTGGGGATAACCCTGAGATTTGAAAAATAAGTTCACCAAACTCTTTAAAGGTACGTGCAGGCCCAGGACCACCAATTGGTATAATTTTATTCTTCATATTTTTGTTATTTATTGCAGAAACTATAAACTTACTCAAATCTTCACCAGATATTGGTTTTGATTTGGTTTTTTTACCATTATCGAATACTATAAACTTTTTGTTTTGCTTTATTCTTTTAATTTGTCCAGATAAAGATTTAAAGAAAGCAGTAGGTCTTATTACAGTATAATCAATTTTAGAGTTCTCTAGGTTTTTTTCAAAAGCTAATTTTGCATATTGAAAGTTTAATTTTGGAACTTGTACACAAATTGCGGAGAGATAGATAAATTTCTTTATTCCAACGAATTCTGCTCCATTTAACAGATGCATATTAAGTGCAAAATCAACATCCCAGGTATCTTTTTTTACACCTGTTCTGCTTGAAATACATGATATTATTGCATGTGCATCATGATTTTTTTTAAATAATTTTTTTACTGAATCTAAATTACTAATTTCCCATAATGGAACCTGATTAATCGATAAATTGTGTTTTTTTGCAAAACATTGGTTGTTTTCTCTAATGGGACAAACAGGAATAAAACCCATCCTTAAAAGAGTTTTTACTACATAATTACCAATATATCCTGTAGCACCTATAACTAAGACTTTCTTTGTAATGTTATTATCCTATCCAAAAAAATTTTGTTAGATCAATTGTATATTTTTTGATAAGTTAATAACAGTAATTTTTATTTATTTGAGAGAATAATGTCAGATAATTTAGATAAAAAAGAAGTAAATTCTGATTGGAATTATCATCCTAGCATTCCTTTGCAGAATAACTCATTATTTAGGTCACCTCTTTATTCAAGTTTTTTTATAGCTTGGATATATAGAAACTGGCTTCACCTAAGTGAAAAAGTAATTTTAGTAATAATTTCTTTTTTAATTTGGTATTTTGTATATCCTTCTTTAGATCAAACCAAAAATTTTGAATTAACTTGGATTTTACAAATTTGGTTTATCAATTTGGTATTAATGATAACTATTTCTGGAGGATTACACTGGTATTTTTATATCATTAAAGGACAAGAAAAGCGCTTAAAGTTTGACAAAAGAGAACAAGGAAAAGGTAAACTTTGGGATTTTTCTAATCAAGTACATGACAATATGTTTTGGTCTTTAACAAGCGGTATTGGTCAGTTGACCATTTTTCAAACTATCACAATGTGGTTACTTGCTAATAATTATTCACCAGTAAATTCTTTTTTTTCAAATCCATTTTGGTTTTTTGGATTTTTTCTACTTCTTCCAATTTGGTCTGCTTTTCACTTTTATTGGATTCATAGATTCTTACACATACCTTTTTTTTATAATAGGTATCACTCTCTTCATCATCGAAACGTGAATGTAGGACCTTGGTCAGGTTTTTCTATGCATCCGGTAGAGCATTTATTTTATATATCTAGTATATGCATTCATTGGATTTTGGCTTCTCATCCAATTCATTTAATTTTTCATGCTTTATATTTAGGTCCTGGAGCAGCAATGACACATACTGGCTATGAAAATTTATTAATTAAAGATAAAAAACGTCTTGCCTTAGGAACTTTCTATCATCAGTTGCATCATAGATATTATGAGTGCAATTACGGAAATGAGGAAATGCCCTGGGATAGGTGGTTTGGAACATTCCATGATGGGTCTCAATTAGCAACCGATCAAACTAGGGCCAGAAAAAAAGTGATGCATAAATAAATCAAACTAATTTGATTTGAAAGGATATATAGTCTGACTGAAATAAATTATAAAAAATTTTTTTTGAAGAAAAGATTTCCTTTAACAATAAGTAGGGGTACCTTTACGGGCTCTGAAAACCTCTTCGTGTTTTTGAATAGAAATAACAATGTAGGAATAGGAGAAATGTGTCCTGGATTGACAGAAGGAGCAGAAACTGCAGAAGATGGCAAAACTCAAATAGAAAAATTTTTAGAAGAAACAGGATCAATTTCATCGTCTGTTATTGAAAAT
This sequence comes from uncultured Alphaproteobacteria bacterium, assembly GCA_902570265.1. Taxonomy (GTDB): domain Bacteria; phylum Pseudomonadota; class Alphaproteobacteria; order Rhodobacterales; family Rhodobacteraceae; genus CACIIZ01. The sequence goes on along the minus strand of CACFXF010000002.1, from coordinate 128,744 downwards.
TATGATAAAGCTTTTGAGTATAAACTGGCGCCATGTGCTCTGGCAGCATTAGATATAGCCTTATGGGATTTAATAGCCAAAGAGGCAAATATGCCATTATACAAATTATTTGGTTTAAGTTTACCAAGTGTTAGTACCTCTATTACCTTAGGAATTATGCCATTAGAAGAAATTGAAGAAAGAGTAATTTATTTAAGAGAAAAAAATATGCTTGGAAATCTTAAGATAAAATTAGGTTCGCCTGAAGGTATTGATAAAGATAAGGAGATATTAGAACGAATTTTATTTTTTGCTAAAAACGATTTTGATAATGTAAGGGTAGATGCCAATGGGGGCTGGAGTTTAGATGATGCACATAAAATGTTAAAATGGTTATTTAAGATGGGAGTTGAATATGTCGAGCAACCTCTTGCTAAAGGTGAAGAAGAGGATTTAAAATTTTTGTTTAAAAATAGACCTTTGCCAATATTTGTTGATGAGAGTTGTAGAAATTCGAAAGATATTTTGTCTTTGTCTAAATATGTTGATGGAATTAACTTAAAATTAATGAAGTGTGGAGGATTAAGTGAAGCAATAAAGATGGTAGCAATTGCCCGTAATGCTAATCTTAAAACAATGATAGGTTGTATGGGCGAGAGTTCCATTTCAATTTCTGCTGGTTGTTCAATAGGAGCTTTATTTGATTATATTGATTTAGATTCTCATTTTAATTTAGATCCAGATCCAACCTCAGGTACCACTTTTGTTGATGGAATTGTAACTCCAAACAGTAGACCTGGTCATGGAGCTTTTTTTACTAATGCTAAATAAAAATCAAAAAATTGCTATTTATGCGGAAGGAAGTATGGGTACTTTATTCGCAAAAATGGCTGAAGGTGTTATTAGATATAGTGCAAATCCAATAACTTGTGTTATTGATAGTCATCAAGCAGGTAAGACAGTTTCAGAAGTATGTGGTATAGATAAGGATATACCAATTTTAGAAACAATAGATGAAGCATTTGAATTTGGTTCAGAAGTATTATTGTTAGGAACAGCTCCATCTGGTGGAAGACTTCCAGAAAGTTGGATACAGATTATCGATAAAGCCATTGAAAGAGGCCTTTCAGTAGTTAACGGTTTGCATGATAATGTAAATGACATTTTCTCGAGTAAATTAGGTTCCAATCAATGGATTTGGGATATAAGAAATCCCATTAACAAGAAACCTAAGATTGGAGCTGCCCGAGCATCATTTCTTTCAAATCAAAGAATACTTATGATTGGTACTGATATGGCAGTGGGAAAAATGACTGCTGGTTTTGAATTAGCAGATTCTCTTAGGGCTGAGGCTAAAGATGTAGTTTTTTTGGCAACAGGTCAAACTGGGATTTGTATTTCAGGAAATGGAATACCTTTGGATGCATATAAAGTAGACTATGCAAGTGGAGCTGTGGAAGAAATGGTACTTAAATATAAAAAAAACAAATATTTAATCATTGAAGGGCAGGGTTCATTATTAAATCCAGGTAGTACTGCTACTCTTCCTTTAATGAGAGGTAGTTGTCCAACAGCTTTAGTACTTTGTCATCGACATGGTTTGGATGTTGTTGAAAGTGAAACTAAAATATTAATACCCCCATTGGACGAAGTAATTAGTCTAAATGAGCAACTAGCTACTAGTCTCAATTCATTTCCAAAGGCAAAAGTTAAAGCTATTGCTTTAGATACTAGAGGTTTAGATGATGTCTCAGCTAAAAATGAAATTTATAAACTACAAGATAAACTCAATTTACCAGTTACAGATCCGGTTAGATTTAGTGCAAAAAAAATTGTGAATGCAATTTTAAAATAGAGTAGCTTAAATTAAGTAATTTGGTTAATTTATAAACTGAGTATTGACTTAATACATTTCAATTGAATAATTATTCTAACTAATGTAATGGAGTAAACAAATGTCGTTAGAATTAGCACCTAGGCCGGCTAATGAGGAAATAAGAGCAAAAACTGTTGTTAGTACTGGTCTTGTAGATAGTCCTGAACCAGAACTGTTTCAAATTTACTCAGATTTGGCTAAAGATATATCTGGATTTGATAAAGCAAGCTTTAGTCTTTACGATTTAGATTTTCAATGCCCAATTTCCTCTACAGGGTATGAAGAAGATAGAAATGGACAAAAATATGCAAGAGACTCATTAAATGTATGTTCACATGTAATATTAGATTCTGAACCATTGTTAATAAGTGACCTGAGTAAAGATAATACTTGGAAAAATCACCCAAAAATATTAAATGGAACTGGATCATTAGGATATGCTGGTTTTCCAGTTATAAATAAAGATAATTATGCTTTGGGTACGCTTTGTATGTTAAACAAAGAACCAAAATCTTTAAATCAAAATCAAGTTGGATTACTTAAAAAAATTACTGCAAATATTGCTTTATTGCTTGATTTAAGAATTGAACAAAAAGAAATTACAACAAAAAAGATCTTAGATTCATTAGTAAATTTTAGAAAATTTGATAGTGAACTATCTATAAAAGACTTTGAAACATTTATGTCATTAACTTCAAATCTAAAAGTTACTTCAATCAGTGCAAAAAAACTAATTGATCTGGGGCTTTGTAAAGAAGAAAACTCAAATATTGAATTAACAAAAATAGGTAGAGAACTACTGTCTGACATGCAGTTAAGAACTAAGCCAATGAAAAAAATTAAGTTAAGTGGTAGTCAAGCTGAAAATTTAATTGATAACATGTTTGAAGAATTAAAATAATTATGTATGCAAAGATTTACAATTATAAATTTCAAGGATTAAGCGAAGCTAAAGTTGCTGCTACATTTTGTTCTGAAGCTCTAGGAAAAAAAATTGTAAAATTTAATATTCGTTCCCTTAATATTTCAATTGGCCAATGTGGTAGTGTGGCTATACACCTAAAATTTGAAACAAGTAAAGATTTAAAAAACTTTGAAGATAATTCACAGGAATTTTTCTCCGATCTTAAAAAAACCTTTGTTTATAAAGAAAGTAACTTTTCTGGTGTATTTATCTATAATTACGAATCTGAAATTACATCTACTGATTTAAACATTAATTAAAAGCAAACTAGTTTTCAATTATTCTTAATATCTCTTTACATATTAGTTGAAAATAATGTTCAGACGGTGATCCTGTTTCTCTAAATCTTATAAAACCATGAACTAAATTTTTTGCGACTATATGACTTACACTTACTGAACTATCTTTAAGTTTTTTTACAAATTTAATGCCATCTGAAGTCAATGGATCAATTTCTGCTGTACAAATAATTGTATCTGGTAAATTTGTTAAATCTTTTTCTAGTTCAGGTACAGCAATTGAATTACTTATATTTTTTAATTTTCCTAAATAATTCCCCCAAAACCATATCATTGTTTTTCTATCTAAAATAGGTGCATTTGAATATTTAATATAAGAAGGTGAATTAAAATCTAGCGAAAGACATGGATAAATAAGAATTTGTCCTTTTGGAAGTGGCAGGTTTTCTTTTTTTATTTTCAAATTTAAAGCTGCTGATAAATTTCCACCAGCAGAGTCTCCAGCTATTAAAATATTTTTTAAATTTAGATTTTTAAAAAAATTTTTTTTATTTAAATATTGCAAATAAAGAGAAAAGCATTGATTTAATGCAATAGGATAGGGGTTCTCTGGTGAAAGAGAATAATCAATAGAAATAACAACTATATTACAGCCAATTGATAGGTCAACACAAACTGTGTCATGAGAATCTAAATCTCCCATAATCCAACCACCACCATGTATATAAATCATTCCAGTTGAAGGGGGTACATTATTGTTAGGCTTATAAAGCCTAATTTTAACTTTTCTATTTTCATATTTAAAAAAGTCATCGACTACTGAAATATCTTTGTTTCTTTTTTGTTCTAAACTTTTGGAGTGTTTTGCAAAAATCTCTCTAGATTTTTTTGCTCCTAACTGATGAGGTTTTAGGGTAAATAAGTCATTTGCTTCATCGATAAATTTTATTATTGAGGGACTGATATTTTTATAAATCAAAAGATTTCCAATAATTTATTGTTAGTGAAAAATATTTATTTTATGGTTGGTAACCCAAAAACTTGCTCAGACTTTATAATTGCCGGATCGTAAGCTTTTCTTGTAAAAACATTTTTAATCATTGGTTTAAAAAATTCTATAGATTCATAATCATAATTAGGATCAAAACAATTTTGATCCCATCTTTCACAAAAATCTGAGCAAGATTTAAAATAAATATTGTCTTTAAATCTATCTCGCGCATTTCTATCCCATCCATAATGATGAGCATAATAAATCATCTGAAATATTCCATGATGTTCTACTACCCAGGAAACCTCTTCCCTAACAAAGGGTCGAATTACTTCTGCAGACATTCTATCGTGATTTTGAGGCGCTAGGCCATCCCCAATATCGTGTAGTAGTGCTCCAACAATCCAGTCAATATCAGCACCATCTCTATATGCTCTGGTACCTGACTGAAGTCCATGCTCTAATCGTGTTATTTGATAACCTTCTAATGATATTGAACCTTGCTTTCGTAATTCTTCAATAATTCTCTTATAAGTCATTGATACATAAGGCTTTTCTAGTTCTTTTAGTAAGAGATAATCTTCTTTATCACCAGCCTTCATTTCTGTAAATTTGACTTTTTTCTCTTTCATTATTAAGTTCCCATCAGTCTTTCGTCGAATGGATATTTTGTTAAATTTTCATATCCATCTGAAGTTATTAAAACCTGATCTTCTAACTTGATAGAAAAATCACCATTTTCTGGACTGACCAAAACTTCAACACAAAGTACCATACCTTCTTCTAGAGGATAATTATAAGCACCTTCTACAAATCCATCCGGATAGTTAATTGAAGGCCACTCATCACATAAGCCAACGCCATGCATTAAGACTCCATATTTTCCTTTTTGATATATAGGATCCAAAACATGTGCTTTGAGTGTCAATTCTTCCATTGATACCCCAGGCTTTAACATGTCCATATTAGTCATAATATGTTCATACCCATGTTGCATTGCATAAATCATATCAGGCCTTGGTTTCTCATTACCAATCCACCAGGTCCTGCTTATATCTACACAAATTCCATAACTCCCAACTAAATCTGTGTCAAAAGCAAGGATTTCATTATTTTTTGGTATTCTCGGTCCACATTCTTGAAACCAAGGGTTAGTTCTAGGCCCTGAGGAAAGTAATCTTGTTTCTATCCACTCACCACCTCTTTTAATATTCTCAGCGTGTAAAATAGCCCAAATTTCATCCTCACTTACTTGCTCTTTTGGGACATTATTTCTAGCAAATTGTTCCATGATATAAACGCTATTCTCACAAGCAGCAGAAGCACATCTCATAGCTAAAATTTCGTCATAACCTTTAACAGACCTTGCTTTTTCTGTAAGTTCTTCACCTTCCTTAATTTCAAAACCTTGCGCTTCTAGTGCTTTTAATCCATTTATCATAATTTTATCGACTGCTAGTCTTTTATTATTTCCTGAATGTTCAGATAATAACACTCTGATTTCATTAGAAAATTTATCAGCTGCTAAATTTGATTTATCTCCTCTAGCAAAATAAAATAAATCAGCTCCATATCTTTGTTCTTTGACTAATGGATTAAATTTACTTAAAAAAGGAGAATTTTTATAATCCCATATAACCATATAACCATCTGAACACACTAACACTGCACGAAAAGGGTTATGCATATTCCATATTTGCATATTGGTACTATCTGTGGCATATCTAATATTAAGAGGATCAAAAAGTAATAATCCAGCATATTCTCTTTCATTTATATGCTGAACTAATCTATTATTTCTATATTCCCTCATTTTACCTAAGTCAGGGAGTTCTAAGCATAGTTTATCCCATTCTGAAATTGCTAGTTTTGTAGGACCAATTTCAATTTTATTTTCATCATTTTCTGCTTCTAATTTAAGAGAAATCTCCGTTGGATTTATTTTACGATTATCTCTAAAATACTTATTCATTTTGACCTATAAGGATGTGTCAAATTTTATAAATTAAGATTATAATATGAAAAAAAAAAATCAACAAAATTTTAATAATTAAAGTATTACTTTTTTTACTCAATTATTATTAGCTACTTCAACTGGTATCATTATTTCATTTTTTCTCAAAAAACCAGGTGTGGATGGATCATTAAAATAAGAATAAATAGGTTTAGTGTTTGGAATTATCTTATAGTTTACCTCCTCAACCCCTTTAATTAATCTTGATAACTTATTTTCTAATAATTCTGTGCTAGCAACACCATTAAAAGTGATAACAGCTAAAATTATTGAGGGAGCGGTTATAATTTCAATATTTTTATTTTGAGAAATAGGCAATTGATTTATGTCAAATTTTGAAGGCATAAAAAATGAAATCTCCCAGTTATTGTCTCCCTTTTTTTGTTGCATTACTGGAGCTGTCATAGATATTTTTTCTCCTTCTCTTTCTTTAGCACCTATATATCGAGCTAGTGGAATAAATCCTTTTCTTAGTCCATCATATCTTTCGCCATTTGTTATTATCTTGGCTATATTCATTTCATCATATTTTCTTATTTGTAGGTATTTATTTTTTTCAAGAATTGTAAATTTTGGGGTTTCTAATAAAACTGGTACTAATACCCAAAATCCTAAAATAAGTAATGGAATTATAATTATAATAAGTAAAATAAAGCTAAACATTTTATTTTTAATTAGTGTCATAATTGACGTTAGGTAAGTTATGAAAGTAAATACTTGTCCTTGAATTATAATGATTTTATTATACTAAAACAATGTTTTAGAAAATAAAAAATTACAGGAGATTTAAAATGATTGAGGCATTTAATGGGTGGTTTTTATTTATACTATATTTATTAAATCTTGCAGGTGGAGGATTTTACGCATATCAATCTGTGTTAAATACTGAAAATTTTATGGAGAAATATGGAATTCATAAGTCTGCACTATTACCAGCTAGGTTAGCAGGTTCCTTTGTATTAACTACCTTTTTAATGGGATTATATATTATTTTTCGTGGGGGTCCTGAAGGTACTTGGGTATTTTTTAACATACTTTTTATTCAGAGTTTAATTTTTACAATTCTTGGTTATATCTCAGTAAATTCAGAAGTGGCTGAGATGGAAGGAGTAAACTATACTGCTGAAGGTTACATAGCCCCAGCTATTTTTACAGTTATAAATGCAGTTTTGATTTGGGGGTTATCTGATAAGATTTATATGTGATCTATTTGTAAACTTTTTTAATATTTTTTATTAAAACGCATATTGAATAAATGTAATTAGGCTTTTAAAGTTTAACTACATTTATTTTTTTATAGGATTTAATATGGCTACTGGTTCAAATGTAAGAACTTTTTTTGAGGGAACATGGCATTCTCAAGATAAATATGTAATGAGAGCTGCTGACCATGGATCTTGGTTAGGAAGTAGTGTTTTTGACGGAGCAAGATATGTAGATGGTGTGGCTCCTGATCTGAAAGCTCATTGTGATAGGGTAAATCATTCTGCAGAAGCAATGATGATTACTCCTACTATTTCTTCAGAAAAAATGGTTGATATTATTATGGATGGAATTAAAAAATATAATTCTAACCAAGCAATCTACATTAGACCTATGTATTGGGCAATTGAAGGTGGAGAATTAGCAATTGTTCCTAAAAAGGGTCTAACAGGATTTGCAATATGTCTAGAAGATATTCCTATGGCTGACCCTAATTTGGCAGCAACACTCACAACAACAAGTTTTAGAAGACCTGTTTTGGAAGATAATGTAGTAAATGCAAAAGCTGGATGCTTATATCCAAACAATGCAAGGATGTTAGCTGAAGCAAGAAAAAAGGGTTTTTCCAACGCTTTAGTTGCTGATATAATGGGAAATGTGGCTGAAACCGCTACAGCTAACATTTTTATTGTAAAGGATGGTGAAGTTTTTACACCTATACCAAATGGAACTTTTCTAGCTGGAATTACACGAAACAGGCACATCTCAAATTTAAAAGCTGATGGTTATAAAGTTCATGAGAAGGTAATATCATTTAGTGATGTTTCTGAGGCGGATGAAGTTTTTATGTCTGGGAATATGATGAAAGTAACTCCTGTAAATGCTTTTAATGATACCAATTATCAGATTGGACCTATCACAAAAAAAACTAGAGATCTTTATTGGGATTGGGCTAAATCTAAATAATAAAATTTCTAACCCGTAAGATATGCAGGCAACCATGTTGATAAACTTGGAAATAGTATCATTATTATACCATACAAAATACCCACGGCTGTAAATAGAGGTACTTCTTTAAATGCTTTCCCAGGGTTTTCCTTAATAACACTTGCTGATGTATAAATACCAACACAAACTGGTGGTGTAATCATGCCTATTCCAGCAAAGGCAACAAATACTACATAAAGATGAATTAAGCTTTGATCAAAGGATAAAATAATCGCTGTAAATATCGGAATTGTAAGATAAAAAACTGGTATAATTTCGATGAATGTTCCTAAAATCAAACATATCAAAGCCATAGCAAACCAAAAGAAATTCAAACCAACGCCCATTTCAGTAATTGATTTAATAATAAATTGAGGAAATTGAGTATAGGTAAATACTTTGCTTAGGAAAGTAGCCATTGCAATTATTGAAAATATAACTGAAGTAGTAATTGCTGTATCTTTTATACTTTGTAATAAAGAATTGATAGTAAGTTCTCGATAAATTAAAAAACCCATAAAAATTGCCCAGATTCCTGAAACTGCTGCTGACTCTGAAGGGGTAAGTAATCCTCCATAAATTCCACCTAAAATTATTAAAGGAGTTAGAAGGGCTGGAAAAGCTTTTAAACCAAGTATCAATTTCTCATAATTTGATGCGGGTTTATGTCTTTTAATATTTCTGCATTTAAACAAAACTAAAGCTATCATGAAAAACAATAAAATTATTCCAGGTATAACACCTGCAGCAAAAGTTTGTGAAACTGGTACATAAGTTAATGCACTATACAAAATTGCTGCATTAGATGGGGGAATTAATGCTTCAAGTAATGCAGCTGAAGCAGCTAAAACAATAACAAAAGGCTTTGGATAACCTGCTTCTATCATTTTAGGCATCATTATTGTTCCTACGGCAGTAATTGCAGCTAAAATTGAACCACAGAAAGCAGCAAAAAACCCCATAGCAATAACCATTGCTATTCCAAGTCCTCCTGGCAAGTGTCCAACAAGGGAAGTTGCAAAATTTACTAACCTACTAGCTGCACCTCCTCTTAACATTACCATTCCAGAAAATATAAATAGTGGCACAGCAATAAGGACGTGCTTATTCATAGACTCGAATGCCATTTGAATAAGTGTAGACCATGGTAGATTTAATCCCCAAATTGCAGCTACTGAACTACCTAATCCAAAGACTAAAAAAATAGGTACTGATAAAAACAATAAAATGAATGAAAAAATTAATGCGAAAGAGAACATTAAGACGATCTATCTTTATATATATCAAGTGAAGTTGTTAAAAATAATTCCAAGGAAAATAAACCCATTATTATAAACCCTACAGGAAAAGATAAGAACATAATCCAAATAGGAACATCAATCTCAAGTTCCATCATTTGTCCAAGATTATAAAAAAGAAGAGTTGCATCTAGGCCAGCTTTGAAAAAAATGAAGGATGAAATTAAACTTAATAAATATACAAAGCACTTTATGAATTTTATGTTTCTTGAAGACAAAATAGTACTTACAAAATCTACTTCAATGTGATTTCCAGTTTTTAACAGAGGTCCCAACAAAGGGAATACTAACCAACTAACCAAAGCAGGTGGTAGTTCTATAAACCAATCAAAACCATGACCTGAGATATATCTCGTTAAAGCGCTACCCGAAAGGGCTAATACCATTATACAAACTATAACCATTGCAATAAAAAATGTAATTTTGGTTAAAATTCCATTTATAAATTGCAATGGCACTAAAATATTATTCATTTAAGCAAATAGAATAATAAAAAAATCTATAATTCATCTAATTAGAAACAAAAGATTCAGCTGCTTTATAGGCATCAGCGTCAAATTTATCCATCATAGCTGGAATTATTTTCTCTGACATAAGGTTATCAAATTTATCTTTCTCAGCTCCAGTTAGAAGTGTCATTTTCCCTCCTCTTGCTTCAAATTCAGAGATTACTTCTTCCCCAACTCCAATAATTTTATTTGTAGAAACATCACCAAATTTTTTACCTGCATCTACTACAATTTTCTGAAGATCACTTGGTAATTTATTAAACCAGTCACTATTTGCCATTATATAAGCATCTGCAAAATATTGATATGGTCTTTGTCCAAATTTTAAGAATTCCCACCAACTATAAGCTCTTATACTTTGTGGAGGAGTGTTAATGGTATCAATCATACCCGTTTGAAGAGCTGTATAGACTTCACTTGTTTTTAATCCTACAATTTTTGCACCATAAGCTTTCCACATAGGTTCTTCAGCACCTATTAGTCTTCTAGCTTTTAAGTTTTTCATAGCATCAATGCCAGTTAATTCTCTAGCACCACTAAATGTCATTACAGGCCCAACTGGATTATACATAACTAAAGTAGAATTTGTTTTCTTTAAGAGATCACCCCAAATTTCTGATCCCTTATCAGACTTTAGAAAAAATTCTCTTTGTTGTTCAAAAGATTCAAATAAACCTGGTATCGTTGCAACATTAAAATTTTTATTAATTTTTGGAAAACCTACAACGCCAACTACACCTCCTAAGTCAACAGCACCTGAAGTAATTCCCCCCATAATTTCTCTGATCCCAAATAATTGACCTGAGTGAAAAACTTCTATTTTTAATCTTCCGTTTGATTTTTCAAAAACTTCATCAACAAACATTTGGGCGTGCTTGGTACAATGATGTTTGTCATTCCAGTGCATTGATAACCTACCAGTATATTCTGCAGCATTTAAAGAAAATGAAAAAAATGCAGTAATTAATGTAAGGCTTATTATTTTAATTTTTAATTTTGCAAAATCAAAGAAACTCATATTTTCCTCCCATAAGTTTATATATTAAATCTTGTCAAAAAATATTTGTTAAGTAAAGCTATATTGATATATTTTATTCTTGATTTTAAAGAATTTGGTTTATAAACTTCTTTGTTCTTGTATCTTTTGCATTGGTAAAAAAAGACATTGAAGGTGCTGTGTATGATCCCACTAACGATAAGATGAGAAATTTTAACAATACTTGATTTAAAATTTTTCAATTAAAATTAAACGATTTTAAAAAGCGAAGCCGTTTGTGTGGAATATCTTTTATTTCTAGTCCAGTAAATACATGCATGGTTTGTAAATCATGATCTATCACAACATGATCTGAAACCCAGCCACCTAGTTTAAGATAAGATGAAAGAAGAGGGGGGAGGGTGTTCCTTACTTTTTTCAAACAAAAATTATTAAGATTAATTAATTTATTAAATTTAAATACTTTAGGTGCTTTAACATAAGGGATAAGATTTTTTGGGGCAATGTATTTACTTTTAAGAAACTTGAAACAATCTGAATATTTTTCAATATTGGTTCCAAAAAAACTTGAGCATCCGAATAGAAATTTTATATGATTTTTTTCAACCAAATTCCTTATTGCAAACCATGCAGTCATTATAATTTTTGGATCTTTGTATTTGGGATCAATGCAAAATCTACCAAGTTCTAGCATTGGCTCTTTAATTTTTTTTAAGTTATTAAGTTTGTAAAACTGATGAGAATAAGAATATTTTATTTGATTAAAATTAATCATTATATAAACACGAAAAACACATACTAATTTATTAGAATTTAATTTGTCAAAAATTAAAAAATGTATACATTTTTTGTCCAGTTCATCAGTATCGCAGAAACTATCAGAGTTTCTAAAAATTTTACTCCTAAATAATTGAGATAATTTTATTTCATCCTTATTTTCAGCAATCTTAAAAAAATAAGACATATATTATAACCCTTAAATATTAAAATTTTTTGAATTTTTCTTATCCAAATTATTTAAATATTTCTAATTATCTATTAATATATAAAAAAAAATCAAAGTTTATATTTATATTGGTAAAAAAATAAACTAAACTAATTAAATATTGTACTAGCTATATGTTTTTGATCAGCTATTACCTCTTCTTGATTTTCTGTGATTTGACTTCTTCTTTTCGAAATCTCAATTGAATTTCTTAAAACATTTGCAGCATTTTCTTGTCCTATCTTTTTAAGTTTTTCAATCTTAGTTTTATTTCTTTCTGCTGCTTTTGTTAGTTTTAAACATCTATCTTCGTTTTCTTTTGATCTTTTATTATTTGCCGCCACAGTTGCTTTTGAAGGATGAAATTCACCATTTAAAAATCTTTTATTTATATCCAAATTTTTTCTATTAAATTTTACAGATTTTTCATTTCTTGCCATTATTGCTCTATTTATTTGAATAAGTAGTGAATTAACTTCTGATAATTTTTGGTTAATATCAATTATCTCCTGATTAACTTCAGCTCTATGAGTAAAATAATCAACATTTGCCATATTTATCATTGTTTCACGAAAGTTTACTTCGACTTCACCGTCTACTTCCATATTGTTTAGGATAGCTATTCTATTTTTAAAAATTTCTTCTGAATTTCTATTAGTTAATTGGTGATTTCCGTAAAATGCAGCAGTATAATTCCTAGCTATTGAAGCATTATCTCTTTCAGCAGAAGATCTCAATTCTTCGCTTTTTGATCGATTTTCTTCAATTTTTTGAGTCTAACTCAAAAATTGCTTTTCTATTAGATTTAATTTTTAATTTTAGTTTAGAATTTATATCCATAATAAAAATATCCTGATTAAAAATTGAGATACTTCATTATAAGTTTAAATTTAAAAAAAAATAAACAAAATTCTCTAAGAAAAAAATAAAATCAGAATTATATGAAGTATTTCTTTTAAATTTGTTACTGGAATATCAACAAATATTGTTAATTAGATACTAATTTATCTGGTTAGCGATTTTTTCAAAAACTTCTATTATTTTAATCTTAGGTATCTTATTAAAGATTCCAGAATTTATTTCTTCTTTATTCCAAAACCAAGTTCTTGCGGGATCATCTTTCATATTCCATCCTGGGAAAATCCTTTTATTACAATACTCTTCAAGAAGAAGCTCAATTTCTAAATGTCTATCATCATTAGAAATTTTTTCAAATGTTAGATTTACTTCATATTCAGGACCTTCAAGAAGTTGTAAATAAATATCATCTCTACAAATCAAAGCACCAGTTATATTATTTTTTGAATTGTAGTTTATTGCATCAGACAGAATTCCGTTTAAAATGGCTTGATCATATCCGAAAGGTTTAGATTTATATACTAATCTGTAAATATTCAAAAATCACTCCTGCAATTATTAGATTAATTATAATTAACAAATAATAGTTAGTTTTACTAATTATAATTTGATCTTTTATTTCTTTTCTTTTGGTTAAAACTTACATCAGGTAATTTCATTACTTTCTCTAATTCAGGAAAAGAAAACATTGAATTAGGAATAGCTGAGGCGGACACAAAATATTCTTGAAACTTTGGAGCCATGGCTGTTTCAATTTTATTTATTTTTTTCACAGTTTTGGAAATTTCAAGTCTTGATTTACTATTTAAAAGTGCAATCATGGCTCCTGCGCCAGCTGCATTTCCAGCAGATGTAACATTCTTTAAATTACAATCTGGTATCATACCTAGAACCATAGCATGTTTTGTAGAGATATGTGCACCAAAAGCACCAGCTAAAATTATCTTATCAATTTTATCTATTTTCATTTCATCCATTAATAATCTTGAGCCTGCAAATAAAGCTGCTTTTGCTAATTGTATTGCTCTCACATCACCATTTGTAATTTTTATTGTTGTTTCATCATTAATCATACTTTTATAAATTATGTAGCTATTGGTTCTACCTTCAGAAATACATCTTTCAGATCCAGTTTCTGAACTAGACCCAATTAATCCAGATGCATCTAAAATACCTGTCATTCTCATTTCTGCAATAGCTTCAATTATACCAGAACCACATATGCCAGTAATTTTTTGATTTAACAAAAAATTTTGAAATTGTTCTTCATTCGACCAATAATCACAGCCAATTACTTTGAAAATCGGATCTTTTGAAATTGGATCAATTTTAATTTTTTCTATAGCTCCAGGTGCTGCCCTTTGCCCTGATGATATTTGAGCTCCTTCAAATGCTGGACCTGTGGGAGAAGAACATGCATATAATTCAGATTTATTGCCAAGTATAAGTTCAGCATTAGTTCCCACATCTATTATTAGAACAGTTTCTTCAGATTCATTAGGTGCTTCTGATAAAATAACGGCTGCTGCATCTGCTCCCACATGTCCTGCAATGCAAGGTAATAAATATAAATTTGCATTATCCAAAAAATTTAATCCTATATGTTCATTTTTGAAATAAAGTGAATCAGATGATGCAAGTGCAAAGGGAGCTTGTCCTAATTCAGTAGGATTTATACCTAATAGCAAATGGTGCATTACTGGATTACATACTATAGAAAGTTCTACAACCAGTTTAGGGTCGATTTCTGGTTCTCTCATTAAATTTTTAAATAAGGTATTTAAAGATTCTTGAACAGTTTCTTTTAGTTTTTCAGTGCCATCATCATTCATCATAGAAAAACTAACCCTACTCATAAGATCTTCTCCAAATCGTATCTGAGGGTTCATAATTCCTGATGAATTTATAATTTCACCAGTATGTAAATCACAAAGATGTGCAGCAACAGTAGTTGATCCTAAATCAATAGCTATTCCGTAAAGGTTTGAGTCCAAAAATCCTGGCCATATGTTCACGATTTCGCTATCTTCATTATCTTGATGAAAAATAGCGCATGTAACACACCATTTTCCTTTTCGTAAAATATATTGTAGGTTTTTTAAAATTTTTAACGAAATGTTTGTTTTTTTAATTCCCCACTGTTTTTTTAGTGCAAGATTTAATCTTTGAAGATCTCCTGAAGGATTATGTATGTCTGGTTCTTTAACCTCTACATAATAAAGTTTAGTTGCTGGATTTATATCAATATTTTTAAGTTCTATCCTTTTTCTGATCACTTGTTTATGTACTTGGCTTTCTTCAGGAACGTCAATTATCATATCTCCTAAAATTTTAGTTTGGCATCCAAGTCTTTCATCGCAAGAGATTCTATTTTTTTCTATAGACTTATTTTCAATTTCAGTTGGTGGGGCTAAATTACCTTCTTTAGCGTCAATATTAAATTTTGAAAAATTACCAAAAGACGGTTTGACTTTACATTTAGTACATATTCCTCTTCCTCCACAAACACTATCTAGATCCACTCCTAATTGTCTAGCAGCATCCAATATGGTTGTCCCATTTTTAACAGTACCCCTTAAACCAGAGGGTGTAAAAACAACAGTTAAGTCATTAGTTCTTGATATTGAAATAAAATTATTTTTTTTATAATTATTCATTGACTAACAGAAAAATGATTAAAAAAATACCAGTATTTGTTATCTTCTACTATTTCTTCTTCTTCTTCTTCTCTGTGAATTTTCATTTATATCTTCTTTTGAATTAGAATCAGGTGAATTAATTCTATTACGTTTTATCCAGTTTGCACCATTTTTGTCTCTATTCATCAGTAAATTTGCGGCATAAATTGAATTTAATTCATGAGGATTGGTAGGATTCATAATTGCACTAGACATTCCTGAAGCAATAGCCATTGGCAGAAAGGTTGAATTTATAGAATGTCTATTTGGAAGTCCAAAAGAAATATTGGATGCTCCACATGTTGTATTTACTTTAAGTTCTATTTTCAGTTTTTTTACTAATTCAAACACTTGTTGACCGGCTGTAGCCATTGCACCAATTGGCATCACTAGTGGGTCTACTACAATGTCAGTAGGGGGTATCCCAAAATCAGAGGCTCTTTCAACTATTTTTTTTGCTACGTTAAACCTTACTCTTGGGTCTTCTGATATTCCAGTATCATCGTTAGATATTGCAACTACTGGCACGTTGTATTTTTTTACTAGAGGAAGAATGCTTTCTAGTCGTTCTTCTTCTCCAGTAACAGAATTTAGTAAAGGCCTTCCCTTTGCGGCCTTTAAACCTTCTTCAAGAGCGCCAGGCACTGAGCTATCAATGCATAATGGGACATCAACTGTATCTTGTACAAGTTCAATTAACCTTTTCATCAAAACTGGTTCAGTTTCATTAGGATTTGGATTTGAGTTATAAACCACACCAGCATTTATATCTAAAATATTCGCGCCTGCTTTCTCCTGTTCTAAAGCATCTTTGACTACGGTATCAAAATTTTCAGCTTCTAATTCCATTGCCAATTTTTTTCGCCCTGTAGGATTTATTCTTTCTCCAATTATACAGAATGGTTCATCAAAGCCTATAACAACAGTTCTATTTGAACTTTCTATAATAGTTTTTGTCATTTGTTATTCCTGTTAAGTTATATATATGTCTGACTAAATAACCTATTTTAAA
Organism: uncultured Alphaproteobacteria bacterium; assembly: GCA_902570265.1. Lineage (GTDB taxonomy): Bacteria > Pseudomonadota > Alphaproteobacteria > Rhodobacterales > Rhodobacteraceae > CACIIZ01. Next base: position 112,154 of record CACFXF010000002.1, on the reverse strand, counting down.
ATTTTGTTAACAAAAAAGCGACTGCATGAAATACTAATTCGACATAGAATTAAAGATGTTTTAAAGTTGTTAATTACTCTTCTTTATACTACTGTAAAGAAAAATAGTTTAAGTTAGATATATCTTTGAACTATTTAAGAGAGGATAAAAATGGTAGACTTAGGCTCTGATCCTAAGTTGGTTAACAAAAGTTTGAATGTTAAAAAGGGTAACAATAATAATAAAAATTTATATGCAGCTTTAGATCTAGGTACTAATAGTTGCCGAATGTTGATAGCCCGACCAACTGGTTCAAGATTTGAGATAGTAGATGCTTTTTCAAAGTCTATAAGGCTTGGTATAGATCTGGAAAGAACTGGACAACTCTCTCAAGCTGGAATCACAAGAGCATTACAAGCTCTTCATGTATGTGCAAAAAAACTTAATAAATTCCGTGTTAAAAATTCAAGGCTTGTGGCTACTGAAGCTTGTAGGCGTTCAGAAAATGGTAAAAGTTTTTTACAAAAAGTTAAAATGGAAACAGGACTAAAATTAGAACTTATAAAGCCCGAAGAAGAAGCTAGATTAGCAGTTATAAGTTGCGCTCCGTTATTCGATCCAAAATTTTCTCATGTCTTAATAGTTGATATTGGAGGAGGGTCGACAGAATTAGTTTGGATGGATTTATCAGAGATCTCAGAAGAAAATAGGATAGCAGAAATGCTTAAACTTCGGTTAGATAAAAAAAATAAAAAAGAATTTCAAATTGAAAAATTAAATACTAATTTCGTCAAAATAGTAGATTGGATTTCAGTCCCTTTAGGTGTTGCAACTCTACTAGAGCGTTATTCTGATGTGGATGATGATAGTGCAAGGTTTGCTTTAATGTCTTGTGATTTTGAGCAAAAAATTGAAAATTTTTTACCTTATTTAAATTATAATCAAATTGATTTAAAAAAAGAACTGCAAATAATTGGTACTTCAGGAACTGTAACAACTTTAGGAGCAGTTCATTTGGGTTTAAGAAGATATGATAGATTAAAGGTTGATGGACTTAACCTTTCTTCTACTGATATTGATAATGTCATAAAAAAATTCTTGATTCTTGGACCTGATGGTAGAAAGAAAGAACCAGGAATAGGTAGAGACAGGGCAGATTTAATAATGTCTGGATCTGCAATTATGCAAACTTTATTGAGAATTTGGCCTTCACATAGTATGAAAGTGGCTGATCGTGGTTTGAGAGAAGGAATTTTATACTCTTTAATGGCGGCAGATAACCATTTTCAATAGTCTTATGAAAAAAAAATATCCATTAAAAAAAAATGATAAAAAAATCAGTACTTCAATAAAAAAAACAAAAAAAAATACTGATAGATTATTAAAAGTAAATGTAAAAACTGCTAAAGGAAGAAAAATTTCTTCTACTAACTGGTTAAGAAGGCAGCTAAATGATCCATATGTAAAGCTTGCTAAGGAGAGAGGTTATAGATCGAGAGCTGCATTTAAATTATTGGAAATAAATGAAAAATTTTGTATATTTAAATTTGGAGATAGTGTTATTGATCTAGGTTGTGCGCCTGGTGGGTGGTCTCAAGTTGCTGTTGAAAAAACTAATTCAAACCTTGATAAATTGAAAGAAAAACAGGGCAGGGTTATTGGTATTGACTTAAAACCTATCTTAGCAATTAATGGTGCGGAAATATACATATTTGATTTCTTAGAAGATAATTTTGAAAAAGAAATTGGAGAAATATTAAATCATAAAGTTGATAATATATTATCTGATATGGCAAGCAACTCAACGGGACACAAAAAATCTGATCATTTAAAAATTATGGCATTATGCGAATCTGCAGCATTTTTTGCATTTAATTATTTGAATGAAGGAGGAAATTTTGTTGCAAAAGTTCTTGCTGGTGGTGCTGAAATGGAATTACAAAACTTGCTTAAAAAAAAGTTCAAGAAAGTGATTAATTTTAAACCTAAATCAAGTAGATCTGATAGCTCTGAAAAATATGTTGTAGCATTAAAATTTAAAAAAGATTAACTATATCAAAATAAATATTTATTCTGTAATAGAGGTTTTAAATATATGAAATTAGAAAATGCTATCACATTTGATGATGTTTTATTGGTGCCTGCAAAATCTTCAGTTACTCCAGATATGGTTGATACAAAGACATTTGTTTCAAAGAATATCAAACTTAATATCCCTTTAATTTCTTCTGCAATGGATACTGTTACTGAGAAAAATATGGCTATAGCTATGGCACAATCTGGAGGTATTGGTGTTATACATAGAAATTTAAGTATAAGCAGACAAGCCAAATATGTATCTGCAGTTAAAAGATTTGAAAGTGGTATTGTTTATAATCCAATAACTTTAAATTGTAATGATACTGTTAAGATCGCAAAAAAAATTGCTAAAAGATATAATATCACTGGTTTTCCAGTTGTAGATAAAGAAAATAAAGTATTGGGGATATTAACAAACAGAGATATTCGTTTTTTAGAAGATAATTCTATTAAAGTAAGTGAAGTTATGACTAAAGAAAACTTAGCTATTGTAAAAGAACCAATTAATTCAAAAGAAGCAAAGCAAATAATGGCAAAAAGAAGGATTGAAAAACTATTAGTAGTTGATGAAAGTAATTATTTATTAGGGTTACTCACTATAAAAGATATTGAAAAATCTGTATTAAATCCAATAGCCTGTAAAGATAAATTAGGTAGATTAAGATGTGCTGCGGCTTCTTCTGTAGGAAATGAAGGTTATGAAAGATCTATTTCATTGATTGATGCTGGAGCAGATGTTATATTCATAGATACCGCTCATGGTCATTCTTCAGATGTAATAAACGCGGTTAAAAGATTAAAAAAGGAATTTGCTAATACCCAAGTTATTGCAGGTAATGTGGTTACTTCAGATGCTACAAAAGAATTGATAGATGTGGGTGCTGATGGTATTAAAGTAGGAATTGGCCCAGGTTCAATTTGTACTACAAGGGTTATTGCTGGTGTAGGCATGCCTCAACTAACTGCAATTATAAATTGTGCTAAAGAAGCAGATTTACACAGTATTCCGGTAATTGCTGACGGCGGAATTAGATTTTCTGGTGATTTTGCTAAATCAATTGCATCAGGAGCCTCTTGTGCGATGATAGGTTCTTTATTTGCAGGAACAGATGAATCTCCTGGTGAAATATCATTGTATCAAGGCAGAAGTTTTAAAAATTATAGGGGAATGGGTTCTTTGGGTGCTATGGCAAGAGGTTCTGCAGATCGATATTTTCAAAAAGAAGTAGAAGCAGATAAATTAATCCCTGAAGGAATAGAAGGACAAGTTCCATACAAGGGGTCAGTTAATAACATAATTTATCAATTGGTAGGTGGATTAAAGGCATCTATGGGATACACAGGCAATAAAAACATTAATCAAATGAAAAATGGTTGTAAATTTATTAAAATATCTGGAGCAGGTTTGTCAGAAAGTCATGTGCATGATGTAAGAATAACAAATGAGTCACCAAACTATAGTAATAATAAGTAAAACCCACAAAGAAAATATTAATTTTTATGCAAGAAATTTCTCGTGCAGCTGCCGCAATTAATATTTTGGATGACTATCTGAAAGGTTATCCATTAGAAAAAGCACTAAAACAGTGGTTCAAAAAAAATCGTTTTGCAGGCTCTAATGATAGAAGAAATATAAGAGATCTAGTATTTGATATTTTAAGAAAAAGGTTAATTTTATATTATCCATTTCAAATAAACGAATATGTCGAAAATGGTCGTATTTTAGTTCTTTCCTATCTATTCCTTTATAAAAAGGGCTCTTTTTCTCTTGAGGACATAAAAGAGAATAAATATCTATCACCACCTATTAACAGTAATGAATTAATTATTCTAAACAATATCAATAGATTAGTAAAGAAAGCTCCTAAAAATATAAGTCTTAATTATCCAGAGTTTCTTGAGGAAAAGTTAACACAATCATTAGGTAACAATTTTAATGCTATCATGGAAATATTTTTGAAAAGAGCGCCAGTTTATTTAAGAATTAATCAAAATAAAATAAATCTAAAAGAAGCAAAAATTAAATTAGAAAATCAAGGGATTTTTTCTGAAATTTGTCCTAGTTCAAACTATGCATTAAAAATTATAAGTGGAGAAAAATTAATTAAAAATTCTTTATCCTATCAACTTGGTGAAGTAGAATTACAAGATCTATCTTCTCAATTAACTACTGAGTTTATACAAATCTCTTCAGGAAAAAAAATATTAGATTTTTGTTCAGGCAGTGGTGGAAAAGCTCTCGCTATTGCTTCAAGATTAAGAAATAAAGTGGATCTCTTTGCTTATGATTTAAATAACTTGAAATATAAAAATCTTATTTATAGGACTAATAAAGCTGGAGCCAACATAACAATTATTGATTCTAAACAATTAATTAAGTACAAAAATTTTTTTGATATTGTATTTGTTGATGCACCGTGTTCTGGAACTGGAACTTGGAGAAGAGATCCTAAAATAAAGTGGGAATTAAATGATCAAAAGTTAACTTTATTAACTAAAAATCAGTATAGTATTGTTAAACAAGCATGTTCTTATTTAAAAAATGGTGGTTTTTTAATCTATGTTGTTTGCTCTTTATTAGAAGATGAAGGTGATTTGATTATTAGAAAATATTTGTTGCATCACAAAAATTATTCAAAAGTTAAGTCAGGTATATTTCATCCGATTAATGCTAGTGATGGTTTCTATTTTTCTGTTTTAAAAATTACTGAATAATTAAATATTTCTTGATAATTAAGTAATAAATATATAAGAACATAAGGTGAACATTATAAATAAATTTTATATTTTATAATTTATCGTTTTTGTAATGTTGATAGATAAACAAAGATATGAAATAAGGAAAGAAATATGACAAAGTTAATTAACTTTTTAGAAAGAGCACCTATGGATAAAAGTAAAGCACTCGAAACAGCCCTTTCACAGATTGAAAGAAACTTTGGTAAGGGTTCAATCATGAAACTTGGTCAAGATAATCCAGTTATTGATATTGAGTCTATTTCAACAGGTTCAATAAGTTTGGATATTGCACTTGGTATTGGAGGATTGCCTAAAGGAAGAATAATAGAAATTTATGGTCCTGAAAGTTCTGGTAAAACTACGTTAGCATTACACGTAGTAGCAGAAGAGCAAAAAAAGGAAGGGATATGTGCTTTTGTTGATGCAGAACATGCACTAGATCCGGGTTATGCCAAAAAACTAGGCGTTAACCTAGATGAATTATTAATCTCTCAACCAGATACAGGAGAACAAGCTTTAGAAATAACAGAGACTTTGGTTAGATCTGGAGCGGTTTCATTAGTCGTGGTTGATTCAGTAGCAGCTTTAACTCCTCGTTCTGAATTAGAAGGTGACATGGGTGACGCTCAAGTTGGAGCACAAGCTAGATTAATGAGTCAAGCTATGAGAAAGCTTACAGGATCAATTAGTAGATCTAACTGTATGGTTATTTTTATAAATCAGATTAGAATGAAAATAGGAGTAATGTTTGGTAGTCCAGAAACTACTACTGGTGGAAATGCATTGAAATTTTATGCTTCTGTTAGACTAGATATTAGGAGAATTGGTGCACTTAAAGATCGTGAAGAAGTAATTGGTAATTCAACAAGGGTAAAAGTTGTTAAAAACAAAGTATCTCCACCTTTTAAACAAGTAGAGTTTGATATTATGTATGGAGAAGGTATATCTAAAGTTGGTGAAATAATTGATTTAGGTGTTAAATTTGACATTATTGAAAAATCTGGTGCATGGTTTTCATATGGAGACGAAAGAATTGGTCAGGGTAGGGAAAATGCTAAGAAATTTCTAATTGATAACCATGAAATTGCTCACGAAATTGAAGAAAAAATTAGAAGTGCTAATGGTTTAAATCAAAATACAACAACAAATTTAATTGAGGATAATACTTCTAAAGAAACAAATTGAGAAAACAACTCTTTAGCTTCAAGAAAATTTTATGAAATTTAGTGTGTAAAGATAAATAAATGGCAGGCCTAGCAGAAATTCGATCTACTTTTTTAAATTATTTTAAAAAGCATGGGCATGAAGAAGTTAAAAGTTCAACACTGGTTCCCAGTAATGATCCTACTCTTATGTTTACGAATTCTGGAATGGTGCAATTCAAAAATGTTTTTACTGGACTTGAAAGTCGTTCTTATAACAAAGCAGTTACTAGTCAAAAATGTCTTAGAGCAGGTGGTAAACATAATGACTTAGATAATGTTGGATACACATCTCGGCATCATACTTTTTTTGAAATGTTAGGTAATTTTTCATTCGGAAATTACTTCAAGGAAAAAGCAATTCCATTGGCTTGGGATCTAATTACTAAAGAGTTTTCATTGCCAAAAGAAAGATTACTGGTTACTGTTTTTCATACTGATAATGAGGCTATAGAGATTTGGAAAAAATATGCAGGCCTATCCGATTCTCAAATTATAAAAATCAATACTATCGATAATTTTTGGTCAATGGGATCAACTGGACCTTGTGGTCCGTGCTCTGAAATATTTTTTGATCACGGGTCTAAAGTAAAAGGAGGACCACCAGGGTCAACAGATGAAGATGGCGATAGATTTGTTGAAATTTGGAATCTTGTTTTTATGCAGTATGATCAGTTAGATAGTGATAAAAGAGAAAATTTACCTAGACCCTCAATTGATACGGGAATGGGTTTAGAAAGAATGGGAGCAGTTCTTCAAGGAACCCATGATAATTATAATACTGATTTAATGAGAGCACTTATAGAAGAATCAGCAAATCTATCTAATCAGTCTGTTGAAGGTAAATTTAATATCCATCACAGAGTTATAGCGGATCATATTAGATCTATTTCTTTTTTAATAGCTGAAGGAATTTTTCCTTCAAACGAAGGAAGAGGTTATGTATTAAGAAGAATTATGAGAAGGGCCATGAGGCATATTCATTTTTTAGGAGTTAATGAACCAATGCTACATAAAATGGTAGATTCTTTAACTAGAGAAATGGGTGCGGCATTCCCTGAATTAATAGAAGCTAAAGATTTAATTGAGGAAAGTTTGCTAAATGAGGAGATAAAGTTTAGATCAACTTTAGATAGAGGATTAAAGTTACTTGATAAAGAGATCAGTAGGTTGAACAAAGGAGAAAAATTTTCAGGTGAAGTTGCTTTTAAATTATATGATACTTATGGTTTCCCTATTGACCTAACTCAAGACGCCACAAGAGAAATTAATCTGGAAGTTGATTTAGATAGTTTCAATTTATCAATGGAAAAACAAAAAGAAAAAGCAAGAAATGCATGGGTAGGATCTGGTGAAAAAAAAATAGAGCAAATATGGTTTGATCTTGCCAATAACTTAGATTCAACTGAATTTCTTGGTTATAACACTTTAAACTCTGAGGCTAAAGTACTTGCAATTGTAATAAATGGTAGAACTGTAGATAAAATAGATGATGGTAATTTAGCAGAATTAATTTTTAATCAGTCACCTTTTTATGCTGAAAGTGGGGGTCAGATTTCTGATACTGGGTTTTTAATTAATGAAAATTTTGAAGCTAAAATAGAAGGTGTTAAAAAAATATCTGGTTTAATAATTCATAAAATTAATATTATTCAAGGAAAAATTAAAAATGGTGATTTGGTTAAATTAACAGTAGATATAAATAAACGACGATCAATAGCTGCAAACCATTCTGCAACTCATTTGATGCACCAAGCACTGAAGGACGTGATAGGGGTTCATGTTAATCAAAGGGGCTCTTTAAATGATTGTGAGCGCTTAAGGTTTGATTTTTCAAGTAATAAACCAATGACTAAGCAAGAAATTGAAAGAGTAGAGAAAATTGTAAATCAGCATATTATTGAAGATACAGTAGTAGATACAAGGTTAATGGATATTGATGAAGCTAAGAAATTAGGAGCTCAGGCTCTTTTTGGTGAGAAATATGATAATGAAGTTAGAGTAGTAATGATGGGTTTTAATTCAACTTTAATACCACAACCTTCTTCCAAAAGTAAAAGATATTCAATGGAATTATGCGGTGGTACCCATGTTCAGAGAACTGGAATGATAGGTTCTTTTATAATTAAATCAGAAATTGCATCTAGTTCAGGTGTTCGACGTATTGAAGCATTAACAGGTTTGAATGCAATAAAATATCTACAGCAAAGTCGTTCATATATTGATCAAATTATCACTACTTTAAAAATTCCAATTGAAGCAGTTAATGAAAGACTAATAGGACTCATAAATGATAAAAAATCATTGTTACAAAAAATTGATCACTTTCAAAAAAATAAGTCTTCAGATGCTCACACTCAGGATGAAATTAGTGATATTAGATCAATAAATGGGATTTCATTTATTGTTAATAAGCTTGAAAATATTGAAATAAAAGAAATGAGATCATTAACAGATGCATACAAACAAAAATTTGATCAAAGTATAATATTAAATTTATCTAAACATGATAATAAGATTATATATACTGTTGGTGTTACTAGCAACTTAACTAACAAATATTCAGCTTCTGAAATTGTTAAAATTTTAAATCAATTATCTGACGGAAAAGGTGGAGGTAGATCAGATTTTGCACAGGGCGGTGGAAATAATAAAATTAATCAAGCAGAGATAGTAGCAAAAATTGAATTATTTTTAAAAGCAATTTAATTTTTTGTAAAACTAAATTGCTTTTAGTAAGTTTTCTTCCACTTTATCTATAAATTGAGTAGTGCTTAACCACTTATGATTATTTCCTATAAGCATTGCTAAGTCTTTGGTCATATAACCGCTTTCAACTGTTTTTATTACAATACTTTCAAGTTTTAGTGCAAATTCTTCAAGTTCGTTATTGTTATCTAGTTTTGCTCTATGCTTTAGACCACCTGTCCAGGCATAAATTGATGCAATTGAATTAGTAGATGTTTCATTTCCTTTTTGGTGTTCTCTATAATGCCTTGTTACTGTCCCATGAGCTGCTTCTGCCTCAAGAATTGATCCATTTGGTGTCATTAGTTGACTGGTCATAAGCCCTAATGATCCAAAACCTTGTGCTACAGTATCTGACTGCACATCTCCATCATAATTTTTACATGCCCAAACAAATGAGCCAGACCATTTTAAAGCGGCAGCAACCATGTCATCAATTAATCTATGCTCATAAACAATATTTCTTTTTTTAAACTCTTCTTCAAATTCTTCCTCATAAACTTTTTGGAATAAATCCTTAAATCTACCATCATAAGCTTTCAGTATTGTATTTTTTGTAGATAAATAAACTGGCCAGCCTAGTTTTAAACCATAATTAAACGAAGCTCTGGCAAAATCTATTATAGAGCTATCAAGGTTATACATACCAAGAGCTATTCCACTTGAGGGTGCATTAAAAACCTCTTTTTCAATAACTTCACCATTTTCGGGTTCAAATTTTATTGTTAATTTACCTTTTCCTGGAAAAAGAAAATCTGTAGCTTTATATTGATCACCAAAAGCATGTCTCCCAATTACTATTGGATCTGTCCATCCGGGTACTAGCCTTGGTACGTTTTCACATATAATTGGAGCTCTAAAAACTACACCACCCAAAATATTTCTTATAGTTCCATTAGGGGATTTCCACATTTGTTTTAAATTAAATTCTTCAACTCTTGCTTCATCGGGAGTTATTGTTGCGCATTTTACTCCTACTCCATATTTTTTTATTGCATTAGCTGCATTAATAGTAATTTCGTCATTGGTATTATCTCTTTCTTCAATTCCTAAATCATAATAAAGTAAATCTATATCTAGAAAAGGTAGTATTAATTTTTCTTTGATAATTTTCCAGATTATTCTTGTCATTTCATCCCCGTCTAGTTCAACAACAGGATTTTCAATTTTGATTTTATTTTGCATTTTATTTTATCCAAAAAGCAGTAAATTTAATATAACCTTGAGAGTTTATTATTAATGGTCAAGTGATTAAAATTATGTATTATCTATCATCATGTTTATTAATATGTTTCAAGCTTTTTTTTAGGTTACTATGTCAAAACCACATATAATTTTGTCCAGGCCACAATTAGGAGAGAATATTGGTGCTGCCGCAAGAATAATGTATAATTTCGGCTTGCAAAATTTGCGATTAATTTCACCTAGGGATGGTTGGCCAAATAAAAAAGCAAGTACTCTATCTTCAGGAGGAGGAAGTGTAGTTGATGATGCTATTTTATATAATAATTTAAACAATGCTATTAAAGATTTAAATTTTGTATTTTCTACAACTATTAGATCAAGGAAATATTCTAAAGAAGTTTTTACTCCTGAAGAAGGCATTAAATTTGCCAAAAAACTTATCGATAGTGGAAACTCTGTAGGTATTTTATTTGGTTCAGAAAGAGCTGGATTAGAAAAACATGAAATATCCTCTTCTAATGCAATTATTTCAATTCCTGTTAATGAGAATTTTAAATCACTTAATTTATCTCATGCGGTTGCTGTGGTTTCATATGAATGGTTTAAAAATATTGAAAGTAACATTTTTAAAATAAATAAAGATGAAAAAGAGTTAAAATTTGTTAAAAAAATAGAAGTTGAAAAATTTGTAAAACAATTAAAATCTCAGCTTCAACAAAAAGGTTATTTTTGGCCTGAAGATAAAATAGAGAGTTTGAATTTGAATATTGATAATCTTTTTTACAGTCTAAAACTTACAAGTCCAAACCTAAAAACTTTATTTGGGATAATAAAAAGTTTACAAAAAAATAAATAGGCTAAATTTAGTAAATTAATTAAAAGTATTTGTATTATGCGTCTGAAAGACGCAATAAATAAAAAAATTTTGAGTATATATGATATATTGTAATGGAATATTCAATTTATAATAAAACACTTTCTTATAACGATAAATTTGTTAAATATTGGTTATTAGGTCTTCTTCTTTTGTTGTTGTTAATGATTTTAATTGGTGGCCTTACTAGGTTAACAGATTCAGGACTTTCTATCACTAACTGGCAACCTATTATTGGTGCAATACCCCCTTTAACAGAAAATGATTGGGTTCTTGTATTTGAACAATACAAATTGACTAATGAATTCAAATTACAAAATTTTAATATGTCAATAAATGATTTTAAAATAATTTACTGGTGGGAGTGGGGACATAGACAATTTGGTAGATTGATAGGTCTATTTTGGTTTCTTGGTCTCTCTTATTTACTGATTACAACATGCCTTCCAAGGTTTTTGAAAGTTTCTTTTTTTACTTTAGGTTTTTTAGGTCTTATTCAGGCATTTATTGGCTGGTGGATGGTTAAATCGGGTCTTAATAATGAAACAAATTTATTAGATGTTGCATCTTACAGATTGGCTACACATCTTAATCTAGCATTATTAATTACATCATTTATTTTTTTATTATTAAAAATCAATTACTTTTTTACTTACATAGGCAGCATGTCAATTTCTTTTGGACAATTTTCTTTTGAAAGATTTAAGATAAGCTTATTTATTCTATTTTTATTCTTTCAAATAACACTAGGTGCATTAGTTTCTGGTATTGATGCAGGTAAAAGTTATAATGAGTGGCCACTTATGGATAATAATTTTGTTCCAGAAGATTACTTAAGTTTGGAGCCAGAATATCTTAATTTTACAGAAAACCCTGCTACTGTTCAATTTAATCATAGAATAATGGGATACTTTTTGTTCTTATTTGGTTTATATATTTGGATCAAAGGAAGATTCAAAGTTAATCAATTTAATTCATTAAAAAAAGATTATAATACATTGTTATTATTTCTTATTATCCAGGTGTTAGCTGGTATATTTGCTATTGTAAAATCAGTTCCTATATCCTTAGGAGTTATACACCAGCTATGTGCCGTTTTACTCTTATTATCAGCTATAAATTTAAGATTTAATTTATTTTTATCTGAAAAATAATTATTTATTTTTTACTCCTATTCTGTCCATTCATGGTCCCTTTTTTCAATAAATGCGGAAATACCTTCTTTGGTTTCTTTATAGATCATATTTTCTGCCATTACATTTGATGTATATTCATATGCCTTTTCTAGGTTCATTTCTGCTTGATTGTAAAAAGCTTCCTTTCCAATTTTAACAACTCTTTTGAATTTTTCAGTAATTTTTTGAGCTATTTCATTTGTTTTGTTTGATAGTTCGTTTTCTTCAGTAACATGATTTATTAATCCTGCTTCTTTCGCGTCATTTGCGGTTAAGAAATCTCCAGTTACAAGCATTTCGAATGTTTTTTTTCTGCTAATATTTCTTGATAATGCTACCATTGGTGTAGAGCAAAAAAGCCCAATATTTACTCCATTTACTCCAAAACTTGCTTTTTTTGAAGCTATTGCAATATCACAGGTTGCAACAAGTTGACATCCTGCTGCAGTAGCTATTCCTTGAACCTCTGCTATAACAGGTTTTGGCAGATTTTTGATCTTAAGCATAACTTTCGAACATCTTTTGAAAAGGTCTTTAAAATAACCTATACCTTCATCTGAGTTAATCCTGGCATTTTGCATTTCCTTTAAGTCATGCCCAGCACAGAATGCTTTGCCAGTTGATCTAATAATAACTACTTTTGTTTTCGGATTAGAAGATGATTTTTCCAATGCATTTAATAGTAGCTCAAGCATTTTATCAGATAATACATTTAATTTATTTGGGTTATTAAATGTAATTATTTCTGATTTACCCTTGACTTCATGTAAAAGAATGTCACTCATGTAAAACTCCAGACCTATTTATGATAATTTATTTTTGATAATAATAAATGAAAAACCAAATTTCAATTAAAGAGATTTCTAAAAAATTAAAAGATATTTTTCCTCAGGTTGCTGATAAATATGAAATTATATCTTTAAAAAGCAACTATAGTGAAGTTAAACTTTTATCGAATAACAAAAATTTAAGACCAGGGAATACTATTTCTGGCCCATCTATGTTTGAATTAGCTGACTTATCTTTTTACATCGCCATTATGGCTTCTACAGATTTAGGTGATAAATCTGTAACAACTAATGTATCAATTAATTTTATGAAAAAACCTTTATTGTCAAATTTATTAGCAATTTCACAAATAAAAAAAATCGGTAAAAGATTAGTTGTTGGAGATGTACAGATTTTATCTGAGGACAAAAAACAAACTTATGCACAAGCTCTTTTTACTTACTCAATCCCCAGAAATTAGGTTTTAGTAAATAATTTTTTTAAAATTATACGTTTGTTATTGACGAATTAAAAAATTTTCTTAAAAGGTACATAACAATATTGAGGAATTTAAGTTATGGAATTAAATAAAACATTTAGCATCAAACCATCAGAAATTCAAAAAAAATGGTTGTTAATTGATGCTGATGGCGTTGTTTTAGGACGATTAGCCTCAATAATAGCCAAATACCTAAGAGGAAAACATAAACCTACTTACACCCCACATATGGATATGGGGGATAATGTTATAGTAGTTAATGCAGAAAAAGTTGAATTAACGGGGAAGAAAAGAGACGATAAGATTTATTATTGGCATACAGGATACCCAGGAGGAATAAAATCTAGAAAAGCCTCCGATATATTAGAAGGAAAATTTCCTGAAAGAGTTTTAATGAAAGCAGTTAAAAGAATGTTGCCAAAAGGTCCATTAGCAAGGCAACAGCTTACCAATTTAAGAGTATATACTGGAAATTCACACCCCCACGATGCTCAAGATCCATCACCTGTGAATATAAAAGACATGAATTTTAAAAACAGCAAGAGAAATTAAAGATGGTAGAAGAAAAAAAATCGTTAGAAGATTTAAAAGAACTTAAAAAAAATGATGAAGTGGTTGACCAAGTTACTTCTGAGAAAACTGATGCTAGTCCTGTTAAAGATGATTTAGGACGATCATATGCTACTGGAAAAAGAAAAGATGCTGTAGCTAGAGTTTGGTTAAAAAAAGGTGCTGGTGTTGTTTTAGTGAACGGCAAAGATATGGGTAAGTATTTTGCTAGACCAGTTTTGCAAATGCTAGTCAATCAACCATTTTCTGTTGCAAAAGTTGAAGGTGAATTTGATATCAAAGCAACTGTTAAAGGTGGTGGCCTATCAGGGCAGGCTGGTGCCCTAAAACATGGAATTTCAAAAGCTCTTAGTCTTTATGAGCCTACTTTAAGACCTTTGTTAAAAAACGCAGGTTTTATAACAAGAGACAGTAGAGTTGTTGAAAGAAAGAAATATGGTAAACCAAAGGCTAGAAGAAGTTTTCAGTTCTCGAAGCGTTGATATTACGCAGTACTACTGTTCCAAATTATTCAATAAAATCAATTACTTAGCCAAAACTAAGTGCTTTTTTTATGAATGCACGTTTGATGCACGTTTGTAAACTCCCTTTATTTTTCAATGTCCGTGTGTTACCTTAATGCACGAAAAGTGCAAATGAAGCTTACAGTTTTTAACAATGAGCAAGTATTTAGACAGAGTTGATATGCCAATTATAGGTACTGATAGTTTGATGCTTTACAAACGACCAGAACTTGATGCTGACATTTGGCATTACAGGGCAAAAATTGAATGAGGATTACTAAACATCTAATCGTTAGTTGGATTTTCTCATTAATTTTGTCGGGACTAGCGATAGCTAGCGACGTTAACCTAAGCGGAATATATAGAAATTATGGACTAAATCCCGACGGGACGGATTATTCAGGTGAGGTGTGCATTGAGCAGTCTGCGGAAGATATATATATGACTTGGTCATTTAACGGAGCAACTTCTTATAATGGTAATGGAAAGATATCGGGGCAAGTTGTTTCAGTAGACTGGAAGGCCGAATTTCCAGTGTTTTATTTAATCATGGCAGATGGCGAACTGCATGGAACTTGGAACGATGGCACGGCTGTTGAAAAATTATCGCCTATAAAGAAAGATAAAAATCAAACTTGCGGTTAGTCTTTGCAAATTGAATATGCGGTCATTTGTTTCTGAATTTTTGGGTACGCTTTTGCTTGTTGCTACGGTAGTCGGCTCTGGCATAATGGCTGAAAACCTTTCGATGGGGAATCAGGCTTTGGCGCTTTTGGCTAATGCCATTGCCACAGGTGCTATTCTGTATGTTTTGATTACAATATTTAATGAAATATCTGGCGCTCACTTTAACCCGGTTGTTAGTTTAATAATGTTTGCTATGAAAAAGCTAAGCTTTACTGAGTTTTTGGCATATGTATCTGTTCAAATAATTGGGGGAGTACTAGGTACGTTTTTAGCCCATTTCATGTTTGAGATATCAATTATTCAGTTTTCGACAAACATACGCACAGGGTCTTCTCAATATTTTTCAGAAGTTATAGCTGCTTTTGGATTACTGCTAACTATTTTACTTGGGTCGAAACAAAAAACAGGTTCCGTCGCTACTTTGGTAGCATTTTATATTACTGCAGCCTACTGGTTTACTTCTTCAACTAGCTTTGCCAATCCGGCTGTTACTATTGCAAGAACATTAACTGATACTTTCTCTGGTATCCAACATAGCGATACTATTCCATTTATTGTTGCACAAATTATTGGTGGGTTACTTGCATATTTGGTATTTATATACCTAAGTCAGTCTAAAAGAATTTGAAAGAGGGCGAAAAGCAAAAGATGTAAAACGCAGTAATGCAAAGTATAGCGTTGGTACTGCTGTAAAAGTTGAAAACATTAAGACAGTATTTAAAGTTTACGAATTAGTGCAAAGCAGTGAAAAGCTGAGCAATTATAAAATTGCAAACAGGGTAGGGAGCTTAGAATTTCAATACCTTTTAGGTCATTATAAACATGGACAAAATTGTTAGAAATGATATAAGAGTTAGCTTAACAAGCTTTAAAAAAATTATGGTTTTTAAGATCGATTATAATGCACGAACGATGCACGTTTTTTTTGCCAACTTGCAAATTACTGATTTATAATGGTTTTTAGAGATTACAGTTTGCTAAGCGTTAAAGTTTTAAAACATCCACATCTTATTGTGATATAATGAAAAATCAAGAACTAGCTTTTACTAGTAATGAAGGCGATAACTGGTTTATTCGCAACAAAAGTAAGATTAAAGAAAACTCTGCTGAAATTTCTCTACTTTGTAATTGGCTAATGCCTTATCAAAACCAAATAGATACTATTCTAGAAATTGGGTCGGGACCTGGTAATAAATTAGCTCAAATTTGTTGGCAGTTAAATGCAATGGGTTGGGGTGTAGAGCCTAGTAAAAAAGCAGTAGATTTCGCAAATAAAAACTATAACAAAAATTGTAAATTTACTTTAGCTACAGCTGACAATTTATCTTTTATTAATATAACGTTTGACCTTGTACATTTTGGATTTTGTTTATACCTGGTTTCAAGAAATAAATTAAACACTGTAATAGAACAAGCTGACAAGCTTGTTAAGCCAGGAAAATTCTTGTCAATAATTGATTTTGACCCTCGTACTTCTTTTGAAAATGATTACATCCATTTTGAAGGACTTAAAAGTTACAAAACTAATTATTATAAGATGTTTTGTGATTTAGGGAATTACAGTTTAATAAACAAATTTTCCTTTTCTGAAAAAAGTTTTTGTTTTTCCAAAAAAGAGGATGATAGGATATGTTTATCTCTTTTATATAAGGAAAATTAGAATATTTTAATTTTATACTATAAGTTTATTTTTAATCTGACTTTTTAATTCAAAAATCTTTTTATATTTTTGAATTTCCCCGTTGGGACCCATTGATTTATTAATATTATCAGATAGTTTTACTGTTGCTTTTCCATTAGCTGAGGTTGCTTTGCAAACAATTGAAAATGGATCTAATGCAGAATTAGTTGATAATCCTCTAAAATCATTTGTTAATAGTGTTCCCCATCCAAAACCTACTTGTATTTCGCTAGAAAATCTTTTGTGTAAGTGAATAATTTTTTCTGTATCTAAACCATCGGAAAAAATTAACAATTTAGTTTTTAAATCTTCTCCTTTTTGTTTCCACCAATTGATAGAAAGTTTAGCATTTTTTTCTAAATCACCTGAATCTATTCTTATTCCAGTCCAAGAAGCCAACCATTCAGGGGAGTTCTTAAAAAAATTTTCTAACCCATAAGTATCAGGTAAAATAACCCTTAAATTTCCATCGTGCTCTTCATGCCATTTTGCCAGTACATCATATTGAGCTTCTTTTATTTCTTTTTCAGTTTTGGATAAAGCTGAATAAATCATTGGTAATTCATGTGCATTCGTTCCAATAGCTTCTAAATCTCTCCTCATTGCTATTAAGCAATTTGATGTACCTATAAATCTTTTTCCTAAACCTTCTGTCATGGCTTGGATACACCAATCTTGCCAAAGAAAACTATGTCTCCTTCTTGTTCCAAAGTCTGCTATTCTAATGTCGTCATAGCATTTTAATTTTTCTATTTTTTCCCATAATTTTGTCATAGCTCTTGCGTATAATATTTGTAACTCAAAACGAGCCATATTTTTTAATATTGCTCTTGATCTTAACTCTGTAATAATTGAAAGAACTGGAACTTCCCAAAACATAACTTCAGGCCATAATCCCTTAAATTTTATATCGTATTGGTCTCCTCTTTTTTCTAAATGATAATCAGGTAGTCTAAGGTTTTCCAACCAATTAATAAAATCAGGTTTGAACATAGCATGTTTGCCATAGAAGGAATTTCCTCGTAACCAAGTGGATTCTCCTCTACTGAGTGATAAGTTTTTTACATTATCAAGCTGTTCTCTTAACTCTTTTTCATCAATTAAATTTGTTAATGCAACTTTATTTGTTCTGTTTATAACAGAAAATTCAACTATGACTTCTGGTGAATTTCTTAAAACAAATTGTGCCATTAAAAGTTTATAGAAATCAATATCAAGTAAAGATCTTACTATAGGATCAATTTTCCAATTATGATTATAAACTCTAGATGCAATGTCAATCATTAGGGTATAACACTAATATTTTTTGATAAAATCAAGATCAATTAATTTTTTTAGTAATTTTTAAAGTTTAAATATAATTTAATCCAATTTTTATTAGATTAAAAAAAATTACATTATCTCAATATTATGCTGATTTTTCAGTTATTTAATTAAATTGGTCGCGCATTGAATTAAATATAGATTTCATTCGAGGATCTGTTTCACAGTTTGCAGTAAGTGTAATTTCTGGTTTTGCTTTAAAAAAATCACCATTATATACATAATCTGGGTATTTTGGGGAAATTGCTAATCTAATCATGTCATTTTCATGAAGTTTGATTCTTGAAAGATTATTCGAAAAGTAAAAGATTCTTTTTGTCTTCTGATGTACTACTACAAATGCATCTGAAGTTATTGAGCACTCATTTTTTAAAGTTACCTTTGATATTATTAATTCGGGTTTTTTAAATCCATCTTTCAAATTTGACCAGTTTGAAATTAGAATTAATAACATAATGGCGGAAACAAATGTCAGAAATAAAAATTGTTTAATTTTTGCATACCTTTATTTTGTTTGGTGTAATTAACTATTCCTTAAATTATATATATCTTTAAATATATATATTCTATACCTTGAATTTTTTAATCTACTATTTTATTAATTATTGTTGTTAAAATATAATATGATTATCAATTAAATTACTTTACAATCTAGGGTTATTTGAAAGTGAAAAAAGAAGTAGCTAGAGATATTTCATATTCCAGCTCTGCAAAAAGCAAAGCTGGTAGGGCAGTAATCAGATCTATAGAGAATATGACTGGTCGAATTAGACTTATAAAAAAAGCAAAAAATTATGAAAATGAAGTTGCACTGGGAAGAGATTTCTGGGAAGTAATTCTTGAAAAGTATAAAATAAGCTTAAACCTTATGGGAGGTTCACTTAATAATATCCCAAAAGAGGGACCTGTAATTGTGGTTGCAAATCATCCTTATGGGATTTTGGATGGATTATTATTGGGTCATATATTATCTACTACAAGAAAAGATTTTAGAATTTTAGCTCATAGAATTTTTAAGAAAGCAAAAGACCTAGACGAAATCATTTTACCCATTAATTTTGATGAAACAAGGGAGGGTATTGCGAAAAATATAGAAACTCGAAAAAAAGCTATAAGTTATTTAATAAATGGTGGTTGTGTTGGTATTTTCCCTGGAGGTACTGTCTCAACATCCTTAAAACCATTTGGTAGAGCTATGGATCCAAGTTGGAGAAAGTTTACTGCAAGGTTAATTTCGAAATCAGGTGCAAGCGTTATTCCAATTTATTTCAAAGGTAGTAATAGCCGAGTTTTTCAAATCGCCAGTCATTTGCATTACAATTTAAGAATGGCACTTCTTATAAATGAATTTAGTAAAAGAACTAACGGTAAAGTATCAATTGTTATTGGTAAAGCTTTTAATAAGGATAATATAGATCAGTTTAAAGACGATGCAGATGGTTTAATGAAGTTTTTAAGAACTGAAACATATAAACTTTCACCTGATAGAAATAAAAATTATGATGAAGGTTTTGATTTTGAAATATAATGTTTATTTTTATGATGAAGAGGGAAAATAAGTGTTTAATGTAGCAATTCTTGGTGCTAGTGGCTACACTGGTGTTGAGCTAGTAAGACTTATTTCAATGCATCCAGAATTTAAGATTCATTCTCTTTCTGGTGAAACAAAATCTGGACTAAAATTTGGAGAAGTTTATCCTTCTCTACAATATTTAAATCTGCCTAATTTATGCTATGTATCGGATATAAATTATGATGATTTAGATTTAGTATTTTGTGCTCTTCCTCATACAAAAAGTGCGACCATCATTAATAAATTACCACGTAATATTAAAATTATTGATCTATCTGCTGATTTTCGACTTAATACAGATTCTTTATATAAAAAATGGTATGGAGTAGATCACCCTTGTCCAGATTTACTAAGTAAGTTTATATATGGATTAACAGAATTTTACAGAACAGATATTAAAAATTCAGATTATATAGCTTGTACTGGATGTAATTCTGCTACTGGTTTGTATCCAATTATCCCTTTAGTATCAGAAGGAATAATTGAATTTGATGATATCATTATAAATCTTGCAACTGGAGTTTCTGGCGCTGGTAGAAAAGCAAATGAATTTATTATTCATAGTGAGGTTTCTGAAGGTTTTTCCCCATATAATGTTAAAAGCCATCGACATCTAGCAGAATTTGACCAAGAATTGTTAAAATTTTCAGGTAAAAAAATAAGAGTTACATTTACTCCGCACTTGTTACCACAAAACAGGGGCATATTAGCTACAATTTATGTTAAAGGTGACTTAAAAAAAATTTATAACACATTATATATGAGATATGAAAACGAACCATTTATCAATATAATGCCAATTAATTCTATCCTGTCAACAAAACATGTTAGAGGATCAAATTATTGTAATATTTCAGTGTGTGAGTCTAGCAAGCCTGGTACTGTAATAGTGCTATCTACATTAGATAATTTAATAAAAGGATCTTCAGGTCAAGCTATACAAAATGCTAATTTAATGTTTGATTTAGATGAAACTTTAGGTCTTTCAAGTCCGCCTATTTACCCTTGATTAACCATGATATCTAAAAAAAAGCAAAGAATTAGGTGGCTTATTTCAGCTATTATTTTAATTTTTATAGCGACATTAATAATTGGTTTTTCATTAAAGGATGGAATTGAATATTATAAATCACCTACTCAAGTTTTGGCTCATAAGATATCAGAAAATATTAAATTCCGATTAGGTGGCCTTGTAGAAAATGATAGTTTAATAAAATCATCTGGTAAAAAAATTTTTTTCAAAATTACTGATAATGAAAATTCTATTCTAACTTCATATGAAGGAATACTTCCAGATTTATTTGCTGAAAATCAAGGAGTTATAGCGTCGGGTAAATATATAAATGGAGTTTTTGTCGCAGAGGAAATACTTGCAAAACATGATGAAAGTTATTTACCAAAAGAAGTTATTGAAATATTAAAAAAAGATGGAACATATATAGAACCCGACAAATAATAGAATTTTTTATGATTATAGAAATTGGACATTTATCTTTATTATTAGCTTTAACTTTATCTAGTTTTACCATTATGATATCAACTCTTGGGTATATTAATAATTGGTTAAATTTTGAAAAATTAACATTTAGTTTGTCATCAATAATTTTTTTCATTTTGCTAATTTCTTTTTTATCACTTGTGTATGGTTTTTTAATCTCAGATTTTTCTCTTATTACAGTTTGGCAAAATTCACATACATCAAAACCTTTAATATACAAAATTACAGGGACCTGGGGTAATCATGAAGGTTCTATGCTATTGTGGGTTCTGTTACTTTCTTTTTTTGGTGCTCTAATTAGTTGGTTTGGGAAACATTTAGACATATCCTTTAAAAATGTTGCAGTTGGTGTTCAAACAACTATCCTATTCCTTTTTTTGTGCTTTTTAATTTTCACTTCAAATCCTTTTGAAAGAACTGATATATTTTTTAATGAAGGAAAAGGCTTAAATCCCATTTTGCAAGATCCAGGGTTAGCTTTTCATCCACCATTTTTATATTTAGGTTATGTTGGACTTTCTGTTGCATTTAGTTTTTCTGTTGCTGCACTGATAATTGGAAAAATTGATTCAGTTTGGGCAAGATGGGTAAGACCTTGGACTTTAGTAGCCTGGATATTTTTAACTATTGGTATAGCTCTTGGTAGTTGGTGGGCTTATTATGAATTGGGTTGGGGTGGTTGGTGGTTTTGGGACCCTGTGGAAAATGCTTCATTCATGCCTTGGTTGACTTCAGTAGCTCTTCTCCATTCTGCCTTAGTAACGGAAAAAAGAGATTCTTTAAAAAATTGGACAATTTTGTTAGCTATAATAGCATTTTCTTTTTCTTTAGTTGGAACATTTATAGTTAGATCTGGAGTTCTTACTTCAGTTCATTCATTCGCAAACGACCCAACTCGTGGAGTTTGGCTTTTATTTATGATATCATTAATAGTTGGAGTAGCACTGGTATTATTTTCATTTCGAGCATCTGAATTATCAAAAAATATTACGTTTTCTTTGGTGAGTCGTGAAAGTGCACTAATATCTAATAATTTACTTCTCATGGTATCTACTATTGTTGTTTTTATAGGTACCTTGTGGCCATTGTTGATTGAAATTTTGTTTGATGAAAAAATATCTGTAGGCGCACCTTTTTTTAATAAAGCATTTACTCCTTTCATGGTTATATTGGCAATGATTTTACCATTAGGTGCGGTTTTACCTTGGCGCAAATCTTTTAACTTAAATTATTTAAAAGTTTTATTACCTATTTTTCTTTTTTCTTTGTTTGTTGGAGTAATTGTTTTTGATATTCAACATAATAATAATTTAATCGCTCCGGTTGGAATTATATTATCAGTTTGGGTTATTTTAGGTGCTTGGAGTGAATTTTTTGTAAAAAATAAGATTTTTTCTACAAGTTATAATCTTGTTTTTTATAGAGTATATCACATGCGTGCTTCTGATTGGGGAAAAATAATAGCTCATTCAGGTTTTGGAATAATTATTTTTGGGATCTCAAGTATTACTGCCTGGGAAACAGAAGATATAAGAGTAGTCAGAATAGGTGAGACTTTTTCCGTTGGAACTTACAAATTTACTCTTAATGATGTAATAAATAAAAATGGACCTAATTATGTTTCCACAGTTGGAATTTTAAATGTTCTAGATGAAAAAGATAATTATGTAACTACATTGGAGCCAGAAAAAAGATTTTTTCCCACTCAGTCTATAACTACTACTGAGGCATCAATTGATAATGCCTTTTCAAGAGATATATATATTGTATTAGGTGCACAACAGGGGGAATTTGGGTGGGTTATTCGTACATATATAAAACCCTTTGTTAATTGGATTTGGTTAGGCGCGTTTATATTATCATTAGGAGGTATGCTCAGTATTTTTGATAAAAAAGTTAGAATTGGCATAGCTTCAAGAAAAGAGCAAGTTGTTTAAAAAAATGCAAAGAAATTTTTTTTTGTTGATATTAATATTCTTATTTCCGTTAAGTTTATCAGGGGTTGAACCAGATGAAATACTTAAAGACGAAATTCTAGAAGAAAGAGCAAGAATTATATCTAGTGATCTTAGATGTTTAGTTTGTCAAAATGAAAATATAGATAGTTCAAATGCAGATCTTGCTAAAGATTTGAGGTTATTAGTTAGGGAAAGATTACTTGTTGGTGATACTAACAAACAAGTTAAAAATTTTATAGTCGAACGGTATGGTGAATATGTTTTGTTGAATCCAACATTTTCTGGTTCCTCAATTCTGTTATGGATATCTGGCCCATTAATTTTTATTCTTTCATTTATTATACTTATTTTAAGATTTTTTAGTTTTAGAAAGAAAAATATAACAAAACAAGTAGCACACTCAGCTGAAGATTTAAAAAAACTTACATCATTTTTAAAAAAATAAATTTTTTATTTTCTTTTTGATTTATCAAGTATAACTTTATAAAAATTAATTTTGATAAGATTATGAATTTTTATTCTAATTTACCAAAGATCTCAATATCTCAGTTTGATGGTGAAATAAATTTATATGATGTTAATAAAAAATCAGACAGTTATTTAAAAAAAAATAATGGTAAGAATTTTTCTAATTTTTTGAATAAGGTTGGAGAATTAAGCCCTTATTTAAAAAAAATAAGCAAAGATGAAAAAAAATGGCTTAATGCAGTTAAAGACAAAAATCTAAACCAAATTCTAAATGATTTAATTTCAGATAAAAAATTAACTTATAAAAGAGATATTGTACAAGAGTGTAGATTAATTAAAAAACGAAGTTTTTTGATTACTTCAATTTATGATATTTCAGGTTATATCTCATTGGATCAAGTATCAAGTATACTTACCTATATATCAGATCACATAGTAACTTTACTTTCAAATCATGTGATTTATTTAAGAGGAAAAGATGAAAAAGAATTAGATTTAAAAATGAATAAAAAAAACTCTTTTAGTTTTTTTATAATAGCAATGGGTAAAATGGGTTCTCTTGAACTAAATTATTCTTCCGATATTGATATTATTTTATTTTTCAATTTTAATTATACTAATATTAAGGATCATTTTGAAACAAAACAATTTATAATTAATAAATTCAAAAATCTTGTAAAGATCTTAACTAATTTTTCTGAAGGTGATTTTCTTTACAGAGTAGATTTGAGGTTAAGACCGGACCCATCCTCTACGCCTATAGCTATCGATACAAAATTTGCTGAAAACTATTATCAAAAATTGGGCCGAACATGGGAAAGAATGGCTTTTATAAAAGCAAGACCAGTTTGTGGAGATATAAAAAAAGGTAAGGAATTTTTAAATAAATTGGATTCATTTATATGGAGAAATCATTTTGATTATGCAGCGATTGATGAAGTGAAAAACTTAAGGGAAAAGATGAAATTAAATTCACCTTACTTAAAATTGTATGATTTAAGTGGTTATAATATTAAAACTGGTCTAGGTGGGATAAGAGATATTGAACTTTTTACACAAACTTATCAATTAATAGTAGCTGGAAGAAATAGGGAGTTAAGAGGTGCAAAAACTGTAAAAACATTAAATAAACTAAAAGAATTAGGTTGGCTAGCTCATGATCCTTTTGAAAAATTAGTAAGAGCTTATATTTTTTTTAGAACAATAGAAAATAGACTTCAGATTGTAAATAATACTCAAAATCAAAATATTCCGAACGAAAGTTCAATACAATTTAACCAGTTAGCAATTTTAGCTGGTTTTGCAAGTTGTATAAAATTTAAGGATCTAGTTTTACAAAATTTGAAAAATGTAAAATTAATAACTGATGATTTTTTTTCCAACTTTAAATTTAGAAACGTACAAAAGAAAAATTTTTTAGATACTGAAATTATTAAATCAAATGAAGGAAAATTGGGATTCAATTTAAGTTATGAAAACCTTTTTTACAGTAGGATAAGTCAATTAAAACAATTATCAATTTTTAAAAATGAAAGTGCATTAAGATCGTTTAACTCACTCATTCCAAAAATTTCAAATGAGATTATCCAATTTAATGATCAAACTTTTGTAATTGATAAATTTGAATTATTTTTAAAAAAACTATCAAGTGGATCACAAATTTTTCCTTTATTAGAAAACAACCCATTAAGTATTAAAATTCTTTTGATTGTTTTGAATAGTTCAAACTTAATTTCGGAGCAACTGTCTAATGATGTTAAATTGTTTGATTTATTTATTTCTAAAAATTTTTTAGAAAGTATTTCTTCTAAAGAAACAATGAATAATGAATTGAAAATTAGAATTAACAGGAATGATGATTTTGAATTTATTATCAATGAGTTGAGAAGATTTGTGAAGGAAAGAAAGTTCCAGATTTCCATCCATCTAATTTTAGGTAAGATTGATTGTTTTACAGCTTCAATTTTTTTTACAGATACTGCAGAAGCATGTGTAAATTTTTTAATACCAGTAATTAAACTTAACCTAAAGAAACGTTATGGTTATCCTGCAAATCATTTACCTGCTATTTTAGGAATGGGAAAATTGGGTTCATCTGAGATGAATTTTTATTCTGATTTAGATCTTATATTGATTTATGATCATGAAGTAATTTATAAAATAAAAAATGATAAATATAGCTCATTGGAAACATATTTCGCCAGGTATACCCAAGCTCTTGTTTCAGCTTTCACCTCTTTAACAGAAGAAGGTAAACTTTATGACGTAGACATGAGACTACGGCCATCAGGAAGAAAAGGCCCAGTTGCAACATCTTTATCATCCTTTCTAGACTATCAATTAAAAAAAGCATGGGTTTGGGAGCATATGGCATTATCTAGGGGGAGAATTATAGCTGGAGATACAAATACTAAAAACAAATTAAATAGAATATTAATTAAAGTTTTTGATAAAAAAATTTTTTTACAAAAAGAAATAAAAAAACAAACAAAAAATATGCGGTTATTACTTCAGAATAATTATTCTAAAAAATTTGATCCAGAAAATATTAAATATGGAAGAGGAGGATTTCAGGAGTTAGAACTACTCGTTCAAATGGGCATGTTATTAATGAATATAGGTTACAGAAAAAATAACCAATCACCTAAAAAATTGATAAGCTGTTTATTTAAAGTTGGATTTTTTGACAAAGAGGAATATAAAAACATTACAGAGATTTATGAATTGTTTTTTTATTATCAACAGGTAAGTTGTATAATGTTTTTTGAAATAGACCAAAAAAGATTTTTATCAAGCCATGGAGTAGATTATTTGATTAAAAATTTATCTAAATCTGTTAACTATAACAAAGAAATGAACCTCAATGATTTAAATCTACTATTAAAGCAAAAATCTCAATACATAGGAAAATTGTTTGATAGAAAATTAGAATAGTTACTACTTATGGATTATGATCCAAAAAAACTTATTAGTGAATCATTCAAAATAAATGATATAACGGATGTAGAATGTCGATCAATTTTTTTTGGTTGGGTTTTAGATTCAAACAGTTGTTTTGACATGAATGAGGCTCTAAAAATACTTTATCAAAAATATTCTCTTAGTCATCCAAAACATCCAATGACTAAGGTATTATTGGAAGGCTTAACAAAAAAAAATAATAAAAGAAAACGAAAAAGAACCCCAAGAAATAATAATTAATTGCTATATTATTTTTATAATTTACTTTTAAACTTAATTTATCTCTTTATTTATAAAATAATCAAACTTTTATAGTTTTTAAATTTATGATTTTTAAGATTTTATTACCTATTTTTCTTTTTTTTATAAGTTTCAAAATATCTTATGCGCATGTTTCAGAACGTGCTTTAACATTATTATTACCTACAGAATATTATATACCTGCTGGGATGTCAGTTTTAGTTTTGACTATTTTAATTACATATATCACGCCAAAGGCGTTCATTGGCTTTCTTTTTAAACCTTTTGAAATTAAAAGCATCAGAATTAGAGATTATTTTTTCTCAGATTATTTAGATATTTTTAGAGTTTTGATTAGCTTGTTAAGCTTTTTGTTGTTAATTTTCCTTGTTATTTTAGGGTTCCTTGGGTCAAGAGATCCATTAGCAAATCCACTATCAATTTTCATTTGGTCTATTTGGTTTTTGATTATGCCTTTAGTACAGATAGTTTTTGGTAATATTTGGGCCTTTCTAAATCCTTGGTATGGTATTGGTAGGTTACTATTTAAAAATCGTTCTATTTTTAAACTAGATAATAATCTCTCATTAATATTTCCCTCGATATCATTCTTACTATTTTCTCTATTTATGCTAGTAGACATTGCACCTGATGATCCTGACAGATTGGCAAATGTTGTGTGCATTTATTTTTTATTAAATTTTATTTTTATATGGTTATTTGGAATGTCTTGGTTAGATAAGGGAGAGTGTTTTTCAGTTTTTTTTAATATGTTATCTAAATTATCTTGGTTACAGTTTCGAGATGGAAAAGCTCATTTTGGTTTTTTTGGTTTTCAACTAAATTATACAAGTTACTTTCCACCATTAACTGTAATGTTCTTAACAATAATTTTAGCAACACTTTCTTTTGATGGTTTAAATGAAACCTTTTTTTGGTTTATAGTTATAGATGTTAATCCACTTGAATTTCACGGAAGATCATCTGTAATTTTGGAAAATTCACTAGGATTATTAACCTTTGCTCTTTTATTATCTTTAGTTTTTCTATTTACTATTTATCTAGGCCATAAATTTATTAATGAAGATGTTAAATTTATCAAAATAATTGGTATAAATGCAGTAGCTTTATTACCTATAGCTGTTGCATATCATATATCCCATTATCTAACTACATTTTTAGTGAACGTTCAATATTTCTATAAAGTAATATCTGATCCTTTTAATAATGGATCAAATTACTTTGGAACTAATGATTTTCATGTTACGACAAGTTTTTTTAACAACATTGAAACAGTAAGATTAATTTGGTTAATTCAGGCATTTTCGATAGTGTTTGGTCATGTCGTTGCAGTTTTATTAGCACATTCAATCAGTGAAAAATATTTAAAATCAAAATCGTCAATACTTATAAGTCAATTTCCTATTAGTATTTTTATGATTTGCTATACTTTTCTTGGGTTATGGATATTATCTACTCCTACAGTAGGTTAAACTATTTTGATAACTGCTAGACAAGTATCTAATTTTGTATTTAATTTTGTTTAATACATTAATTTTATAAAGCAATGGAATCATGAAATGAAAAAAATAATTAAAGCTAATATTTCAAGAAGAAAATTGATGAAAGGTATTGCTTCTGTAGGAAGTATCGTGGCTATGCCTGGTTTTGTAAGCTATAGTCAGGCCGCTAGTTCGTCTCCAATCAAAATTGGTTTTCAAGTTCATAGAACTGGTATTGGTGCTGCATATGGAAGATGGTATGACAGGACAACGCAAGCTGCAGTAAAAATTATAAATGATTCAGGTGGTATTAATGGTCGTCCTTTAGAAATAATAGCTGAAGATGACGGAACAGATCCCAAAAGAGGTGCTGAGGCACTTGAAAAATTTGCAAACCAACATGATTGTGATGTTGCATTTGGAACTCTTTTTTCACATGTTGTTATTGGTTCAGCACCTAGAGCAGGTGAACTAAAGCTTCCATATTTTGTTGTTTCTGAGGGTCATCATGTAGCGTCAGGGATGCTAAATAGATATACGCTTCAACCAGGAATTACTGATGTAAAAAGTCAGGTGCAGGCAATGGCACCATTTGTGAAAGATAATTTAGGTAAAAAAGTTACAATGGTATATCCTGATTTTGCTTTTGGTCATGACCACAGAGACTACTTTTCAGCGGCATTTGAGTCCCAAGGTGGTCAAATTATTGCTAAAGTCCCAATTCCACCTACAGAGTCGAGTTTTTCTAAGTATTTTCCCAAAATACCAAGAGATACTGAAGTCTTATACCATGTAATGGTCGGCCCTGCAGTATTAACTTTTGTGAAAGAACTTGGAGAGTTTTATGGATCGAAAGGGCCTAAACTGTTTGGATTTATTGATAGTGTTGAAGCTGTTGATTTAAGCACACCTGGATTAGAATTTTTAGATGGAAGTTATTTTTGGGAAGGAAACCCTAGATACGCGCAAGCTAATCAAACAGACCATGATAAATTTTACAGAAATGCTGTAGGTGTCGATTCAAATGGTGCTTCAGTTTCAGACCCAAAAGATGTCTCTACTTACGCACATATGTTTGGGTGCTGGGAAACTTTACATATAATTAAGAAGGGAATGGAGGAATCTGGATATTCTGGAATAAAAGACAGAGCTAAGTTAATAGAAGCTGTTGAGAGTATGACCAGTATGCCGTTATCTAAAGCTCACCCACAAGGAGCCAAAATTTTTAATGGTAAAACGCACCAAACGTTCGGTCATCAGTATATTACCAAGATGACTAATGGAAAACTAGTTCTTGCTCACACAACATCCATTGAGGATACATTTTATCCTGATGAAGTTGATTATACTAAACAATCTTTTTAGTTTAGATAGTAAAAGAATGATATGGATTTAGGGCCTTATTTACTTTTTGCTTCTTTAGAAGGTCTGGTTCACGCAGCAGTTTTATCACTTATTGCTTTAGGATTAAGTTTAGTTTTTGGGGTAATGAGAATTGTAAACGTAGCTCATGGTGAGTTTTTCATGCTTGGTGCTATACTAACTTGGTGGGTATCAAACTTTGTTAT
Source organism: uncultured Alphaproteobacteria bacterium (assembly GCA_902570265.1). Taxonomy (GTDB): domain Bacteria; phylum Pseudomonadota; class Alphaproteobacteria; order Rhodobacterales; family Rhodobacteraceae; genus CACIIZ01. The sequence goes on along the minus strand of CACFXF010000002.1, from coordinate 82,374 downwards.
GGGTAACCCAGCTCTTGGATTTTTAATAGCTTTATTAATTGTTCCTTTAGTTGTAGGGATAATAGCTATGTTTTCAGATTTGCTGATTTTAAGACATCTAAAATATGATCCTGAAGTAACAATAATAGCAACTATAGGAATATTATATATCATACAGCAATTTGCATTAATGACGTTTGGACCTGATGCAAGGCCAGTTGAACAACCATTTAATATTAGATTAGATTTATATTGGTTTGGTTTTTCTGCATATAAATTTTTTGTAATTTTTTCTGCTATAATACTTTTATTTTGTGTGTGGTTGGTAATGGCAAAAACAAAGTTTGGGCTTATTTTAAGAGCAACACAATTAGATAGTGAAATTGCTCAAGCATTTGGAATACCTATATCAACTGTTTATAGTCTTGTTTTTGGAGTTGGGGCAGCTATAGCTGCGGTAGGGGCTGTACTTATTGTGCCAATTCAACAAGCTCATTATTTAATGGGTGGTGAGCCGTTATTACTTGCGTTTATTGTTGTTATAATTGGTGGTTTAGGAAGTTTGAAAGGTACAGTAGTTGCAGCTATGTTAATTGGAATTAGTGATGGAATAATTTCTGTATTTTTTTCACCAAATTTAGCAAAGATTCTAGCAACATTATTGGTTGTAGTTGTATTATTGATTAGGCCAAATGGATTATTTAGAACAATAAGAATATGAGAAAAGACCTAATACTTCATTTGAGTGCTTTGTCAGTGCTACTTTTACTTGAATTATTGGGTATTTTTTCTGATTATCATCAAGGAAATTTTGCTAGAATTTTAGTGCTAGCAGCTTATGGAGTTGGATATAATATACTATTTGGCTATACTGGACTTTTAAGTTTGGGGCATGCACTTTTCTTCTCAGCAGGACTGTATGCCTCAGGTCTTTCAGTTTATCATTTGGATTATGATATTGGGCAATCAATAATTCTTGCTATTGGTATTTCAGCTTTTATTTCTTCTTTAATTGGGTTTCTAGCACTAAGAACCATAGGCGTATCCTTTATGATAGTAACGTTGATGTTTTCTCAGATTGCTTATTTAAGTATTTTATATTTTGGTAGTATCACAAGAGGTGATGAAGGTTTTGTCATTCAACAATCTAGTAGAATTTTTTTCTCTTTAGACTTATCAAATCCTACAATTAGATATTATTCCGCTCTTTTAATTTTTTCTCTATGTATATTTATTAACCTATGGATAGCAAAAAGTTCTTTTGGGAGAGTCTTAGTAGCTATCAGGGAAAATAGTGATAGAGCACTAATGCTAGGTTATAATGTTCAATCATACAAATTACTTTCTATAATAATTTCTGGAACAATTTCAGGCTTTGCTGGTGCATGCTATGGTATTTTATTTGGTTATGTAGGTGCTAGTTTTGCAACAGTCTCGTATTCAATATTCCCACTTTTATGGGTCCTAATTGGTGGAGCTGGAACAGTTTTAGGCCCACTTGTTGGTGCAATTTTTATGTTTTATTTAATTGATTATGCTAGCGATATTACTGACGCTTATATGATAATTGTAGGCGTATCTCTTCTAATTGTAACGTTATTTGCAAGGCGTGGTTTATTGGGTGAATTGAGATATAGGTTTTTTAAATGGATTCCTTAAATAACATTTTACTATATACTGAAAATCTAACTAAGAATTTTCAGGGCATTAAAGCGGTAAATGATATAAATTTTAAAATTAACCATAATGAAATAAGAGCATTAATAGGTCCTAATGGTGCAGGCAAAACAACTTTTGTATCACTGCTTTGTGGAAGAATAAAAGCTTCAAAAGGCAAAGTTTTTTTTAATGGAGTAAATATTTCACATCTTCCTGTTTATACTAGAATTTCGATGGGTATTGGCTATACATTTCAAATTACATCTATTTTTTTTAATTTAACTGTTTCTGAAAATGTAGCTTTAGCATTAAAAAATAAGAGACAAGAAGAAAAAAAAAGTATTGTATCTGAGGTATTAAATAAAGTTGGTCTTATAGATAGAATTAACCAAAGAAGTGGTGACTTAAGTTATGGACATCAAAGGCTTCTTGAATTAGCAATGGGTATAGCACAAAGACCAAAATTATTAATTTTAGATGAACCTACTCAAGGGCTTTCAGATTTAGAGATTGAAAATTTTAAAAAACTAATAAAAAAAATTTCCGCAACAGTTACTGTTTTACTGATAGAACATAATATGGATGTTGTAATGTCTATTGCTGATAAAATAACAGTCCTTCATTTTGGTGAAATTATCGCTGAAGGTGACAAAAAATCAATACAGCGTAATCCAGTAGTTCAAAAGGCATATTTAGGTGATTAATGCTTATTGTAAATAATTTAACATCCTATTACTCAAATATTAAAATTCTTAAGGAACTTTCATTTAATTTAAATCAAGGACAAGTTTTATGTCTTCTTGGCAGAAATGGTGCTGGTAAAACAACTACACTTAAATCAATCATGGGTTTGGTTGATAAAACTAGAGGATCAATATTGTTTAATAATGAAAAGTTGTCAGGGATTCCAGCACATTATATTCCTAAGAAAGGAATAGGTTATGTACCTCAAGGTAGGAGACTTTTTTCGGAGTTAACGGTTGAAGAAAACTTAGAAATAGGGCTCTTAGCAAGAAAAAAAGGAAAAGATACTAAAGACAAAGTTCTAAGCATGTTTCCTCGACTTAAGGAGAGGATTAACCAAATTTCAGGCACACTATCAGGTGGTGAACAACAAATGCTTGCTTTAGCTAGAGCTCTTTGTATTGAGCCATCTTTATTGCTTTTAGATGAGCCTACTGAAGGATTACAACCATCAATGATTTCTTTAATAAGAAACAGTATTCTTGAACTAAAAAAACAGGGAGTATCGATACTACTAGTAGAACAAAGGATAGAAGCGATTTTGCCAGTTGCCGATGAAGTTATAATTATTGAAAATGGTTCAAAGACATTTTCTGCATACGCAAAAGAATTTAAAAATAAAAAAACGTTACAAAATCTATATAACTTTACTGGGCTATAGACTTATAGATCACCCGAACATATTAAGTTAACACCTTTATTTTTCATATCATTTAGAGATTTGTCAAGGGAGCCTTCTAAATCAATTGCACGGCATGCATCTTTTATTACATTTACTTTAAAATCTAATTTGATTCCGTCAATTGCTGAAAAATACACACAAAAATCCAAAGCTAGTCCACAAAGATAAATTGTGTCAACACCTCTAGATTGTAGATATCCATATAGACCAGTAGGTGTTTCATGATCATTATCAAAAAAAGCTGAGTAACTATCTATTTCTGGTCTAAAACCTTTGCGAATAATTAAGTCTGCCTTTTTTGTTACTAGTTTTGGATGGAATTCTGCCCCAATACTTCCCTGTATACAATGATTTGGCCACAAAACTTGAGTACCATAGAACATTTCAACAGTAGAAAATGGTATTTTATTTAAATGATTTGATGCAAATGATTTATGAAAAGGTGGATGCCAATCCTGAGTAATAATATTGATTTTAAATTTCTCTTGTAATTTATTTGAAATTTCAACGATTTTATCACCATCATCCACTGCTAATGCCCCACCTGGACAAAAGTCATTTTGAATATCTATCAATAAAAGCGCATTATTTTCTTCAAACATATCCATATTTTCTATCTATAGTAAATTATATTTAAAAAAAATAAAATAATTGTTATTCTATCAAAATAAAAATCAAAAGTAATATAAATATTAGAACAACAATTTATAGAAACTATAATGCTAAATAATAATATAAAATCAATGAAGTTATATAATTTTATTGATAGAGTATATAATGAATTAAAAGAGCTAGGTAAAGAAACCAAAGGTGAATTATCAGTAAATGAATTATCTTCTTTTGATCAATTGCACTACCATGGAACAGAAGCAATTGATTTTGCTATAGAAAAATTTAAAATTGAACATAATTTTAAAGTCTTAGAAATTGGTTCTGGTTTAGGTGGACCAGCTAGATATTTAGCAAAAAAAACAGGTGCTAGAGTGACAGCTGTTGAACTTCAACAAGATCATAATGATGCAGCTGTTTATCTTACAAAAAGATGTTGTTTAGATAGCAATGTGGAACATATATGTGGAGACTTTTTAAATTTAGAATTTCCAAAAAATCATTTTAATATTGTGGTGAGCTGGTTAGCATTATATCATATCCCAAATAGAAAAAAATTATTACAAAAATGTATTAATTTGTTGAAACCAAATGGTTATTTTTTTGGTGAAGATTTTGCTTGCTATAAGCCATTTAGTGAAAATGAAAAATTAGAACTTTCAAAAGATTTTTTTGCAAATTATCTAGTTAGTTTTCATCAGTATAAAACAGACCTTAGTGAGGCTGGTTTTTCAAACATTTTAATTGAGGATATGACTAAAAGTTGGAGTATTTTTACCAAAGAACGATATAAATCTTATCAAGATAATATTAAAAGACATACAAGGGTTCATAACAAAGTTATAGTTCAAAACATGCTTTATTTTTATGAATTTGCAATGAGATATTTAGATGGTGGAAAGCTTGGTGGTATTAGAGTTTTTGCAAAAAAGTAAAAAAATGTCAAAAAAGATTTAAATAGTATTATCTATAATTCTAATTATATATTAAGAACAATTTAAAATAAGGAATTAAGCTCTTATTAAATGATCTATAAATAATTTACTATTCCGAAATTTCATAAATAATCCTTACCCAACTTCGCGCACCTTTATAAAAGCTATTTAGGTTATATTTTTCATTTGGAGAATGAATATTATCGTCATCCTGAGCAAATCCTACGAGTAATGTATCCATTTCTAAAATATTTTTAAAGTGCTGTACTATTGGTATAGAGCCCCCACCACCTTCAAATACAGTATTAGAATTCCATTCATCACTAAGCGCCTTTTTAGCTTTATTTATGACTTGATCATTTAAGGGAAATTGAGTTGCTTTAGAACCCTTATGATCGCTAAATTTTATTTCAAAATCTTCAGGTATTTCATTTCTAAGCTTTTTTCTAAAATTTAATCGAATATCTTCAGGATCTTGATCTCCAACAAGTCTAAATGAAATTTTTGCAAAAGCTTTTGAAGGAATAACTGTTTTCAAACCCTCTTCAATATATCCACCCCACATTCCATTAATTTCACATGTTGGTCTACCCCAGAGTTTCTGGAGTAAAGAATATTCTTTCTCACCACTAGATTTAGACAGTCCTATTTTGTTAAGAAATTTTTCTTCAGAAAAAGTTAGCTTTTCCCATTCGTTCTTTAATTCATTTGAAACGGTTTCGACACCATTATAAAAATTAGGTATATTCACTTTACCATTTTCATCATGTAAATTCGCTAATAGTTTACTCATTACCTTTAATGGGTTGTTAACTGCGCCTCCATATATTCCAGAATGTAAATCTCTATTAGGACCTTTTATACTTATTTCTTCTGATAACATCCCACGCAAAGAGCATGTAATAGAGGGAGTTTTTTTATCCCACATCCCAGTATCACATACAAATGCATAATTACACTTCAATTCATCTATATTTTTTTTAAGAAATGGAACTAAAGATGGGGAAGAAGTTTCTTCTTCTCCTTCTAGAAGAATAGATATATTAATAGGTAATGAATTATTTACATATTTTATCGCTCTGCAAGCTTCAATGAATGTCATTAATTGACCTTTATCATCAGATGCTCCTCTAGCAACTATTACTTTTTCTCCAGATATTGTTTTTACATCCGGTTTAAATGGATCGTTTTTCCATTCCTCTATTGGATCAATAGGTTGTACATCATAATGTCCGTAAAAAAGAAAATTACCTTTTGATTTATTGCTATGAGCAACAACCATTGGATTTCCTGTAGTTTCTCGTAATGAAGAATTAAAACCAATATCATTTAGTTCAGCAACAAGCCATTTAGCAGTTTCTATACAATCAGGCTTATATTTACTATTCGTCGATACTGATTTGAATTTTAGTAATTCAGAAAGTCTTGATAAAGACTCATTTTGGGTTTGATCAAGTCTATTTAATGTTTCTTCTAGTTTCATTATGATATAACCATTCTTTTTTAAGAAATTGATTTTCTTGTAAATACTGGCTTTAATTCAGAAGATAAAGCAGGATTAAAACTATATCGATCATAATTAAAATTATTTATTTCAGAATGATCTATTATCTTATTTTTAATTATAAACCGAGCCATGCTTCCTCTAGCTTTCTTAGAAAAAAAACTAATATTTTTTAAGTTGCCGTTTTTTTCTTCTAAAAAATGTGGACTAATCATATCTACATTAACGAATTTTTTATTAATAACTTTTGAATACTCTAATGAAGCCAAATTTATGATTTTTTGATTTTTAAATCCTTTAAGATCTAAATTGATTTGTTCCGAAATTGTATTACTCCAGTAGTCGTATAGATCATTACCTCTTTTATTCTTTAAATGACTACCCATTTCAAGACGATATGGTTGAATTATATCAAGGGGACGAAGAAGTCCATATAAGCCAGACAATATTCTTAAGTGTTTTTGAGAAAAATTTAAATCTAATTCTGAAAATTCACTTATGTTTAATCCAATATAAGTATCTCCATTGAAAGCAAAAGCTGCAGCTTTAGAGGAAATTTTTTCTGGATTAGTTTTAAAATTCTGGAATCTTTTAAAATTCAAATCAGCTAATTTTTCTGAAATTGACATTAATTGCCCTAACTCAGATTTGCTAAGCTTTGATGCAACACTAGCTAGAGTTGAAGCATCTTTTTGAAAAATAGGATTTGATAATTTATTTTTGATTTCTATTGGTGAAAAATCAAGTTTTTTTGCGGGTGATATAATTAATAACATTTAACTTAACCTTTATTTATCTAAGGAGAAATCCATCCACCACCTAGAACTCTAGAAGAATTTTTTTCATAGAATACACATGCTTGTCCGGGTGCAATTGATTCCTCGTGATCTTTTAATTCAACTACTCCGTTTTTTGGATCTAAGGGATATATTTCAGCACTTTTTGGTGGTCTTGTAGATCTTACTTTAACATCTACTAAAAAACTGTTTTTTGAGCAATCATTAAAATTTTCATTACCTAACCAGTTAATGTTGTTGATATTGAATTTTTCTCCCACCAGATCACATTTATGACCAACTGTAATTGAATTTGACCTAACATCAATTTTTGTTACATAAAGCGCCTGTGTAGAGGAAATACCCAATCCTTTTCTTTGTCCTATTGTGTAATTTGCAATCCCTTTATGTGTTCCTAAATTATTTCCTTCCTTATCGTATATAGGTCCTTTTTTTATAATTGCCTTGGATGAATTTTGAATAAAATCAAAGTATTTTCCCTTAGCAATAAAACATATATCTTGGCTGTCAGGTTTATTTGATACTCTAAGACCAAGGTCTTTGGCTAATGTACGAGTAATTTCTTTAGAGTTAAGATCACCCAGTGGAAATCTTAAAAACTCTAACTGTTCTCGTGTTGTAGCAAATAAAAAATAACTTTGGTCCTTTTTACTATCAAGTGCAGTATGTAATTCAATACCATTTATATTAGATTTTCTTCTTACATAATGTCCAGTTGCCATACAATCGGCATTTAAATTTTTTGCTGCATCAAGAAGGTTTGAAAATTTTACTGTTTCGTTGCAACGTATGCAAGGAACGGGAGTAAGACCATTGATATAAGATTTTGTAAATTCATCAATTACTCCCTTTTTAAATTCATCCTCATAATCAAACACATAGTGTGGAAAATTAAAGTCCCTTGATACTTTAATTGCATCGTTAATATCTATTCCACCGCAACATTTGCCAGGTTTTGAATTAGAAACATCACTTGAATATAATTGCATTGTAATTCCAATTACGTCATAACCTTCAGTCTTTAATTTTGCGGCTACAACAGAACTATCAACTCCACCAGACATAGCTACTACTACTCGAGTATTTTTTGGATCTTTATTTATTCCTAATGAGTTCATTTACAAAAATTAAAAATATTAAATTTAAATTGAAAGTTCAGAATTTTTATATAATCCAACTATTAATTAAAATTATCATTTATTAAATCAATTATTGCAATTTGCAATGCATAAAATATAACATTATTCAAAAAATTTTAAACCTCCAGTAAAAAATCTTGAAAAATTTAAAAGAAAAAGAAATCAGAGATAAAATTATTATCTTACAAACTGAAATAAATAAGGCTAAGCAAGACTATTTTCAAAATGATAATCCTTATTTATCAGATAATGAGTATGATAGTTTAGTAGAGAGGTATAAAAAGTTAATAAAAAAATTCCCTTCAATGATCCCTGAAAATGACAAAACTTTAGGAATTGGATCTACTGTTATATCTTCATTTAATAAAGTAGAACATTCAAGCCCATTACTTTCTTTGGCTAATGCTTTTAGTAGTTCTGATGTAGAAAATTTTGATGAATCAATTAAACGTTTTTTAGGAAAAGATTTATGTTCTGATATACAATATGCTGTTGAACCAAAAATTGATGGTCTCTCGCTTTCATTAAGATACAATAAAGGTAAACTAATTTTAGCTTCTACACGTGGTGATGGTAAAATAGGTGAAGATGTAACACATAATGCGAAAACTATTTCAGAAATTCCTCATCATATTTCCAATGCACCAGATATATTAGAAGTAAGAGGTGAGGTATATATACTGAAAAGTGACTTTATAAAATTAAACCAATCTCAGAAAATGCAGAACCAAAAAGTTTTCGCTAACCCAAGAAATGCTGCTGCAGGCTCATTACGTCAGTTAAATAGTGAGATTACCGCGAGTAGGCCACTTAGGTTTTTTGCTTATTCGCTAGGTGAAATTTCTCATAATCTAGTTGATAATCAAAAGGATTTAATTGTTTTACTACAAAAATATGGATTTAAAACAAATGAGGAATTTTATTTCTGTAATAATTTGAGGGAGTTAATGGCGGTTTACGAAGATTTCAACCAAAAAAGAGAAAAGCTAGATTATGACGTAGATGGTTTGGTTTATAAGGTCAATGATTTTAGTTTGCAAAAAAGATTAGGTGCTAGATCAACTTCACCAAGATGGGCAATCGCTCATAAATTTAAACCTGAAGAGAGTTTTACCAAAATACTATCTATAGAAATTCAGGTTGGTAGAACAGGAACGTTATCTCCAGTAGCTAAATTAGATCCGGTAGAAATTGGTGGAGTAATGGTTTCTAGTGCTACTTTACATAATGAAGACTTCATAAAAGGATTTGATAGCAGTGGAAATAAAATAAGAGAAGGTGTAGATATTAGAGTAGGTGATTTAGTAAGTATATATAGAGCTGGAGATGTAATTCCTAAAATAAAATCCGTTAGTCTTTCTGAAAGGGGAAAAGATTCAACTCCATATATTTTCCCTAAATTTTGCCCTGACTGTGGTAGTATTGTTAGAAAAGAAAATGAATCTTCGATTAGGTGTTATGCTGGATTATCTTGTAAGTCTCAGGTAATAGAAAGAATTAAACATTTTGTTTCTAAAAAGGCCTTTTCTATTGATGGATTTGCAGAAAAACAAATTTCACAATTATACGATTTAGGCTGGATTCAATCACCTGTTGATATTTTCTTTCTTAAAAAAAAACATGGACATACCTCAGATTTATCTATTAAAAGTTTAGATAATTGGGGTGAAAAATCTGCTGATAAACTTTTTATAGCGATTGAAAAAAGTAAAAAAATTACCCTTGATAAATTTATTTTTTCACTTGGCATTCGTTATGTTGGCGAAGTAGTTTCTTCAATACTTGCTAAATACTACGAAGAATGGGAAGTTTTTTGTAAGAAAATGGAAAATTTATCTTTAAAAAACAATTTAGCTTTGGAAGAGTTACTGAATATAGATGGTATTGGTTTAAAAAGTGTGAACGAACTTAGGTTATTTTTCTCTAATAATGAATCTCTTAAAATTATTCATGAACTTCCAAAATTTATAGAAATAGAAAAATTCCAACTAAAAAATATTCAATCTTCAATCTCAAATATGAGTATTGTATTTACTGGAACATTAGAGACAATGTCTAGATCAGAGGCAAAATCCATTGCTGAAAAAATGGGTGCAAAGGTATCTTCTACAATATCATCAAATACTGATTTATTAATTTCAGGTGATTCAGCTGGGTCAAAATTGAAAAAGGCCAAAGAGAAGGATATAAAAGTAATCACAGAAAATGAATGGTTAGATTTAATCAAGAAATGATATTTTTAAATAAAATTTCTTATTTGGTAGTTTTAAAAAATGATTAGACCTCAGTTTTTATTCCCATTATTTGGATCACTAGAAAACTTAAAAGGGATTGGCTCAAAAACAGTTTTAAATTTAAAAAAAATTGGAATTTCTAAACCTTTAGATTTTTTATATTCTTTTCCTACAAATTTAAAGACAAGAGTATTTGCAAACACAGTTAGTGATTTAAATGTAAACAAAGTAGTAATTATAAAAATAAAAATTATTAAGCATAATTTCAAATATTTTAAGGGACCACTAAATATTGAAGTAACAGATGGATTAAAAAAAATTAATTTAATTTTTTTTAATGCAAAAAATGATTGGATAAAAAAAAACTTTCCAATCGAACAAGAGCGAATAATTTCAGGAAAGTTAGAAAAATATAAAAATCAATTTCAAATAATTCATCCTGATTACATTGAAAAGATTTTTGATATAGATAAAATTCCAGTTATTGAACCCATTTATTCTCTTACAAAGGGCATATCACAAAAAGTATTCCTAAACTCTGTTAATCAAATACTACAGTTGATTTCTGAAGAAATAAGCAATTGTGAGTGGATTAACAAAAAAAGATTAAAAGAAATGAATTGGACAGACTTTAAGAATAGTTTGAAAAAAATTCATAAACCAAAAACCAATGAAGATATATCATTAAATTCTAATTATAGATTAAGATTAGCCTATGATGAACTTTTAAGTCATCAACTGAGTTTAGTTATAGCTAGAAGTTTCTCAAAAAAAAATACAAAAAAAAGAAAAAAAATTGGTTATAAATTTTCTACTTTGATGAAAAAAAGACTACCTTTTTCTCTAACAAATTCACAGGAAAAATGTATTGCAGAAATTCAGTCTGACTTATCGAGAGATGAAAGGATGTATAGACTTATTCAAGGCGATGTAGGTTCGGGCAAAACATTAGTTGCTTTTTTTTCAATGTTATTTGTAGCTGAAAACAGTGGACAAGCAGTATTGATGGTTCCTACAGATATTTTAGCTAAACAACATTATAATAATTTTCAGGAATATACGAAAGATATTGAAGTAAATTCGGTTTTATTAACCGGTAAAATGAAAACTAATGAAAAAAAACAGGTTCTAGAAGCCATAAAATTGGGACAGGCTGATATCATAATTGGTACACACTCACTTTTTCAAAAAGGTGTTATTTTTGAAAACCTTGAATTAGTTATAATTGATGAACAACACAAATTTGGTGTTCAACAGCGTCATGACTTAATACAAAAAGGTGAAAATCTGGATATATTGGTGATGACAGCTACCCCTATACCAAGAACATTAGAACTTGCGAATTATGGTGATATGGATATTTCAAGAATACTTGATAAACCAATGAATAGACAAAAAGTAGATACATCCATCATATCAGAAAAAAAAATAGAGATACTTATTTCTAGGATATTAGAGATTTGTAAGAAAGGAACTCAATCTTATTGGGTATGTCCCTTGATTGAAGAAGGAGATAAGTCAGAGCTAGTAGCAATTGAACAAAGATTTTCTTCACTAAATAAAATGTTGCCAGGAATAAAAATTGATATTTTGCATGGTAAAATGAGTGAAGAACAAAAAAATAAAATAATGACATCATTTAAGAATGGAAATATTCAAATTCTTTTAGCTACGACTGTTATTGAAGTAGGTATAGATGTACCAAACGCAACTATAATAGTTATTGAGGGGGCAGAAAGATTTGGATTAGCACAATTGCATCAATTGAGAGGACGAGTAGGTAGAGGAAAAAAACAATCTAATTGTATTTTAATTTATTCAAAAAATATTGGCAGACTTGGTAAAGAAAGATTAGAAGTTCTCAGAAAATTTGATAATGGATTTGATATTGCTGAAGAAGACTTAAAAATGCGTGGTGGTGGTAATCCTATCGGTCAACAACAATCAGGCATTCCAAAATTTAGAATAGCAAATTTAGATTTTGATAAAGAATTATTAAGCTATGCTAATCAAGACGCAAATGAAATAATTAAAAATAATAAGTATCTCAAAGGAGAGCATGGTAAGAACTTAAGAGTTCTTTTACATCTAATGAACAAAGATAACTCACTTAAATTGTTGGAATCTGGATAAATTACTTGTGTAATTTTTTTTTTATGTTAAAACTTAATATTAGAACAAAACAAGAACAAAGTAAGCTCAGTTATGTCTTTTCATTATTTCAAATATCTTAAACTTATATTATCAGGGTCAGCTTATAGTATCTTCATTTTTATTATTAACTATTTGATATTCATAATTTTTTTGAATTTTTAGTTATTAATTTAATTTTGAACAAATGCATTTTTAGCAGCATCAAGAACCAATAATATAGAGTCATGTCTATTTTTAAATTCATGTGCTGGTCTTAATAGTTCATATTTTTCAAATGGTTTGGTTGGTGCATCACCATCGTTTTCAAGCATATTTTTTACACAGGAATATAAATTAAATACTGAACTATAGTTTTGTCCAATTGCATTTAATCCAAATATTGCAGCTGAAGCTTGGCCAAGGGCGCACGCTTTAATTTCTTGCTTATAGTCACTTATAAAACCATTTTTAAAATTAATATAAATTGTAACTTTTGATCCACAAATAGGAGATCTTAGGCTTATTTCTTTTTCGGCTTTTTCTAATCTTCCTATATTAGGAATTTCTGTTGCAAGCTTAAGAATTTTCTCGGAATAAAGTTTCATAAAAAAAAAATTATTTGAGGTAAAAGATTATATTTAAGTAATTAGAGAATATATCTTTAATAGCTAAAATAAAATCTGACAAGTTGTCATATAGTTAAAATTATAAAATACGAAAATAAAAATTAAAAAATTTGTTACTCAATCGTTGATAATCAAATTTATAACTTACTAGTAAAAAACATCTTAAGTAAATAAATTTACATATCTAACATAAATTTAATTTCATCTAAGCTTTTACCCTTTTTTATGAGCTTATTGAGACTTTCAGCATTTTTTGTTTTAGATAGTTTTTCACCATTATTATTGGTAATTAATCTGTGGTGAAAAAAATCGGGAGTTTTAAAATTAAATATTTTTTGTAGTAATACATGTATTGGAGTAAAATAAAAAAGATCGTTACCTCTTGAAACAACAGAAACATTTTGGGTTAAATCATCAATTGTTACTGCTAGGTGATATGATGTTCTTATATCTTTTCTCGCTATAACAAAATCACCAAATTTTTTTTTCAACCAATTAACGTTAAAACTTTGTAATCCAGTTTCTCCATTTGGTCCAAAACCGATTTCTTTAAATGATAGAACTATGTTTCCAAAGTAATTTTTAATTTTATCAATATCAATTCTCACATTATTTTCCCAAATATTTAAATTTTTTTCTTTACATGTTCCAGGATAAATAAACGTATTTAAAGTATTTTCAGGTAAGCTTAATGCAGATAAAGCATTCTTTATATCAGATCTAGAACATCTACATCCATAAATAAAACCTTCATCATTTAGAAGTTTCAAATAACTTTCATATAGTTGAATTCGATCGGACTGTATTATTACATCTTTTTCCCATTTTATTCCTAACCAATATAGATCCTCATAAATTCTATCTTCATAAACTTTTTTACATCTTGTAAAGTCAATATTTTCTATCCTTAATTTAAATAAGCCTTTTCTTTTAACGGCCATTTCATAAGATAATAATGCTGAATAGGCATGACCCAAATGCAAGAGACCAGTTGGTGAAGGTGCGAATCTAGTAACGAACATTATAACAAAAATACAAAATTACTTATATTAATTAATTGATGACATCCATATACACCAATCTTTTTTTGCTTTTGTTGTTAAAGCAACTTTTTTCATTTCTTTTTTTAACTTACGTGCATTATTTTTAGGTAACTCTTTAAATAAACCAAAATTAACATTCATAGGTTGAAAATCTACAAATTCATTTTTAAATAGTAAATGATGGTAAAGACTTCCAATAGCAGTTGTAGGGGGAGGTGGAATATATTGTTTTTTTGATATTTTTTTATCAATAAAAAAAGCAACTAAAAGACCAATAGCAGTACTTTCAACATAACCTTCAACTCCTGTAATTTGTCCTGCAAAATAAATATTAGATTGATTTTTTAAACTTAATTCATCTGATAGTAATTTTGGTGTATTAATAAAAGTATTACGGTGAATACCACCTAGTCTAGCAAATTGTACATTTTCTAAACCGGGTATTTTTCTGAATACATCAATTTGTGAACCATATTTCATTTTAGTTTGAAATCCTACCATGTTATAAAGTGTTTTCTCTTTGTTGTCTGGCCTAAGTTGTACCACTGCATATGGCCTATTATTATTATCATGAGGGTTTTTCAAACCAACCGGTTTCATTGGTCCAAATCTAAGAGTTTCTATTCCACTTTCTGCCATTATTTCTATAGGTAAACATGATTGAAAATAAGGAGTATTTTTTTCCCAATCTTTAAAATCAATTTTAGAGGCTTTAATAATATCATCTATAAATTCTTTATATTGAATTTCGTTAAGAGGGCAATTTAAATATGCTTTTTTATCACTTTCTTCATTACCCTTGTCATATCGTGATTGGAACCAAGCTTTATTCATATTAACACTCTCTAGATAAACGATTGGAGCTATTGCATCAAAAAAGGCCAGTTTATTCGACTTGGTGATTTCTATTATTTGATCGCTTAATCGGTTAGAAGTTAATGGACCGGTCGAAATCACTGTTGGTTCTTTGAATTTTGACAAATCCAAAACTTCCTCATTTATTACATTAATTAAGGGGTTCGAAGAAATTTTTTCAGTTATCTCTGAGGAAAATTTTTCACGATCTATTGCCAATGCTCCTCCTGCTGGTACTGAGTGCAAATCTGCGTTTTCTAGTATAAAACTATTTGCCTTTCTTAGTTCCCACTTAAGCTGTCCAACAGCATTTTTTTCGTTATCATCTGATCTAAAAGAATTAGAGCAAACTAATTCAGCAAATTTATTAGTTTTGTGAGCAGCCGTCATTTTTTCTGGTCGCATTTCATACAAATCTACCAAATAACCCTTTTGAGATAGTTGCCATGCAACTTCACAACCAGCTAGACCAGCTCCAATAACGTTTATTTTATTTGAAGTCATTTAAAAAATTTAAAGTTGTTCATCTTTTTTTAGGTAGTCTGATCATTTTCATCAGTATTTTCAGCAATCCACGCTACAGAAACAACTTTTTCTTCATTTGCAGTTGTAAATACTTTCACTCCTGAAGCTGTTCTTGATTGTCTTGATATGCCAGCCACAGGGCATCTTATTGCCTTGCCTGTAGAGGTCATTAACATAATTTGATCATCATCATCAACTGGGAATGCTGCAACTATTGTGTCTTCTCTTCTTAATAGGTTTGCAGCAGTTATACCTTGTCCTCCTCTTCCAGAGACTCTAAATTCGAGAGCTGATGACCTTTTCCCATATCCTGACGATGTTAAAGTAAGTATCCATTCTTCTGCAGCAGACAATTCTGCATACCTATCTTTTGAAATACTAATCATTTCTTCATTATTATCTAAATTAGTTTCTTCTAAACTTTCTTCACCAGTTATTGCTCTACGCATTTTGAAGTAAGCATATCGTTCTTCTGAACTTACATTTACATGTCTAATTATAGCCATAGAAACTACAAAATCATTTTTGGCAAGTTTTATTCCTCTGACTCCAGTTGAATCTCTTCCTTTAAAAACTCTAACATCAGACACAGCAAATCTTATTGCTTTTCCTTTTGAGGAATTCAATAATACATCATCATTGTCTGAACATATTCTTACTCCAATAAGATTTGTATTCTCCGGAAGTTTCATTGCAATTTTTCCATTTGATTGTACTTTTGTGAAATCAGAAAGTGCGTTACGACGGACACTACCAGTTGATGTTGCAAAAAAGATTTGCAAATTATCCCAAGTTTCTTCAGGAGCGTCTACTGGCATAATAGCCGCTACTGATTTGCCAGAATTTATGGGAAGAATGTTAATAATTGCTTTTCCTCTTGCGTTTCTACCTCCTATTGGTAGACGCCAAGTTTTTATTTTATAAACTATTCCATCTGTTGAAAAGAATAGAAGTGGAGTATGAGTATTAGCTACAAATAAATTTGTAACTACATCTTGATCTTTAGGATTCATTCCCTGTAATCCTTTACCTCCACGATTTTGAGCTCTGTATTCTGATAGTGATGTTCTTTTGATATACCCTCCAGCTGTTACACTAACAACCATATCATCCTTTTCTATTAAATCTTCATCTTCTGTATCTCCCTCAAACTCAATGATTTCTGACCTTCTTTCCCTACCGTATTTTTCTGAAATAAAAGAAAGTTCTTCGGTTACTATATCAAGTATTTTTTTTCTGGAGCTAAGAATTTCTAAATATAATTTAATATTCTCTGAGAGTTGAATTAGTTCTTCAGTAATTTCTTTAATTCCTAATGCTGTTAATCTTTGTAATCTTAAATCTAAAATTGCTCTAGCTTGGTTCTCTGTAAGATTATAAGTTCCATCATCGTTAATTTTATGAGACGGATCATCAATTAATTCTAAATAAGCAGCTATTTGTTTAGATGGCCACTTTGTTTCCATTAATTTGTTTTTTGCTTCAGATCCGTCCTTAGAATTTCTTATCAGGCTAACAACTTTGTCAATATTTGTAACAGCCACGGCCAAACCGCATAAAAGGTGACTTCTATCTCTATTTTTTTTAAGATCAAATTCAGTTCTTTTTGTAACAATTTCAACCCGAAATTCTATAAACTCTTCTAAATACATTTTGAGGTTTAGTTGTTCAGGCCTACCTTTATTCAAAGCAAGTAAATTACATCCAAAACTAGTTTGGAGAGGTGTGAATCTATACAATTGATTGAGAACCACATCAGCAGTAGCATCTCTTTTTAGCTCTATAACTATTCGAATACCAAAACGATCAGACTCGTCCTGTATGTGGGAAATTCCTTCAATTTTTTTATTTTTTGCTAAATCTGCAATCTTTTCTATTAGGTTTGATTTATTAACTTGATATGGAATCTCAGAAACTACTATAGCTGATCTATCCTGCCTTATTGTTTCAATTGAAGTTTTAGCTCTAATTAATACTGAACCTTTCCCCTCGGCATAGGCTTTTCTAGCTCCTCCAAAACCAAGTATTATCCCACCTGTTGGAAAATCTGGTCCAGGTACAATTTCTATTAAATCTTCAAGTGTGCACTTAGGATCAAAAATTAATTTTTTTGTTGCTTCAATTAGCTCTTTCAAATTATGGGGTGGAATATTTGTAGCCATTCCAACAGCAATACCACCAGCTCCATTTAAAAATAAATTTGGAAACTGAGCTGGTAAAACATTTGGTTCAAGATCTTTACCATCATAATTATCTTGAAAATCTACTGTATCTTTATCAATATCTGAAAGTATATTTTCTGTTATGTTTGATAACTTTACTTCCGTATAACGCATTGCAGCGGCTGAATCCCCATCTATAGACCCAAAGTTTCCCTGACCATCTATTAGTACTTCCCCCATTGAAAAAGACTGTGCCATTCTGACTAAAGCATCATATATAGCACTATCTCCATGTGGATGGTATTTTCCCATTACATCACCTACCGGTCTAGCCGACTTCCTGTAGGGCTTATCAGGGGTATTACCAGTTTCATGCATTGCATAAAGAATTCTTCTATGTACAGGCTTAAGTCCATCTCTAAGGTCTGGGATTGCACGACTAACTATTACACTCATTGCGTAATCCAGGTAGGAATTACGCATTTCTTCTTGAATTTTTATACTACCTAAAGAATTTTGATCTTCTTTTGTATTAGAATTATCTTCCATAAGAAATTTTTTGTTTAAAGTTTGGCACTGCTTGAGTTGATATATTTAAAAAGGTCATTAATTCATTTTAATTCAATATATAGCAATATGATAGTAAAATCTTAATAAAAAAATAATCTAGTATTAATTAAAAAGGTATTTCGTCATCAAAATCTTCAGCAGTTAAATTTGTATTTGTTTCGGTGGTTTGGTTTATTTTTGTTTCGGTACTAGTTTCATTAATGAAATTATTATCTGCCTTATTATCTATAAGAGTTATCTCACCTTTGTATGGTCTAAGCACAATCTCAGTGCTGTACCTATCTGCGCCAGAATTGTCTTGCCACTTTCTGGTTTCAAGTTGTCCTTCAAGATAAACCTTGGAACCTTTTTTTAGAAATCGCTCTGCTATATTTACTAAAGGTTCTGATAAAATTGAGATATTATGCCATTGTGTTCTTTCTTGCTTTTCTCCAGAATTTCTATCTCTCCAAGTTTCTGAAGTTGCAACAGAAAAATTGCATACTTTTCCTCCATTAGGAAAGTTTCGTATTTCCGGGTCTTTTCCTAAATTTCCCATTATTATAACTTTGTTTACACTTCCTGCCATTTAATCCTCCAAATAAAAAGTAAAAAAAGAATAGTTTTTTTTTTGTAATAATTAAACCTTAAATTTTAAAATTACATGTTTAATATTTTTTATTTATGAATATGTAACTACTATAATGAATTCCTGATAAATTTTTTAAATAAAAGGCTCTTGCCATGATTGATCAACCAAACATTATTATTAGAGGTGCTAGAGAGCATAATCTTAAATCAATCAATATTTCCTTGCCAAGAAACCAATTCATAATAATTACTGGATTGTCTGGGTCAGGTAAATCTAGCCTTGCTTTTGATACAATCTATGCTGAAGGTCAGAGACGATATGTAGAAAGTTTAAGTGCTTATGCACGGCAATTTTTAGACACAATGCATAAACCTGATGTTGATCAAATAACAGGATTATCACCTGCAATAGCCATTGAGCAGAAAACCACAAGTAAAAATCCACGATCAACGGTTGGAACAGTTACAGAAATTTATGATTATCTTCGATTGCTATATGCAAGAGTAGGTGTGCCTTATAGTCCTACCACAGGGCTTCCAATTAAAGCACAACAGCCCTCTGATATGGTAGATCAAATTATGAAACTTAATGAAAATGAAAAAATATTTATTTTGGCTCCTATCGTTCGCGATAGAAAAGGTGAATATAAAAAAGAATTAAATGAATTGCAAAAAAAAGGATTTCAAAGAGTAAAGATTGATGAAATAGCATATGAATTAGACGATTTGCCTTCATTAGATAAAAAAATTCGACATAATATTGAGGTTGTTGTAGATCGTTTGATTATAAAGAAAGGCATAGAGACAAGGTTATCTGATAGTATGAGAACCGCATTAGATTTATCAGATGGTATTGCCTATGTAGAAATTTTATCAAACATTGAAAAAGAAAAAAATAAGAGGATCGTTTTTTCGGAGAATTTTTCATGCCCCGTTTCCGGTTTCACAATTGCTGAAGTAGAACCTAGGTTGTTTTCATTTAATGCACCCACTGGAGCTTGTAAACAGTGCGATGGGTTAGGCATTGAGAGTTTCTTTGATGAATGTCTTATTGTCCCCAATACTTCTTTGAGTTTATCAAAGGGTGCTTTGCTACCTTGGTCAAAAAATTTTTCCCCTTACTTAAAACAAACTTTAATATCATTATCAAAGGCATATAATTTTTCCTTAAATACTCCTTGGGTGGAATTAGATCAAGAAATTAAAAATTTGTTTTTTTATGGTTCGAAAGGAAAAAAAATTAAATTTAGATATGATGACAATGGAAGGATTTATGAACTTAACAGACCTTTTGAGGGGATCATTCCTAATTTAGAAAGACGTAGTCGTGAAAATACTAGTAGTTGGATTAGGGATGAATTTGAACGATACAAAAATGAAAGGGAATGTGCATCCTGTAACGGATATCGGTTAAATTCTGAAGCATTAGCGGTTAAAATTGATGGACTTCATATTGGTGAAATGGTTGAATTTTCAATAAAAGATTTGAACTTAAGTTTCCAAAATATTAATAAAAAATTAAGTGATCAACAAAATAAAATTGCAGAGTCAATAATAAAAGAAATTAAAGAAAGATTACAATTTTTAAAAAATGTTGGTTTAGATTATTTAACTCTTAACAGAAAATCAGGGACACTCTCAGGTGGTGAGAGTCAAAGAATTAGACTAGCTAGCCAAATAGGTTCTGGATTAACAGGTGTATTATATGTGTTAGATGAACCATCAATTGGTTTACATCAAAGGGATAACGAGAAACTCTTGAAAACATTAAAAAATTTAAGAGATCAAGGTAATACCATAATAGTAGTTGAACATGATTATGAAGCTATGTTGGAAGCCGATCATATAGTTGATATAGGTCCAGGCGCTGGTGTGAATGGAGGTTTAGTCATAGCTGAAGGTGATTATAATGATATTAGCAAATCAAAATTGTCAATTACTGGAAAATATTTATCAGGTGAAAAAAAAATAGATATTCCTAAAGATAGAAGAAAAGGGAATGGATTATTACTCGAAGTTGTAGAAGCTTCAGGGAACAATTTAAAAAACATAACTACTTCTTTTCCTTTAGGAACCTTTACTTGTGTAACAGGTGTTTCGGGGGGGGGGAAATCTACTCTAGTAATTGAAACCATGTTTAAATCGGTAAGCTCTATACTTAATTCAGCAAGAAATAATCCAGCAAAACATAATAAAATCAATGGTATAGAGTATTTAGATAAGGTAATTGATATTGATCAATCACCAATTGGAAGAACTCCAAGATCTAATCCAGCTACTTACACAGGTGCATTTTCGCCAATTAGAGAATGGTTTGCAGGTTTGCCAGAATCTAGGGCTAGAGGCTATTCTCCTGGTAGATTTTCTTTCAATGTAAAAGGTGGAAGATGTGAAGCATGCAAAGGCGATGGTTTGATAAAGATTGAAATGCACTTCTTGCCAGATGTTTATGTAACTTGTGAGAGTTGTAAAGGGAAAAGGTACAATAGAGAAACTTTAGAAATTAAATTTAAAGGAAAAAATATTTCTGATGTGTTAAATTTAACTGTAGATGAAGCTTTTGATTTTTTTTCAGCAGTTCCTTCCATTAAAGATAAGATGAAAACACTTATTCAGGTCGGTTTGGGATACATAAAAGTTGGTCAACAAGCGACGACTTTATCGGGTGGTGAGGCTCAAAGAGTAAAATTGTCAAAGGAACTTTCTAGAAGATCTACTGGTAAAACATTATACATCTTAGATGAGCCTACAACAGGGTTACATTTTGAAGATGTAAATAATTTACTAAAAGTATTACATATGCTAGTTGATCAGGGGAATACTGTAATTGTGATAGAACATAATCTAGATGTTATTAAAACTGCTGACCATATAATTGATATTGGTCCTGAGGGTGGTGATTTAGGAGGTCAAATTTTAGCTGTGGGAACACCCGAAGAAGTTTCTAATATTAAAGAAAGTTACACTGGTTCTTATCTGAAAACAATTTTATTTGATAAT
The DNA here is from genome assembly GCA_902570265.1 of uncultured Alphaproteobacteria bacterium. Lineage (GTDB taxonomy): Bacteria > Pseudomonadota > Alphaproteobacteria > Rhodobacterales > Rhodobacteraceae > CACIIZ01. Next base: position 60,608 of record CACFXF010000002.1, on the reverse strand, counting down.
TTTCCAATCGGCTGATATTGATATTTAATTTTATATGAGATTTTAAATGAGAATTGGATTATACCCTGGAACATTTGACCCACTTACATTGGGGCACGTAGATATCATTAGAAGAGCATCATATCTTGTGGATAAATTAGTAATTGGTGTTGCAGTAAATAATTCTAAATCACCAATGTTCAGTTTGCAAGAAAGAGTAAATATGATTAATGAGGAAATTGAATTAATAGAAAACGAATTCAAAATCCAAATTATTACTCATCCTTTTGAAAACTTACTAATTGAATGTGCAAAAGATGTTAATGCTAATATTATTATTAGAGGTTTACGAGCTGTTTCAGATTTTGAATATGAATTTCAAATGGTTGGAATGAATAGGGTACTTTCAAATGAAATAGAAACTGTTTTTTTAATGGCTGATAATTCTTATCAACCGATAGCATCAAAACTTGTTAAAGAAATTGCAAGATTGGGTGGTAATACAAAGAAATTTGTACCAAATTCGGTATATAAAAGGTTAATTAATATTAAATCAAAAAAAAAATAATAGGTTAAAAATGACAAAAAAACTGCCTAAAGGTCCAACTTTACACTTAAACTTAAAATACGGAAAAGTAGTTTGTAGACTATTTCAAGAAATAGCTCCTAATCATGTGAAAAGGATTATTGAGTTAGTGGAAGAGAAATCCTACGATAATGTAGTATTTCATCGTGTAATCGACGGTTTTATGGCTCAAACTGGAGATGTACAGTATGGTAATAAATTAAAAAAATTTTCAAAAGATCATTGTGGGATGGGTGGGTCTAGTAAATTAAACTTAAATCAGGAATTCAGTGATATCCCATTTGATGCAGGAGTTTTGGGTATGGCTAGGTCCCAAGATCTTAATTCTGCAAATAGTCAATTTTTTATAATGCTTGATGAGGGCCATTTTCTTAATAACAATTATACAGTTTTTGGAAAAGTTACTAGAGGAATGAAAAATGTACATAAAATTAAAAAAGGTGATGCGAATTTAAATGGTTCTGTAGATGATCCCGACGAAATAATTTCTGCTCATATTAAATTTTAATTTGAATAAAGGAGAATAATTTTGAAATACTTAATTTCTTTAATTTTATTTTTTTCATGTTACTCTTTTCTTACCGCAAAGACACTTATGCTAATAGAAGTATCTGGAGGGATTGAAGGAACAATTGAAATAGAACTAATGGAAAATATTTCACCTAATCATGTTAAACAGATTATACATCTAGTTAATAATAAAAAATATGATGGGGTTGTCTTTCATAGGGTTATTGAAGGTTTTATGGCACAAACTGGTGATGTAAAATTTGGAAATATATTTTTAGGGGTTTCTCCTGAGATGGTAGGAAGAGGTGGATCTGATTTAGATGATCTTAAATCTGAGTTTAGTGATATTCCTTTTGATAGAGGTATCGTAGGGATGGCTAGAGCACAAAACCCTAACTCAGCAAATAGTCAATTTTTTATTATGTTAGCTGATGGTCACTTTCTAAATGGTAATTATACGGTTTTTGGCAAAGTAATCTCAGGTATGGATGTAGTAGATAAAATAAAAAAAGGTGATCCTGATAAGAATGGAATGATAGAAAAAAACCCAGATTACATGAGAGAAGTACTAATTAAAAATAAGTAGTTTTTAAAAAAGTAATTAAATTTATTTAATCTTAACAAGTAAATGATTTTTTTTACCCAAAGAAAGCTTAACAAAATTATTAAAATTCTTTGGGTTAAGTCTTAAATCAGGAGATTTAACAATTTCATCGTTTAATCTCGCTCCATTTTCTTTAATTAATCTCTTCGCCTCTTTCCCACTTTTTACAAGTCCTGATATTATATAGAGTTGAACAATTCCAATATCAGGTTCTAAATCTTTTTTTGAGATTAATTTTGTAGGTAAATTCTCATCTGCTTCACCATATCTAAATACATTAGTTGCTGTTTTACTTGCTAGTTCAGAAGCTTCTTTTCCATGGCATAACTCTGTAACTTTATTTGCTAATAAAATTTTTGCATCATTAATTTTAGAACCTTTCAAACTTCCATATTTTTTACAATCAGCAGAGGGGATTTCAGTATATAAAAGTAAAAATTTTTCAACATCGGAGTCTGAGGTATTCCGCCAAAATTGCCAAAATTCATATGGAGAAAGTAATTCTGATTTTAGCCATACAGCTTTACCTTGAGATTTTCCCATTTTTTTACCGTCTGATGTTGTAATCAGAGGGGTAGTAAGACCAAAAGATTTCTTATTTTTTAATTTTCGGATTAATTCAATTCCTGATACTATATTTCCCCATTGATCAGATCCTCCAAATTGAATCGTACAATTGTATTTTTTATTAAGTATAAAAAAATCATAGGACTGTAATAGCATATAATTAAATTCTAAAAAACTTAAAGATTGCTCTCTTTCTAATCTTACTTTAACTGATTCAAATGAAAGCATTCTATTTATAGAGAAAAATTTTCCATAATCTCTTAAAAAATCGAGATAATTGAGTTTGGGCAACCATTCAGAATTATCTAACATTATTGCTTTATTATTTTCATTGTCATAATTTAAGTAGTTTTTAAAGATTGTTTTCAATGATAAAATGTTCTTTTTTATTTCATCTAAATCCAATAAAGGTCTTTCTTCTGATCTAAATGATGGATCACCTACTCTTGTCGTTCCACCTCCTATTAAAGTAATTGGAATTCCACCAAATTTTTGAAACCATCTCAGCATCATTATATTAACTAGGTGACCTACATGAAGAGATTCAGCTGTCGCATCATAGCCAACATAAGCTGTTAATCTTTTATTATCTTTTAGTGCTCTATCTAGTCCCTCTAAATCTGTACAGTCATGGATGAACCCACGTGAAAATAAAGTAGATAGGAAATGCGATTTAATGTTTTGTGGTTGCATGCAATTAGCGAGTATTCTCTAATAATCTTCTTTGAACGTAAGTTTTTGTTAAATTTAACATTTCTTCCATACCTGGATCAAAAAAATGATTAGCTTTCTTAATTATTTCGTGAGAAATGGTAATTCCTTTTTGATGTTGTAATTTATCTACTAGTTCACTTACTTTTATACTTGGGACAACTCTATCATTTTCACCATTTATAATTAACCCAGATGAAGGGCAAGGTGCTAAGAATGAGAAATCATAGGTATTAGCAGGGGGAGATACAGCTATGAAACCGGTTACTTCTGGTCTTCTCATTAAAATCTGCATACCTATCCAAGCACCAAAAGAAAACCCAACAACCCAACATGCTCTTGCATTGGGAACATTTGATTGCAAAAAATCTAAAGCTGATGTGGCATCTGCTAATTCACCAACGCCTTGGTCATAAGTGCCCTCACTTTTACCTACTCCCCTAAAATTAAACCTTAGACATGAAAACCCCATATCATAAAACAAGTAATGAAGGTTATAAACTACTTTATTATTCATTGTACCACTATATTCAGGATGTGGGTGCAAAATTATTGCAATTGGTGAATCAAGATTTCTTTGTGGATGAAACCTACCTTCTAAACGACCATCAGGACCTTGAAATATTACTTCAGGCATATTTTCTCCATATTTATTTCTTGCTTATTGACCATGTTCTTTAAGTAATCTAGAATGGTTCTAAATTATACTCTATTAAATATCTATTATGAGTTAAGTGTTTATATTGTTTTAGTCAACTATTTAGGTAATTTTTAGTATGAAGTTGAATACACAAGGTAGATATGCGTTGATTGCTTTGGTAGATTTATCTTCAAGAAATACTAAAAAAAATATTAGCTTATCTGAAATTTCAGAAAGGCAAAATATATCCTTACCTTACTTAGAACAATTATTTTTAAAGTTGAGAAAAGCAGGTATTGTTAAATCATATAGAGGATCCTTTGGGGGGTATGCTATAGCTAAATCACCAGATTTATTAAGAATAACTGAAATTTTAAAAGCTGTTGATCAAGACTTAGATCTTGGTTCAGAAAAAAAAAATCTTTTAAAACAATCTAAAACTAAGGAAGAAGTTTTATCTAATAAGTTGTGGGAACAATTATCAGCAAATATGTACGTTTTTTTGCATCAAATGAGATTATCTGATATTGCTGCCGATCAATTAAATCCATGTCCTGCTGTGCCAAATTTTGTTACAATTGCTGATAATTAAGATGGCAAAACGAATATATTTAGATTGGAACGCATCTAGCCCAATATCTCAAAGTGCATTTAAAGCGATGAAAAACTCTTTAGCAAATTTTGCAAATCCTTCTTCTCTTCATTTTGAGGGTAGGAAAGCTAGAATTACAATAGAAAAGGCACGTGATAAAATAGCTGAAATATTAGGATTAAAATCACGTTTTAGTATTATATTTACCTCTGGAGCGACTGAATCAGCTGCGATGGTTTTACATTCAAAAAAACTAAAATGTGCATCAATTGAACATGACTGTGTAAAAGTGTGGTCAAATGAAAATCTAAGTGTATCCGAAAAAGGAAAAGTTGATATATATGATCCAATAAATTCAACTCTTCAGGTTGCTAACTCAGAAACTGGAATTATTCAGGAAATACCTCAAGGAATTTATTTTACTGATGCAGTTCAAGCATTTGGAAAAACCTTTATTGATTTTTCTGGATTTGATTTTGAATTTGCAGCAATATCATCCCATAAGATTAGTGGACCTAAGGGTATAGGTGCTATAATTGTCAAAGATATTAATATTTTAAATTCTTTTATTAAAGGTGGTGGGCAAGAATTTGGGAAAAGATCAGGAACAGAAAACTTGATGAATATAGAAGGTTTTGCAGCATCTATAGAGGATAAGTTATTAGAAATTAATTCTGGTAAATGGGATGAAATTAAATTAAATCGAGATTATTTAGAAGAAATGATATTAAATGAAAGTCAAAATACCAAAGTTGTTGGACAAAATACTGAAAGATTGCCAAATACAAGTTTTTTTATTACACCAGGTTGGAAGAGTGATTATCAGGTTGCTTCGATGGACCTTGAAGGTTTTGCCATTTCTTCTGGAATGGCATGTTCAAGTGGAAAAAAAAACAAACAAAGTTCTTTAACAGGAATGGGTTATTCAGAAACTGAGAGTAATTGTGGAATAAGGGTTTCTATTGGAGGAACAACAACTAGAACTGAGTTAGAAAAATTTGTTTCAGTATGGTCTAGTTTTCAAAAAAAAACATAATAGATAATAGTAAAATAGTATCGGAAAAAATAATGTCAGAAATCAAATTAGAAGCAAAAGAAGGTATCGATCAAGATACAGTTGAATCAGTAAAATTACTAGGTGAAAAATATAAGTATGGTTTTTCCACTGATATTGATATGGACTATGCACCTAAGGGACTTTCAGAGGAAATTGTTAAATTAATTTCAGAAAAAAATTCAGAACCAATTTGGATGCTTAACTGGAGGTTAGAAGCATACAGAAGATGGATAAAAATGAGTGAACCCAACTGGCCAATGTTAAGGTATAAAAATATAGATTATAATGAACAATACTATTATGCTAAGCCAAAATCACTGAAAAAAAGACCTAAATCTCTCTCTGAAGTCGAGCCTGCATTATTAGAAACTTACGCAAAATTAGGTATTCCTTTAAAAGAACAGGAATTTTTAGCTGGGGTAGTTGGTTCCAAAGACGGAGAAGATAGAAAAGAAAACAATTCTCCAAAAGTAGCTGTAGATGCTGTATTTGATAGTGTTTCAGTTGGGACAACTTTTAAAGAAGAACTAGAAAAATTAGGGATAATATTTTGTTCAATTTCTGAAGCTATAAGATCACATCCTGATCTAGTAAAGAAATATATTGGTACTGTTGTACCAAGAACTGATAATTATTTTGCAACTTTAAATTCTGCAGTTTTTTCTGATGGATCTTTTGTTTATATCCCTGAAGGTGTTAGGTGTCCAATGGAATTGAGTACTTATTTTAGAATTAATGCTGAGAATACTGGGCAATTCGAGCGAACACTTATTATTGCTGATAAGGGGTCTTATGTCAGTTATTTAGAAGGTTGTACGGCTCCAATGAGGGATACAAATCAATTACATGCTGCCGTTGTAGAACTGGTTGTACTAGATGATGCAAATATTAAATACTCAACTGTACAAAACTGGTATCCAGGGGATGAGAATGGTAAAGGTGGAATTTACAATTTTGTTACTAAAAGAGCTGATTGTAGAGGTAAAAATTCAAAAGTAATGTGGACACAGATTGAAACTGGATCTGCAGTAACTTGGAAATATCCTTCCTGTATTCTAAGAGGTGAAAATAGTCAGGGAGAATTTTACTCTGTTGCAATAGCAAATAATTATCAACAAGCAGATACTGGGACAAAGATGATTCATTTAGGAAAAGGTACTAGAAGTAGAATAGTATCAAAGGGTATTTCAGCTGGTAAAGCACAAAATACTTACAGAGGTCTGGTTAATATACATCCAAAGGCATCAAATAGCAGAAATTTTACACAATGTGATAGTTTGTTAATTGGTAATAAATGTGGTGCTCATACTGTACCTTATATAGAAAATAAAAATAATTCTTCTAGGACAGAGCATGAGGCTACCACTTCAAAAATTGATGATGATCAACTTTTTTATTGTTTGCAGCGTGGAATTAATGAAGAAGATGCTGTTGCGCTTATTATCAATGGTTTTTGTAAGGATGTACTACAGGCTTTACCAATGGAGTTTGCACTTGAAGCACAAAAATTAGTTGCCATAAGTCTAGAAGGGTCAGTTGGATAGAATGTTTGAAATACAAAATTTACATGTGAATATTTCTGAAGTTGATAAGAAAATAATTGATGGGATTAATTTAAAAATAAATCCTGGCGAAGTTCACGCTATTATGGGACCTAATGGGTCTGGAAAATCCACTTTATCTTATACTCTTTCAGGAAAAGATGGGTATCAAGTTATAAATGGTGATATTAAACTCGATGATGAAAGTATATTAGAACTTGAAGCAGATGAAAGAGCTGCAAAAGGAATTTTCCTAGCTTTCCAATATCCCATTGAGATACCTGGTGTTGGTAATCTATCTTTTATGAGAACAGCACTGAATTCACAAAGAAAATATAATGGTAACAGTGAATTAAATCCAGCGGAGTTTTTAAAAGTTTTAAAGGAAAAAGCAAATAATTTAAATATAGACATGGAAATGTTAAAAAGACCACTTAATGTTGGATTTTCAGGAGGAGAAAAAAAACGAAATGAAATACTACAAATGGCACTATTAGAGCCTAGGTTTTGTGTATTAGATGAAACAGATAGTGGTTTAGATGTTGATGCAATGAAACAAGTATCTAATGGAGTTAATTCATTAAGGTCTGATAATCGGTCTTTTTTGATTATAACACATTATCAGAGACTCCTAAACTATATTAAACCTGATTTTGTTCATATTATGGCTAAAGGTAAAATAATAAAAACTGCTGGACCAGAATTAGCAATTGAAGTTGAAGAACATGGATATACTCATTTATTGACATGATATGATTTGTCTAAATGATTTCTAGGTAAAAAATATGTGTTTTGATAATAAAAATAGTTATTGGATTGATTCGTTCATAAAAAAATATGAAGAATCATTTAAAAAAGTAGATTTACTTGATCGGAAAAGTGAATATTGGAGATTTGCTTCTCCTTCGATTTGGTATGATAATTATATTAATAAAAAGTTACCTTCAGAAAAACAAATTGAAAATTTCTCGTTTAATTATGATGGGATGACTGACTTTTTCATTAAATTTAAAGATGGAATGCTTGATATCAGTTCTTTAACTGAATTAAATAAAGATGAAAAAAACATAGAGGTAAGTAGTTATAAAGATGCAGTGACTAACGAAAATCATTGGAGTAGCAAAAAATTTGGTTTAGCTCAAACAAATGCAGAAAAGCCTTATAAAAGACCATTAGCTCTATTTAATGGATTAGATTCTAGAGAAGGGGTTTTTATAAAATTTAAAAAAGGAATGAGAAAAAAATTCCATATTATTTATGAAGGAAACGAACAAAAAAAATCTACAATTAGAAATTTGTTTGATTTTGAAGAAGATGTAGATATTACAATTATCGAGCATTTTTATGGTGACTCAAAATATAATATTGTTTCAGAATTTTTTAATGATAAAAATTCAAAAATTGAACATATTAAAATTATTAATCAAGATATTACTGATACTTTCATTTATCATTTATTTGGAAACTGTCAAAAAAATTCAAATATTAAAGCTATAAATTTCTCTTTTAGTGAGAATCCAGTCAGAAATGAAGTAAATTTACATTTAGAAGGTCCTGAGTGTAATGCAACAGTTGCTAGCCTTGGTTTTGGACAGAAAGCTACTTCAATTTGTGATAATACTGTTTTTATTTCGCATCAGGAGGAATCTTCTAAAAGCCGACAAATAATAAAAAATGCTTTAAGTGGTGGAGCAAAAGCTATATTTCAAGGAAAAATTTATGTCTCTTCTGTAGCTCAAAAAACTGACGGTTATCAAATGAGTAATGGTCTAATTCTTACGGACAATTGTCAATTTCTCGTGAAACCAGAGTTAGAAATATACGCTGATGATGTAGTATGTTCGCATGGATCTATATCTGGAACTTTAAATGATGATCATTTGTTTTACCTTCAATCAAGAGGAATACCATTGTTAGAGGCTCAAAAACAACTTATACAAGCTTTTTTTGCTGAAATATTAAATGAAATTAATGATGAAAAAGTAATAAATCATATTCAAAAGCAAATTTCAATAAAACTGGCCTAGTAATACTATGTCCATTTTGAACAAAATATCTTTTAAAAATTTTTATTTACAATTTGTATTTAAAGGATTTATTGCTGATATATTGCTAGCCTATAAAGGATTAAGAGTTTCTTTTGATAGACAACTATATAATAACACAAATGAGAGTAGATTACTGGCTTACTCTTTCTTTATTTCCATTATTCTTTTTTTGCAAAGACTACCATCTAGAGTTTCACAAAATCCTCAATATTTCGATGAAATTAATCTCAATGATGAGATAGGTATAGATTTATTTTCTTCTATTTTTTTTGTTCCAATTTTTCTATATATTATCTCTTTCATTCTTCATATTTGTTGTTTGCCTTTCAGAACTAACGCTAGATATTCTGAAACTAGATTAGCTTTTTTTTGGTCTACTATTGTATATAGCCCTATATTATTATTGATATCAATTTTAGAAGCAGTTTTTTTAAATTTTTGGTTAAACTTGTTTTTAAATTTCTTCTCTATTTTTTGTTATGCTTGGATTTTTTCGTCAATTTTTTGCTGGGCCCATAAATTTTCTTCGAACCTGTATCTATTTTTACTTTTAATTACTTTATACTTATTTTTTACATTACTAAACATGTAGTTAAATGATTTCTTTTAAGTTAATATCAGATAGTATTTTTTCACCAAAAGTGGCGTTCCAAAGAATAGTAACTTTTGAAATCAGACTGTCGGTTCTTGTTGAAGCTACAATTTTTATTGCACTAGTTAATGCAATATTTTCTTATATTTCGAATTATTTATTATATTCAAATAATGTAGAGGAAGAAAATTTATTCTTTTTTTATTATGAAAATGTCTTAAGTAAACCCTTACTATTAGTCTTTTTAGAAGTATTTAAAATACTATTAATTACAACTGTAATTACTTATACGGGCAGATTATTTGGTGGAAAAGGATCTTTTATAAACTTATTAAAATCTGTTGTTTGGATACACTTTATTCTTATATTTATCAATTTTTTACTTTTTGTTTCCATTTATCTAAATATAAATGTCTCTGGTTATTTGATTATGCTAGCTAATATTTGGATTATATGGGTGTTATCTGAGTGCGCTGCTAGAGCGCATGGCTTCAAATCCACATTTCTTGTATTCGTTTTCGGACTAATTATATTAATTATCATAATGGCATTAATTTTACAGGTATTAAATTCTAATGACATTATTTTTTTAGAAAGAGTTAGTTCGAATGCTTGATATAAACTCAGTTAGGAAAGAATTTCCTATATTGAAAAAAAAAATAAGAGGAAAGCCTCTTTGTTATCTTGATAATGGTGCCTCTGCACAAAAACCTAAAGTTGTAATAGATACAATAAGTAAAGGTTATCAATCTGAATATGCTAATGTACATCGAGGTCTACATTTTTTATCAAATTTAGCAACTGATAAATTTGAGTCTGTTAGAGATAAGATAAAAAATTTTTTAGGAGCTAAAGATGATAAAGAAATTGTTTTTACATCAGGATCAACAGAAGGAATCAATTTAGTTGCGTACTCTTGGGCTCGCAATAACTTAAAAAAAGATGATGAAATATTATTATCGATTGCTGAGCATCACTCAAATATAGTTCCATGGCACTTCCTTAGAGAAAAAATCGGTGTTAAATTAAAGTGGATAGAGCCAAGAGAAGACGGCTCAATAAATGCAGATGATGTTATAAATTCCATAGGATCAGATACTAAGTTAATCACTATTACTCATATGTCAAATGTGTTAGGTAGTGTGGTTGATGTGAAAAAAATTTGTAGAATAGCTAGAAATAAGCAAATTGTCACACTTATTGATGGATCACAATCAATAGTACATATGCCAATCAATGTTTCTGAATTGTGTTGTGACTTTTTTGTTTTTACAGGTCACAAATTATATGGTCCCTCTGCATCAGGTGCAATATACATCAATCAAAATAGATTTGACGAAATGGAACCGTTTTTAGGTGGTGGTTCAATGATTAATTTTGTTGGTAAAGAAAATATAACTTATAATAAAGCACCTCATAAATTCGAAGCTGGAACACCTGCTATAATACCAATAATAGGTTTGGGTGCGGCTATAGATTTTGTTTTATCCATTGGCCAAGAAAATATTGTAGAATATGAAAATAGGTTAATTAAATATGCAAAAGATCGTTTGTATAATTTAGATTTTTTAAATTTTCAGGGAATCTCTATTGATAAAGGTGGTATTTTCTCTTTTACAATGAAAGGAAATAAATTACACCCGCATGATATCGCCACTATTGTTGATCAAAATGGTGTCGCAGTTAGAGCAGGTCATCACTGTGCGCAACCACTAATGGACCATCTTGGCTTGTCAGCTACCTGTAGAGCATCTTTAGCATTATACAATAATGAAGATGACATAGATCAATTAATAGATTCACTTAATTTTACATCTAGTTTAGTAAGTTGAATTGGTTATTAGCATTAAATAATTTTTTTCTTTAGTAATATCATCCTGGAAAAGTGGTATCTCGACATATTCATTTCTTTGCCAATGTTCAATAAAATCATCGTAGTTTTTTGATAAAAAATGTCCACTTTGTCCAGTTGGTATGGCAAAAAAAGAATTATTCTCATCTGAGAAATCTATTATAACTCTTAATGTACTACCATAATTTACGTTAAACTGGAAATTAAAAGTATTAATTGGTCTGTTCATTGATAAAGTATTATCACCCCCTGGAACTTCAAAAACTAAATTTGTCAAATAAGAGATTAAAGGATATCTACCAATTACATTATCTGAAAAATACGCTTTATGAAAATTACCCCATAACCATTTCTCAGCATCATTTCCATATTTATTAGCAATTACAACTAATGCATTATCCAATGCATTAAGTGATATATCTTCACAAGTCTCTACCCTTTCTGTTTGTTTAATATCACACCATTCAGAAGCACCGTCTACATTTCTTAAAACTTTTTCCAAAAAATTCGAATTGATTGATTTAAACCAGTCGATATTTTTACCAATTTCGTCTTGTAGGACTAACTTTTGAAATTGAGTAGCCCAACTATAAAAAATTAATGGTTGAGGTAAATACATAGACATCTCTCCATTCCATTCAGCAAGTAAATCAATTGATTTTTTTCTTAGATTTAAAAGTTGGTTGTTAACATCCAAAATTTGATTATACCATAGATTCTTTGCCAATAATGGTAATAAAATTCTCGCACTAGGAGATATGTTATCAATTTGAATTTCTTTAAAACTTTCCAAAGTATGATATCTTCTTTTTTCAAATAGATTTTGCATTCTAAATGACCTTTGGTTGTCTCCCCAATCATAGCTATGATGACTTGGGAACTCTTTATCTAACAATTTGTTATTTGTATTAAAGATTACTCCATCTTTTAAAATTTTAATATTTGCATTATGATTATAATTTAAATGACCAAGCCAGTGTTTTTTATTTGAATCTCCTAAAGATGGTATTATACCATAATTTAAAGGGTTGATTTTATTTCTTGCAGGAATTTTTCCTGCACTAATAATTTCAGCCGTATCTTTATTTGCTAATAATATGTTAAAAGCTGGTACTACGAGATGCTTAAGAGATTTTTTTGCATCAGGAATATTAGTTGATAACATAATATTGACAAATGTTTCTAACGATCTATCTTTATCGTCAAGTCCCGTCCATTTAAGAGCAATTGCTATTTTATCTGATATAATTGATTTAATTCCATAAGCATTTTCTGAAATAATCGGACCATTTTCAGAAGATAATATTTCATAAGTTATACCAGGTTTTCCTTTAACTTTGATTAAAACATTTCTTTTTTTAAATTTCTTAAAACCATTTTTACTTTTATATTCATCTTTATTTTTTTTATTCAAAATTTCGATTATTAAATCTTGGTTATCTAATTTTGAACTTGATATACCCCAAGAAAAATATTTAGATCTTCCTGTAATTATAGCTGGTATGCCTGGTATTGTAGCTCCTACAACAGGACCTGTTTCAAGTTCTAGTCTAGTAAGCATCCATATTAAAGGAATCTGAAAATTTGTATGCATATTATAACCTACTAAGGTATTTCCTGATGCAGTACGAGATCCTAGAGCAGCCCAAATATTTGAAGCATTGCTGATATTTAATTTTTTACTAAAAATATTTTTGGTAAAATTTAAGCTATCATAAAAAAACTTGTTCTGACTTTCATTTACTTTAATTTCTGAAAATAGTTCCTTATCATAAGATAAGCTTAACTTTGGAATATTAGGAATACTTGGGTATAGGTCTTTTATTCTTTTTAAGGGTAGTCCAAAATTTAGTAAATTCAATCTTATAACTTCATTTTTTGCACTTTCATTATTTAACAAATCATAAAGCTTCAAGATTGCTAAGCTATCAGCTGGTGCCCATGGTGAAATTTGTGGTGGAAATAAAAAAAGAATAGGTGAACCTCTACCTAAACCTTGGTTTTTGATATCTAATAATCTTTTATTAATTCCATTTGAATAGGATTCTAATAGATTTAATGTCTTCTTAGATAAAAACTTCACACTATTTTTTGAATTATTATAAATATCTAAAGTTCTAATAAGTTTGTCCGATTCTAAGTATTTATCACCGAAAATTTCTGATAACTTACCCTTGGCAGTCTTTCTTAATAAAATCATTTGCCAAAGTCTGTCTTGCGCATGTACATATCCTAACGCAAAAAAGGTATCTTCATTTGTTTTACCAACAATATTAGGAATTGCATATTTATTTCGAAATATTTTAACATCTTGTTTTACTAGAGAATTTTCTACAATTCTATTATAGTCAGGTAAGGATTTGAATGTTAAAAAAGTAATGAGTATAATAACTAATAAAAGGGCAGTAAATAGTAAGATTACAAAAATTTTTATAGGTTTAATGATTTTTGACATTTTGAAGAGTTACTTGACCAGAATCTTAAAATAATTAAATTTATAAAATCTTTTAAAATTAGGAGATAAATATGTCAAAGGTTGCTTTTATTGGTTTAGGTGTAATGGGGTATCCCATGGCAGGCCATTTGTCAAAACATTACGATATAATTGTATATAATAGAACTACTGAAAGATCAAAAAAATGGATAGGTAGCTATAATGGTAAAATGGAACTTTCTATCACTAATACCGTTAAAGAAGCTGATTTTGTTTTTTGCTGTGTTGGTAATGATAATGATTTAAGATCAGTTCTTTTGGGTAAAGAAGGTGTTATAAATTCTATGAAAAAAGGTTCTATATTGGTTGATCATACTACATGTTCAGCTAAAGTTTCAAAAGAAATTGCTGTTATCGCTAATAATTCAAAGATTAAATTTATGGATGCACCGGTTTCTGGAGGGCAAATTGGAGCAGAGAATGGTCAATTAACAATTATGTGTGGTGGAGATGAAGAGACTTATTATAAAATAGAGGCAATAATTTCATGTTACTCAAAATTTTCATCACTTATGGGACCGATTGGATCTGGTCAGTTAACAAAAATGGTAAATCAAATTTGCATTGCAGGTTTGGTACAAGGTCTTGCAGAGGGTTTAAATTTTTCAAAAAAAGCAAACTTGGATGGAAAAAAAGTTCTTGATGTAATTTCTAAGGGTGCTGCTGGTAGTTGGCAGATGGAAAATAGGGGCGAAACTATGTTAAATGATGAATTTAATTTTGGATTTGCAGTTGATTGGATGAGAAAAGATTTGAATATTTGTCTTGATGAAGCGAATAGTAATAAAGCAAAATTACCAATAACCGCACTCATAAATCAGTTCTATTGTGACATTCAGGACATGGATGGAGGCAGGTTTGATACCTCTAGTTTGATAAAAAGGCTTTAATATAAAAATGATTACCTAATTAGCCTTGAATATTTTGCTCCTTCTAGTGATGCTCCTGCAATAATGCCTTTTTGCCCAAAAACTATTGCATATATTGGTTTTGTTAAAGTATTATTAGTAATTCCAAGTGAAGCCCCTGTCTTTCTAAAGAAAACTTCAGCGTCAGCCCCTATTTCCCAACCATCGGTAACTCGGAATGTTTTTAGAGCATCTTCTGTCATGAAGAAAATTACATGGCTATATTGTAAAGCCCCTATTTGATATCCGTATGAAGCTGTGGCAACAGAGTAGAAGTCTACTGGTGCTCCTCCTATTTTTAAAACTCCTTCACCATAAGATCCACCAAAGATAAAACCAGCTTTTGTAATTTTTGGCATAATTAAAGTTCCAGCAGATTTTTCATATATAGAATAGGATTCTGGTGCTATAGAGAATAGGTCTTCTAAAGCTTCATCAGCATTCGAAATAATTTTATTTCCAGCATTATTTGAATTATTTACAGAACATCCTATGGTGGTGCTTGCTAAAAAAAGAGAACTGCTAAAAACTAATAATTTTCTTCTTCCAATTTTCATTTCTTTAATCCTCAAATGTTGTAGATAAATATATTACTATTTTAGAGTATGTTATCAATTATAAATTTAAATAACTTTTAGTTTTCAGTCTTCAAAAATTTGGCAATTTCGTATGCAAAATATGTCAATACTCCATTGCAACCAGCCCTTTTAAAACATGAAATAGTTTCAATTAATATTTGATTTTTATCAAATGTACCGTTTTTAATACCATTTGATAACATAGCATATTCACCTGAAACTTGATATGCGAAAGTAGGTACATTAAACGTATCGCATATTTGTCTGCATAAATCAAGATAAGGCATACCTGGTTTAACCATAACCATGTCTGCTCCTTCTTTTAAGTCTAGAGCCACATCTTTTAAAGCTTCTTTATAATTTAAATAATTAAGTTGATAAGATTTTTTATCACCTTTTAAATTACCTGAAGAACCTATTGCAGCCCTAAATGGACCATAAAAACCAGATGAAAATTTGGCTGAATAACTGAGTATAATTGTATCTTTAAAGTTATTTTTTTCTAAATTTTCACGAATTAATTTTACTCTACCATCCATCATATCTGACGGACCTAAAATATCGGCACCAGATTCAGCTTGAACTAAAGATTGTTTGATCAAAACTTCAAGAGTTTCATCATTTAAAATTTTATTTTTTTTTACTAAGCCATCATGTCCTAAAGAATTATATGGATCTAAAGCAACGTCTAACATGACACCGAGGTCTGGCAATTCTTTTTTCAAAAGTCTAGTAGCTTTATTTACTAAATTATCAGGATTATAAGCTTCTTCACATTTTTCAGATTTAAGTTTTGAAGGCGTATAAGGAAATAAAGCAACGCATTTTATACCTAATTCAAAAGCACTACTGGCTATTTTTAATAAATTATCAATTGAATACCTATTTATCCCAGGTAATTCACTAATTGGTTCAATTTTATTTTCTCCTTCAACAACAAATATTGGCCAGATCAAATCATTGACTGATACATAATTTTCTGTAACAAGATCCCTAATCCAAGAGTTTTTTCTTAACCTTCTTCCACGGTGAAATGGAAAATCAGCTGAGTAATTAAACATATTTATTATTCCTTTAACAGAAAATACTTCAAAGTTTAGATGCTAAAGTATTAAAATTATATTTCAAGTACTACCTCTATATGATTATATTTAAACTCAAGATAAAAAATGATAAACAATAATAATCTCAATATAAAAAAATTAAAAAAAATTAATGTTTGTGGCATTCCATTTGGGTTTGAAGGGTATGTAATTAATAAAATATTTGAAATTAATCAAAAAAATATTATTTACCTTGCTAAAGATGATAAAGATGCTGAAATTATAAAGAATTCCTTATTGTTTTTTAATTCAAAAATTGAGGTTATGAATTTTCCAGCTTGGGATTGTCTTCCTTACGATAGATCAGGACCAAGACTTAAAATTCAGTCTGAGAGATTGACATTTTTATCAAAATTATGTCAGCGTAACTGTTCTAAAAAAGTAATAGTAGCAACAGTAAATGCTATAACACAAAGAGTTATTCCAAAAACTCACGTGGAGAAATTAATTTTTCGATTATATATTGGCAAACCAGTAGATATTAAAAAATTTAAGGATTTTCTTGTTTATTCGGGATATATAGAAACTGGAAAAGTTTTGGAGCTTGGTGATTTTTCAATAAGAGGTGGAATTATAGATATATTTCCATCTTCTTATAAAAATCCGATAAGGCTAGATTTTTTTGGGGATTATTTAGAGAAAGCTAGGTATTTTTCTATTGAAGACCAAAAAAGTATTAAGGAAATTTTTGATCCAATAACTATTTTTGCAGTAAGAGAAGTATGTTTAGATGAATTAAATATTGCCCATTTTAAAAAAAATTATTTAAAAAATTTTGGAATACCTGAAAATTTTGATCACCTTTATAATTCTATTATTTCTGGTCAAGTTTTTTCTGGTTATGAGCATTGGATTTCTTTTTTTTATGACAGTATGGATACTATTTTTGATTATTTAGTAGATCCAATATTGATTATTCCAGATCATTTTCAAGATTCATTTGAAATTAGATTTGATAGTATAAATAGCTACTTTAAAAAAAGAAAAAATAGTGAAAAAAAAGTTACTAAATTTAATTCCGTATACAACCCTGTAGATAGTAAATTAATATATCTTGATTTTGTTGAATGGAAAAAAATTACATCTAATCTCGCTTCAATAAATTTTTTTGAGTTTCAGCAATTAAATATAGAAAGATGTCTAGACTATAAAGGCAATGTATCTAAAAACTTTACTATTGAAAGACAAACTGATGGTGTGGATTTATTTGCAAATGTAGTTGGCTATATAAAAAAACTGTTAAATGAAGATAATATCGTTGCAGTTGCAACCTATTCTAAAGGTTCTTTAGAACGATTAGAAAAACTTTTTAATGATTATGGATTAAATGATATTGGGAAATTTCAGTCTTGCAATTACAATACTAACAAAAATCATTTTGAATTTTTTCCAGAAAAAAGAAATTTATGTTTAGGGATACTGCCAATAGAACAGGGTTTTACAGTAGCAGGTTTAGTAGTTATTTCTGAGCAAGACATATTAGGTAGTAGATTATATCGACAAAGAAAATATAATAAAAAAATTAAAAATCCGTTACAAAATTGTTCAGAAATTAATGTTGGTGATTTGGTAGTCCATGTTGATCATGGAATAGGAAAATATACTGGTTTTAAATCTATTTTTGCTGATAAGATACCCCATGATTGTTTAATTATTGAATATGCTGGAGGAGATAAATTATTTTTACCAATTGAAAATCTAAATGTTCTTTCCAAGTATGGACAAGAATTTGGTGAATTGGATAAATTGGGATCTCTAGCTTGGCAAAACAAAAGATCAAAGGCAAAAAATAGAATAAAAGAAATGGCCCACGCACTTATTGCTGTTGCTGCCAAGAGATATTTAAATAAAGGTACTATTCATAAAAAAGAAATATTTTCATGGAACAAATTTTGTTCAGGTTTTCAATTTGAAGAAACAGAAGACCAAAATTTAGTAATTTCAGAAATATTAAAAGATCTTTCTTCAGGAACACCTATGGACCGTCTTATTTGTGGAGACGTAGGTTTTGGTAAAACTGAGATTGCTCTTAGGGCTTCAATGATAGTTTCAAATGATGGATATCAAGTAGCAATATTAGCGCCAACTACTTTGTTAGCTAGACAGCACTATGAGACTTTTAAAAATCGTTTTAAAGAATTTCCAATTTTTATAGAAAAACTTACACGTTTTGAAAATTTTAATATGCGAAAAGAAATTGTTTGTCAGCTTAAGAATGGAAAAATAGACATAATTGTAGGTACTCATGCATTGTTATCTTCAGAAATACAATTCAAAAACCTAGGATTACTTATTGTAGATGAAGAACAACACTTTGGAGTTTCTCATAAAGAAACAATAAAGAAAATTAAAGCTAACGTTCACGTTTTAACTTTGACAGCAACGCCTATTCCAAGAACACTTCAATTGGCTTTAACAGGGGTAAGAGATCTTTCCATTATTAATACACCTCCTATTGATCGATTATTGGTTAGAACTTTTGTAACGGAATTTGATGGGGTTATTATTCGGGAAGCTTTATTAAGAGAAAAAAGTAGAGGAGGACAAAGCTTTTTTGTTGTTCCAAGAGTTTCAGATATGGCTTTTATTTCTGATTTTTTGAAAAATGAAGTTCCTGAAATAAATTTTACAATTGCACATGGACAATTATCTGGTTCTAATTTAGATAATGTGATAGCTGATTTTATTTCAAATAAAACAGACTTACTTCTCTCAACTTCCATAGTTGAAAGTGGTTTAGATTTCCCAAATGCAAATACATTAATTGTTCACCGTGCAAATATGTTTGGGTTGTCTCAGTTATATCAGATTAGAGGAAGAGTTGGGCGTTCAAAAATTAGAGCGTACTGTTATTTGACCTATGAACAGAAAAATAAGATGACTAAGCAAGGAGAAAAGAGATTAAAGATTCTAGCAAATATTAATTCTTTAGGACAAGGTTTTTCATTGGCTAGCCAAGATCTTGATATTCGTGGTGCTGGAAATTTACTTGGAGAAGAACAATCGGGAGAAATTAGAGAAGTGGGTTATGAATTATACCAAAGTATGTTGAAAAAAGAGATTGATAACATCAAAGATAAGCAGATGGAAATTACTCAGGATATTAATGACTTTATTCCACAAATTGATCTAAATGTTCCAATGCTTATCCCAGAAAATTATGTTAAAGATCTTGCAAGTAGATTAAGTTTATATAGAGAATTAGCTCTTTTAAAAACAGATGCAGAATTAAATGAATTTTCAGAAAGAATAATTGATAGATTTGGTTCATTTCCTAATGAAGTAGATATACTTATCAAAGTATCGTCAATAAAAAACCTTTGTGTTTCAGCAGGTATAAATTTGTTAAAAGTTGGTCAAAATAGAATTTTAGTTGGGTTTCATGAGAACAAATTTTCTAATCCAAACAAACTTATGGAATTTATACAAAAAAATAGTACGTTTATAAAAGTAAAAGAAGATAAAATAGTTATAACTAAGTCTTTTGAAAATAATAATAAAAAGTTAGATTTCATAAAGATGTTAGTGAAGAATTTTAATACAATAAAAAAAACGCCCTCATGAGAGGGCGCTAGTTATTGAGGCAGGTTTCATACAGGCAAGAAACCTATCGAGCAGTAAAATTATTTTATCTAACTTCATCTTCGGCGTAAAGAAAATAATTTATTAAAAACTATAGATACTGTAAAATTTTTTTAAAACACAACATCTATGCCTATAAATTATTAGTATACTTTATTTAGTAAACTTTTATTTTTACAAAAATGAGGCTTTAACAAAAAAATGTAATTTAATTATAATCTAATGATTCGAATTAATCTTATTTTTTATTTTATTTTTTCATTATATTCAGGAACAACTAAACCAGCTGATATAACTAGTTTTGCTGCATTTTCAACTGACATTTTTAGCATAATAACATCTTTTTTAGGGATAAATAACAAAAATCCAGACGTTGGATTTGGTGTAGTTGGCACAAATACAGTTAATATCTCATCTTTATTAATTTTTTCTTTTATTTCACCTCTAGTAATTGTAGAAACAAAAGCAACTACCCATATCCCTCTTCTAGGATATTCAACTAAGCAGGCACTTTTAAAAGTTTGGTCTGATTTTGTGAAAACTGTTTCTGCAATTTGTTTAAGAGCATTGTATATTGATCTAAATACTGGTGTCCTATCAACTAAACTTTCCCAAAATTTAATAAGTTGCCTTCCAAAAAAGCCCTTTGTTACCATTCCTACTATTGTGGTAAATATTAAGAATGTCATGACTCCAAGACCAGGAATATCTTTTCCAAGATAAGTAGAAGGATTGTATTTATTGGGAAACCACGGAATAACTTTATCGTCAATGAAATTAATAACACCCCACAATAAATAAATTGTTAATATAATTGGAGTGATTAAAACTAGACCTGTTAAAAAATTTGAACGAAGTCTTTGAAATAGGTTTTGATTTTTTTTAATTTTCATATTTTTGCAGACAATATTTTATAATTAAAAATCATTATATCATTTTTATTTTATTTTTTTAGTTTTTTATTTGTTAAAACATGCTTGAAATTTTATTAAAATTAGTATAAGCCGACAAAAAAAATTCACAGATAAGACGAAGATTATATAAATCAAACCGGTTGCTAAATTACGTCTTATCAAGGTTTTAAACCGGAAAGGAAACATAATGGCGTTGCCTCAATACACTTTAAAAGATTTGTTAGAATCTGGTGTTCATTTCGGACATCAAACACACCGTTGGAATCCATTAATGCAACAATACATATACGGTATTAGAAATGGTATCCATATAATTGATTTGACGCAAACTTTTCAATTATTAGATGTTGCCTTAAATTATGTGCAAGATACAGTTTCTAAAGGAGGTTCCGTACTTTTTGTTGGTACAAAAAGACAAGCACAAAAGCCTATTTCTGAAGCTGCTGAAAGAAGCGCTCAGTATTATATGAATCATAGATGGTTGGGGGGAACTTTAACAAACTGGAAAACAGTTTCTAATTCTATTTCTAGACTAAAAAAACTAGATGAGCAATTATCAGATGGTGCAACTGGTTTAACAAAGAAAGAAAGACTTAACTTAGAAAGAGAGCAAATAAAGCTTAATTCATCTCTAGGTGGAATTAGAGAGATGGGTGGCACTCCAGATTTATTGTTTGTCATTGATACAAATAAAGAAGCTTTAGCAATTCAAGAAGCAAAAAAATTAGGAATACCAGTTATTGCTGTAATAGATACAAATTCTGACCCTTCTGCAATTGATTTTCCTATACCTGGAAATGATGATGCTGCAAGATCAATTACTTTATATTGTGATCTAATTGCCAAGGCTGCACTTGAAGGTATGACTAATCAATTGGCCACTGCAGGAGTTGATATGGGAGAGTCCATAGAGCCTCCAAAAGAAGAATTGTCAACAAATTTAAATGCTAAAAATTCTCATACTGAAGATAAAAACAAAGATAAAGAAGATATAGCTGGTTCAACAGTATCAGAGATAAATGATATAAATAATAATAATAATATTATGCAAAATGATGTTGAAAATGCATCTGTAAATAATGAAAATAATATAAAAGTAGAAAAAGTTTCTAAGTTAAAAAATGATAAACTATCGCATGGAGATTCTTCTGTTGACAATAAAGTAAAGGTTTCTGACACAAAAAATAAAGAAAAAGCTGTCAAACCTTCTAAAGTTTTAAAATCTGCAAATATTAAAAGTAAAGATGAATCTGAAGAAAAAGAAACAGCAAAAGATAAAAAGGATTCTAAATAAAGTACGTAATAATTTTAATTAAATTTATTAATTTTTTCTATTTTAAAGTAGGGATATTATTCTTACTATTTGTGATATTAGATATTTATAAAACGGAAAGTCATTAGGAGTTTAAATATGGCAATTACCGCTAAGATGGTCAAAGAGTTAAGAGATATAACTGGTGTTGGCATGATGGATGCCAAAAAAGCTTTAACAGAATCTAATGGTGATTTTGAAAGTGCTTCTGATTGGTTGAGGCAAAAGGGTTTAGCAAAAGCACAAAAAAAATCAGGTAGAATAGCCGCTGAAGGCCTTATAGGTATTAAACTTTCAAGTGATTCAGCTATATTAATAGAAGCTAATTGTGAAACTGACTTTGTTGCAAGAAATAAAGAATTTCAAGACATGATCAATCATATTTTAGATAACGCGATTGGGAAAACTACTCTAAATGAAATTTTAAGTTCTACTATAAATGATAGAACTGTTGATGAATTTTTAATTGAAAAAGTTGCATCTATTGGTGAAAAAATTTCTTTACGGCGTATGCAAATTCTTAATGGGAAGTATATTGGCTTTTACATTCATAATTCTACTTCTGATTATCTTGGGAAAATAGGGGTTGCTGTTTCTTTATCATCAAATAATGAAACTTTGGCTAAGCAGATTGCAATGCATGTAGCAGCTTCAAATCCTCTAGCCTTATCAGAAGAACATCTTTCAGATGAATTGATTAAGAAAGAACAGAAATTATTTTCTGAACAAGCAAGAGAAAGTGGCAAACCAGAAAATGTCGTTGAAAATATGGTAAAAGGAAAATTAAAAAAATTCATTAGTGAAGTAACTCTTTTAAACCAAAATTTTGTAATTGATCCTGATGTGACAATTAAAGAAATTCTAGGAAAAAATAATAATAGTATTTTAGATTATGTAAGATTTGAAGTAGGTGAGGGAATTGAAAAAGCTTCTGAAGACTTTGCAGAAGAGGTTATGAAATCAATTTCAAGTTAATGGTTAAAATTTTCTTTGGAGAAATATAATTATTAAGTCTAATGTAAAATATTCAAGAGTTCTAATAAAAATATCAGGTGAAACTCTGATGGGGAGAGGGCAATTTGGGTTAGATCCACCAACTGTAGATTTGGTTGCTAAAGACATAATTAGTGTTCACGAGATTGGTGTAGAGATTTGTTTGGTAATTGGTGGCGGTAATATATTTAGAGGGCTACAAGGAAGTGCTAAAGGAATGGAAAGAACGACTGCTGATTATATGGGAATGCTAGCAACAATAATGAATGCTCTTGCAATGCAATCAGCTCTTGAAAGTTATGGGATACATACAAGAGTTATGTCTGCAATATCTGTAGACCAAATTTGTGAACCTTATATTAGAAGAAGAGCTGTAAGACATCTTGAAAAAAAAAGAGTTTGTATATTTGCAGCTGGAACAGGTAATCCATACTTTACTACTGACACTGCTGCTACATTAAGAGCTACCGAGATGAATTGTGAAGCTATATTTAAGGGTACAAATGTTGATGGTATTTACAATAAAGATCCAAATATTAGTAAAGATGCAATTAAATATGATGAAGTTACTTATGATCAAATCCTTCAACAAAACTTAAAGGTAATGGATGCATCTGCTGTTGCATTAGCAAGAGATAACAAAATACCAATAGTTGTTTTTTCATTAAAAAATTTTGGTAATATGAAAGATGTTATTCAAGGAAATGGTAGGTTTACAATAGTTTCACCCTCTATTTGAAAGTGGAGTTTTAAATGATTGAAGAATTTAATATAGAAAATATAAATAAGCGCATGAGAGGAGCTTTAGAATCGGTTAAGACTGATTTCCAATCTTTAAGAACTGGTAGAGCATCTTCATCTATTTTGGATAACATAAGTGTAGAGGTTTATGGATCAAAGGTACCTATAAGTCAGTGCGCTACTATCAATGTTCCAGAACCTAGACTAATAACAATTAATGTGTGGGATAAAGATAATGTAAACGCAGTTGAGAAATCAATTCAAAATTCTGGTTTAGGTATCAACCCTGTTACTGAAGGAACTTTATTAAGGCTTCCGTTACCAGAACTAAATGAGGAGAGAAGGAAAGAAATATCAAAATTGGCTGCGCAATTTGCCGAACAAGCTAGAATATCAGTAAGAAACGTCAGAAAAGATGGTATGGATAAAATAAAAAAATTAAAGTCTGACGGTATGTCTGAAGATGATGAGAAATTTTGGTATGAGGAGGTTCAAAATTTAACTAATGACTTTATAAAACAAATTGATGAATTACTTAAGATTAAACAGGATGATATTTTGAAAGTATAATAGTGTGTCAAATTTTATTATAAGACTAATATCATCTGTTATTCTTATAGCTTTAATTTTTTTAGCATTTAATATTGGTGAATTTACCATTTTACTTTTCTGTGGGCTTACAGTTTTTCTATTATTTTTAGAAGTTAATAATTCTACATTACACTTAAAAAATAAAATATTTTTTTTATTTTCTCCTTTTTTTGGTTTCATATCCACTTTTTTTATAGAACAAACGGTTATATTTTTATCGATTTGCTTAATTATTTTATTATTTAATATATCTTTTTCAGCACAAAGATTTTTACGAATATCTGCTCAATTTTATATTTTGTTATCTTTATATCTATTTGTTAACATTATTTGCAATATTTCAGGAATAATTAACTTAAAACAGCCTTTATATCTTTTATCTCTAATAATTGCTTCGGATGTTGGTGGATATTTAATAGGTAAATCATTAGGTAAATATAAAATTTTTCCAAAAACGTCACCAAATAAAACTTTTGAAGGAGCTTTAGGAGGAGTTTTGGCTTGTTTACTTGTTTGGGGTTTGTTTTTTTATGGTTTTACAGAAAGTGTAATATTAGAAATTATAACTGTTGTTTTTATAAGTTTATGTGCTCAATTCGGAGATTTTCTTGTAAGTTATGCTAAAAGGAGATTAGCTATTAAAGATAGTAGCAATTTTATACCTGGTCATGGAGGAGTTTTTGATAGAATGGACTCCATAATTGGTGGTATTTTTGGTTATAGTTTAATAATATATTTAGGATATGGGTTATAATAAGTTATGAGTATTTTGTTATGAAAATTATAATTTTTGGATCAACAGGGTCAATTGGTCAGAGTACCCTAAGTTTAATTAGAATTTTAAAAAATACTCAAAAATTTGAAATACTGGCTTTAACGGGTAATGATAATATTGAACAACTTTGTAAGGATGCAATTGAATTTAAGGTTAAAAGAGTAGTTACTGCAAATAAAAATTGTATTTTCCAACTTAAGGAAAAATTATCGTCGTATAATGTTGAAATTTATGCTGGAGAAGAAGCAATTTTAGATACAGCAAGAATGGGAGCAGATTGGATTATTTCAGCAATAGTTGGTTTTGCTGGTGTACCACCAACAATAGAAGCAGTAAAATATTGTAAAATAGTAGCAGTTGCAAATAAAGAATCTTTAGTTTGTGCAGGTAAATTATTAATGGATACTGCTAATACTTATAAATCAAAACTTTTACCGGTAGATAGCGAACATAATGCTATTTTTCAATGTGTAAATTCTGAAAATCCAAAAACTATTAAGAAAGTAATATTAACAGCTAGTGGAGGTCCATTTCGAAATTTTACACTATCTGAAATGTCGAATGTTACAGTTGCTCAAGCTATGAATCATCCTACTTGGTCGATGGGAAAAAGAATATCAATTGATAGTGCCTCAATGTTTAATAAAGCTTTAGAACTTATTGAAGCTAAATATTTTTTTGATTTGAAATCTAATCAATTAGAGGTAGTCATTCATCCAGAATCAATTATACATTCTATGGTGACATTTATTGATAATTCAACTTTAGCGCAATTATGCCCAAATGACATGAGAAATGCTATTGCTCATACATTAAATTATCCAGAGAGAAAAAAAATTCCTATAAAAGATTTGGATTTAACTTCACTAAAAAATCTTTCTTTTGAAGAAGTTGACGAAAAAAAATTTCCGTCTATTAATTTGGCAAGAATAATATTAAAAACAAAAGGAAGTTTAGGTGTGGTTTTTAATGCTGCAAAGGAGATTGCATTAGACCGTTTTATTAGTAATGATATTAAATTTTTAGATATGAGTAATTTAGTTGAGAAGGTGTTACAGTTACCCGAAATGAGTGAATATGAGTGCACTTTGCTATATTCAATTGATGAAATAATATCTCTAAATAATAGAGTAAGACAAATATCTCAACAAATAAGAATTTAGGAAAATAAGAAAATTGTTTGAATTAATATTTGCATCTTTTTCTAATATAATTTATGTTTTCACTGCATTTTCATTAGTAATTTTTATACACGAATTTGGCCATTTTTATATTGGAAAAAAATGTGGAATAGGTGTAAACGAATTTAGTATTGGATTTGGACCAAAGTTATTTTGGTTTAAAGATAGTTCTGGTGTCTTATGGAAATTTTGTCTACTTCCTTTTGGGGGGTTTGTTAAATTTGAGGGAGATCTAGATCCTAGCTCATTATCTCAACAAAATAACAATTCAATTAAAAATTTGAATCATTTTAATAATGCAACAATATTATCTAGAGCTTTAACTGTCTCAGCTGGTCCACTAGCTAATTTTTTATTATCAATTTTTCTTTTTACCTCTATTATTATGATAAATGGTTTTAGCAATGATAAACCAATTATTGGTAAAATAAACAATACTCCCTTTCAAGATATTAAACTCAAGAAAGGTGATTTAGTATTAGAAATTAATAATAAATCGATTGAGAATTTTTCTGATATAATCGTTAAATACAATGAATTAGAATATAAAAAAGATATAGATTTTCTGATTAAAAGAAATGATGATGTTTTAAAATTTAATATTCCTAATTTATTTCTGCCATTAATAAAAAATATAGAACCTCTATCCCCTGCTTCTAGAGCTGGTTTATTACCAGGAGATTTTATATTATCTGTAAATGAAATTAGTATTTTTACTTTTGAAGAATTAAAAAAATTTGTAAATAAATCAAATGGTGATCCTTTAGAGTTAGAGATATTAAGAAATGGTATTACCTCACAAAAAATTTTATCTCCAGAAAATAGACCTGTTGAAAATCCTGATGGTAGTTTTAAAGAAACAATGAGAATTGGGATTATTGGTGGTTTTGCTTTAGAACCAGAAAGAATTACACCTAATATATTTGAAGCAATTCAATTTGGGTTTTCAGCAACTTTTCGAGTTATTGATGGATCGTTAAGGGGTTTATTCGAAATTATCAATGGATCTATAAGTGCAAAGCATATATCAGGACCGATTGGTATTGCTCACGCTATCTCTGACGTATCAAAAAATGGTTTTATTTCCTTTGTTAGCCTTGTAGGTCTAATATCCACTGGTATTGCAATAATAAACTTGTTCCCTTTGCCTATCTTAGATGGAGGTCACTTAGTATTATTACTTTATGAGAAAATTTTTTCTAAAAAACCATCTGTTTTTTTTATGCAAATTTTTACTTTTATTGGAGTTTTTATACTATTAAGTTTAATGGTATTTGCAACTTACAATGATTTATTGCGTATTATTTTATAATTTTTTGTTGTATGTTTAGGTATGTTTAATGTTTAGGATAAAAAATAATGTTTTATAGATTATTTAAACTGATAATAACTTATTTTTATAATATAGTTGTAGTATTTATATTATGTTCAACTTTTGCACTATCTCAATTTAAGATTAATGAAATAATAGTATCTGGTAATAATGAAATTTCTTCGGAAACTATTGTTGCGATTTCTGGTTTGTCAAAATCTAATAATCTTTCTGCAAATTCAATAAATGAAGGGTTTCGTAGATTAAGTGATTCAGGTCTCTTCCAAAATGTTGTGCTTAACCCAGTGGGTAGTAGATTAATTATTTCTGTAATTGAAAATCCAATAATTAATAAAGTTGATTTTGAAGGTAATAAGATTTTTAAGGATAGTTTTTTACTTTCAGTCATTTCTAGTAAAAGTAGAACTCCTTTTAACAAAGGTGCTATTGATGAAGATGTTAGACAAATTTTACAAATTTATAGAGAAAAAGGTAGATTTAAAGCAATAATAAATCCTCAAAAAGTAATTCTAGAGGAGGGTGGAATTGGTCTTGTTTTTTCAATAAAAGAGGGTCCTAGAACTGAAATCAAGTCTATTAATTTTATTGGAAATAAAAAATTTAGTGATGCTAGATTAAGATCAGTAATAGAGTCATCCCAAAAAAACATTTTTTCATTTATTTCTACTAGTGACGATTATTCGGAGTTACGGCAAGAGAAAGATAGAAAACTCTTAGAAGATTTTTATAATGATAAAGGTTTTGCAAATGCAAAAATAAAGAGTTCTGTTGGTACATTATCTGATGATTGGAAAAATTTTAATATTACATACACAATATTCGAAGGGAATATGACATCAATTTCAGAAGTTAAATTTGATAATCAGATTTCTAGTTTAGATTTATCTACTATAAATAATTTGGTTAATATTAAATCTGGTGATCTTTATGTTGGTTCAAAAATAGAAAAGACAAGAAAATCTATTGAAAAAAGGATAAACGACTTAGGTTTTCCTTTTGCAAAAGTTTCTTCAAAAAAAATAAATATTAAAGAAAGAGATAATGTAGAAATAGTTTTTCAGATTTTTAATGGACCTAGTTTGTATGTTGAAAGAATTGATATAAAAGGAAATAATCAAACTTTAGATAAAGTTATTAGAAGAGAATTTTCTATTTCTGAAGGTGATGCTTTTAATCCTACTTTATTAAGAAAGACTGAAGAAAAATTAAGGGCCTTAGGATTTTTTAAAAATCTTTCTGTGGCTGTTTTCCCAGGAAGTTCTCCTAATAAAGCTGTAGTTTCTGTAGAAGTAGAAGAAGCACCAACTGGTTCTTTAAATTTTGGAGCCGGTTACTCAACAGATACAGAATTGTCAGGAACTGTATCACTTTCCGAAAGAAACTTTCTAGGTAAGGGTCAAAGATTATTATTCGAAGTTTTAGCATCTGAAAGTAATAAAAGTGTTAAGTTTGGTTTTACTGAACCTTCTTTGTTTAATAGAGATTTATCGGCAATTATTGATTTGACCTATTTAGACGTAGAACCAAAGCAATCATCTTTCTCTTCTAATGAAAGTTCATTAAGAACCGGTTTTGGTTTTAATCTTGGTAGTGACAGTAGACTAATTACTTCTTTAAAGTTTTTAGAGGAAAAAATTTCTGTTCCTGAATCCTCGTCCTCTTTGATTTTAAAAGAAGATAAAGGAAAAATATCAAAAACAGAATTATCTCTCAATTATTTAAAAGATGGTAGAGACTCAATAGTAAAACCAAAATATGGCTATGTGTTTAGATCAGATCTTACAGTTTCAGGTTTAGGAGCTGGTAATTCGTTTATAAAGGGTTCAGCAAAAGGGAAGATTTATAATTCATATTTTGATGAGCTTATTACAGTAACTGCTGAACTAGAAGGCGGATTTATGCAAATGCAAAATGGATTTTCAAGAACCACAGATCGTTTTTCTTTAGGAGGTAGGAGTTTAAGAGGATTTCAATACGGTCAAATTGGTCCTAGAGAAGGTAATGAACCACTAGGTGGTGAAAATTATGCTGTTAGTAGAGTTGAAGCAAATTTTCCCTTAGGATTACCAAAAGAATTAGGTTTCTACGGAGGTTTGTTTGTTGAAGCTGGATCATTATGGGGATTAAAATACAATAAATCAAAATTATCTCTGGATCCTAACAATTTAAAAAGTATTGATAGCAAAATTAGAAGCTCAATTGGTTTTACTCTATATTGGTCTACTCCAATTGGTCCATTGCAATTTAACTGGGCAAAACCTCAGCAGTATGAATCAGGAATAGATAAAACAGAGAATTTTAGTTTTAATATAGCTTCACAGTTTTAGGAAATTTAATGCTATTAATAAAAAGATTATTTTGTTTAAATGCTACATTATTTTCTTTCCTGTTATTATTCTCGACTTCTTCCTTATCAGATTCTAAAAATATACCCTTAGAAAATAGTAGAGAATATTTCAAACGTAGCGTTTTAGTTATATCTCATGAAAAAATATTTGGTGACACAAAATTAGGTAAAGCCATTTTTCAAAAATTTAAGGATGAGGAAGAAATATTATCAGTTGAAGCAGAAAAAATTGAAAAAATATTTATAGATGAAGAAAAAGAACTGACTTTAATTAGACCTAACATAGACTCTGATGAGTTTTTGAAATTAGCAAATGATTTTGATAAGAGGGTAGAGCTCGAAAGATTAAATCAGAGAAATAAAGAAGCAATTATTAAGGACAATTTAAATATTTGGAAAAAAAAATTTTTCAATACTTATATGATACCTATAATCCAAGAGTTTATGAAAATTTATGAAGCATCATTAGTTATCGATATTGATAACAAGGCTTTTAGATTAGTAATTTTTGACTCTAGAATAAACATCACAAATTCTGTAATAGAACGTATGAATGTTTTATACATTAATATTGATGAAATAACTCAGGAAATTACTTCCTGAATGATAAGAGTATTAAAAAATGATAGAAAATGAAAATAAGGCTGATCTAGACGAAATTAAAAGGTTGATACCACATCGGTATCCATTTTTGTTAATTGATAAAGTAGAGGATATTATCAGTGGCAAGTCTGCAACTGGTGTAAAAAATGTTACAATTAATGAACCTCATTTTGAAGGACATTTTCCTTCAAAACCCATAATGCCAGGAGTTTTAATTATTGAGTCTATGGCCCAGACCGCTGCAATATTAGTTTCCAAAACTCTTAAGATAGTTGATCATGGATTTCTTGTTTATTTTATGTCTATAGAAAATGCAAAATTTAGAAAACTAGTTCAACCTGGTGATGTACTTCACCTAGAAGTGTTAGTAAGAAGAAATCGTAGAAATACATGGAAATTTTCTGGAAATGCATTTGTAGAAAAAAAATTAGTTGCAGAAGCTAATTTTACTGCAATGATGGTTGATAAATAATATTGTAAAAAAAATGCCTATTCATAATTCTAGTACTATCCATCCAAATGCAGTAATTGATGAGAAAGCAATTATTGGTAAAAATTGTAAGATTGGTCCATTTTGTTATGTGTCCTCAGAGGTTGTTTTAGAAGATAACATTGAATTATTCAGTCATGTATCAATTGTTGGTAAAACTGTTATAGGAAATAATACAAAAATTTGGCCATATGCTTCTATTGGTCATCAACCTCAAGATTTGAAATATAAAAGTGAACCTAATGAATTAATTATAGGTTCTGACAATAAAATAAGAGAAAGTGTTTCTATAAATCCCGGTACAAAAGGAGGAGGTGGATTAACTAAAATTGGTAATGAATGTTTATTTATGTTAGGCAGTCATATTGGTCATGATTGTAAGTTAGGTAATAAAATTATTTTGGCTAATAATGCCGCTTTAGCTGGACATGTAGTTTTAGAAGATAGAGTTTATATTGGGGGTCTCTCCGGTGTTCACCAATTTGTAAAGATTGGTGAAGGAGCTTTTATTGGAGCATTATCAATGGTAACAAAAGATGTAATTCCTTTTGGCATGGTTTATGGTGAAAGAGCAAAGCTGATGGGTTTTAATTTAGTAGGATTAAGAAGGTTAGGTGTTAGTAATAAGCATATTAAAGAACTAAAAGGTGTATATGAATCCATTTTTTGTCAAAACAGTACTCTTCAAAAAAGAATCTTAGATATTGATACTATGAATAACCCATTAATTCAGAAGGTATTAGATTTTATAAAAGCAGAAAAAGATAGAGCAATATTAAATCCATATAGTAATTAATGAGTATAAAAAATATTGTAAAATTTAAAGGGAAAAAAAATAGAATAGCCCTTATTTCTGGCTCAGGGGAACTTCCTAAATTAATAATTAGAGAACTAACTATGAATGGAATTGAACCTATTGTGTTTTCTCCAATTGGTATAAAAGTAAATATCCCAGGAAGTATTGATAATATTTTATTTGATTTATTTGATTTTGAAGGTTTGGTTTATGAGTTAAAAAAAAGATTTATTAGATATTTAGTTTTTGCTGGAAAAATAACAAGAAAAAATATTATTGATGAAAATTTATCTACAATTAAGAATTTTAGTTCTGTTATGAATTATAATATCAATTTGAGTGAAACAGATGATATACTATTAAGAAATATTGGAATTTTTTTTGAAAATCAAGGCTTCAGTATTTTATCGCTACACGAGATAATTCCAGATTTCTTTTTGAAAGAAGGATCTATTACAAAAAGAAAACCAACTAAACAAGATCAATATGACATAAAAAAAGCTATTGAATTCCATAAAGTAATGTCAAAGGCAGATATTGGTCAATCTTTAATAGTTTCTAATGGTCTATGTATAGCAATTGAAACACTTCCTGGAACAGATGCTATGATTGAATTTGTTTTAAATTTTAAAAATACTGATAAAAAAAATAAAAACATTTCTGAAGGAATTCTTTTTAAGTCACTTAAAGTAAATCAAGATCCTAGGTTTGATTTTCCAGTAGTTGGAGAAAAAACTTTAAAAAATATTAGAAACGCTAAAATTAATGGTTTAGCACTTTTTGAAAATAGACTCATTCTTTTAAACAAAGAGAAATTAATAAAATTAGCTGATGAATTAGATCTTTTCATTTTTGTTGTTAAATAACTAATTGGATTAATAATGTATAAAATTCTAGTAATTGCTGGAGAACCTTCTGGTGATATTTTAGGTTCAAAATTAATAAAAGAAATGAAAACTCAATTTCAAGAAATTATTAATTTAAATAAATCACATCAAAAGGAACTTGTTTTTCAAGGGATAGGTGGTTCAAAAATGAAAAATGAGGGTTTAGTATGTCTTTATAGAGTTGAAGATTTATCATTAATGGGGATCACTGAAATCATAAGTAGCATCCCAAAAATTTATTCTATAATTTCTAGTATTACAAATTATGCTGACGCATGGAAACCAGATTTAATAATTACTATAGATAGTCCTGATTTTTGTTTTAGATTAGTAAAAAAAATTAGGAAAATTGATAAATATGTACCAATTATTCATTATGTGGCTCCCTCTGTATGGGCATGGAGACCTAAAAGGGCTAAAAAAATGTCGGTTTTATATGATAAAGTTTTAGCAATTTTACCTTTTGAAAAACCTTATTTTGAGAAATATGGATTAAGTTGTGATTTTGTAGGCCATCCAATTTCTAAGGAAAATCTTATACAGGATAACGAGAAAAATAAACTCTTCAATATATTGAATATAGATAGAACAAAAAGGATAATATCAATTTTACCAGGTTCAAGACAATCTGAAATAAAAGCTATGCTTCCAATTTATGTAGAACTAATTCAAAATTTAGGTTCGCAGTTTGATGATTTACAATTTGTTATTCCTTCTCCCCAAAGTGTTTTTAGTTATTTAAAACAAAAGATCGCTGAATATAAAATAGATGTTAAGATTCTATCTGAATCTGAAATGAGTGTTGAAGAGTTTAATTTACTTAAGCTTTCACTATTCCAATTATCTTCAATTGCAATTAATACATCAGGATCAGTTTCTCTAGAACTTGCTAGAGCGGGTACACCTATGATTTCAGTATACAAATGTGGTTGGTTTTTTGAAAGAATTTTAAAAACTTTTGTAAAAGTAAGATCTGCTAATCTTATAAATATTATTCTTAAAAAAAATGTTGTACCAGAATTTTTATTTGAAAAATGTAATACATTATCTATTGAAAATTCTGCAAAAGAACTTTTATCAAATATATCATTACAAAAAAAACAAAAAGATTTATTTAAGAAAGCAATAAGACTTTTATCAACGAAAGAACAAAGACCAAGTGAAAAAGCAGCTAAAATTTCATTAAAATATCTCAACGAGGAAATACTAAAAATTTAACTTTATTAACGATCTTTAATGTTGATGAATTTTTTTTCTAAGCTACCAGTATATAATTGTCTTGGTCTACCGATTTTTTTCTCAGGATCAGAATGCATTTCTATCCAATGAGATATCCATCCAACAGTTCTAGCCAAAGCAAAAATTGGAGTAAACATAGAAGTAGGAAAACCCATTGCCTCTAAGATAATACCTGAATAGAAATCAACATTGGGATAAAGTTTTTTTTCTATGAAATAATCATCTTCAAGTGCAATTTTTTCAAGTTCCTTTGCAACTTGTAGAGTTTTATTATTATTTATCCCAAGAAGATTTAAAACTTCGTCTGCACTTTCTTTCATTACTTTTGCTCGTGGATCAAAGTTTTTATAAACTCTATGTCCAAACCCCATTAAACGAAAAGGATCATTTTTATCTTTTGCCCGGCTAATAAATTCAGGAATTCGGTCAATTGATCCAATTTCTTTTAACATATCTAAACAAGCTTCATTTGCACCTCCATGTGCTGGACCCCAAAGGCATGCAATTCCAGCAGCAATACAAGCAAAAGGATTTGCGCCAGATGATCCTGCAAGACGAACTGTGGAAGTTGATGCATTTTGCTCATGATCAGCATGTAAAATAAAAATACGATCCATAGCTTTGTTTAAAACTGGATTTGACTTATATTTTTCAGCAGGTACTGAAAAACACATATGTAAAAAATTTTCAGCATAGTCTAAGGAGTTGTTGGGATATACAAAGGGCTGCCCAGTAGAATATTTGTAAGCATAAGCAACTATTGTTGGAAGTTTAGCAATCATTCTAATTGATGCTACTTCTCTTTGCCATGGATCATTGATATCTAGGCTATCATGATAAAAAGAAGACATTGCACCCTGTACACCACAAATAATGGCCATGGGATGTGCATCTCTTCGAAAACCTCTGAAAAAATAAATCATTTGCTCATGAAGCATCGTATGCCTAGTAACTCGTTGAGTGAAATCAAATAGTTGGTCTTTTTTTGGTAGATTTCCATACAGGAGTAAGTAACATACTTCTAAAAAATTTGATTTAATTGCTAATTCAGCAATATCAAAACCCCTATATAATAACTTCCCTTTATCACCATCAATAAATGTTATTGAACTTTCGCATGATGCAGTTGACGTAAAACCTGGGTCAAAAGTAAATAAATTACTAATTTTGTATAAAGTTCTAATATCGATCACTTCTGGACCAGTAGACCCAGATATAATTGGTAGATCAAATTTATTATTGTTAATTTCTAGAAGAACTTTTTTTTTATTATTATTTTGCATATTTTTAAATTCCCAAACTAGTAAATCTCCTAATTACTTCTGATTTCCCTAAAACAATCATCATATCATATATACCTGGTGAATTAGATGTACCTACTATAGCGATTCGAATTAATTTGGCCATATCTTTAAATTCTTTATTATTTTTTAATGCAAAAGATTTTATAGTATTATTTATATTTTCTTTTATCCATTTTATATTTTTTAATTGTTTTGATAACGATTTAATTAATTCAATATTATAATCAGTTAATAAATTTTTATATTCATCACTTATTTTACTCACATCGCTTATTATTATAAACTTTGCTTGTTCATACAGTTCTTGAAAATTTTTTGATCTAATTTTTAAGAAAGGCAAAGAATCTTTTACATTCATTTGCTGCTTGATTGTTAGAGCAGGTATTTTATTATAGTCAAGAAAATAAATTAGATCTTCTAATAATTCTTTATCTTCAGTTTTTCTTATAATTTTGCCACAGATATCATTCAGTTTTATTGAGTCAAACCTTGCTGGGCTTTTCACAATTTTTTTAATCTCAAAATCTTTTATTATATTATTAATATGCCTCAGATCATCATTGCCAGTATCTAAACCTAATTGACATAAATATCTTACTAAAGCTGAAGATTTTATACCTTCTTCTATATATGAATTCACACTTACTGCACCATGTCTTTTTGACATTTTTTTCCCATCAAATCCATGTATTAGTGGAATATGCGAAAATTTTGGTAGTTTCCAATTCAGTGCACAATATATGAGTTTTTGCCTAGCCGTATTTGTTAAATGGTCATCTCCTCTAATTACATCTGTAATATTGAAATAATTATCATCTACAACGGCTGCAAGATTATATGTGGCTGATCCATCAGATCTAAGTAAAATAAGGTCGTCCAAATCCTTGCAGTTCCAGGTTACATCTCCTTGAACACAATCTTTAATTATAATTCTTCCTGTTTCTGGAACCTTAAGTCTAACAACATAAAATTCATTCTTTTTATATTCAGCAGATTTCTCTCTCCAAGGGGAGACAAATTTAGTTGTTTTACCAAGTTTTAGTAGTTTATTTTTATATATATCTATTTCTTCTTTTGTAGAATAACATCGATAAGCTTTTCCTTCTTTTAATAATTTTTCTACAACAGCTCTATATTCTTTATTTCTATTAGATTGATAAATCACATCGTCATCCCAATTTATACCTAACCATTTCAACCCGTCGAATATTGCTGATAATGCATCTTTATTTAACCGAGATTTATCAGTATCCTCTATTCTCAATAAAAACTTACCATTAAATTTCTTAGCAAAAATCCAATTAAATAGTGCAGTTCTAGCACCACCTAAATGTAGATATCCAGTAGGTGAAGGAGCAAATCTAGTAATAGTTCTAGTTTTGATAGAATTAGTCATTTTTTGATTTTTCAATTAAAATATTTTTAAATTTTATGAATTATATTTTCTTATTAGACCAGATAAAATACCCTGTATTTTTATATTTGATCCAGATTCATATACTTGAGATTTATAATTTTTATTTTCTGCTTTAAGTATAATTTTGGGGCCAGATCTTTTAAATCTTTTTAGCGTAGTTTCAGTATCGTCGATAAGTGCAACAACTAAATCGCCGTCATTAGCATTATTTTTTTGTTTAATAATCGCGATATCTCCTTCATTTATTCCTACATCAATCATAGAATCCCCGATTATGTTAAGAGCAAAATAACTACCTTTTCCTAAAAGAAAAGTTGGTACATTTATTTTTTCAGTTTCATTGTAAATTGCATCTATAGGTGAACCAGCAGCTATGTTTCCAACTAGTGGAATATCTATTAAGTTAGTATTAGTTTTATTATCACAGTTAAAATCTGATAGTTTTGTATTTGACTTATTAATATTTTTAACTGTTTTGTAAGATTTTAATATTTCAATTGATCTAGCTCTATGTGGTAATCTTCTCAAAAAACCTCTTTCTTCAAGTGCAGTAACTAATCTATGGATACCTGATTTTGATTTTAGGTTTAGTGCAACTTTCATTTCTTCAAATGATGGAGGTATTATTGAATTAGTTATTTTTTCTTGAAGAAAAATTAAAAGTTCTAACTGTTTTTTTGTCAACATAAGTTTATTTCCTAATATATGTTCTACAATTGTTCTATTTTTGTGTCAAGAAAACTTGAGAAATTAAATTAATTTAATTATGTCTACTTCATCACCCATTAATTTAGCATGGTCATGTGGTGGTCTAATTATTAAACAATTTGATTCTTGTAAGGTTTTTACTAAAGAACTATCCTGATTTTTCTTTGGTTTTACAATATTTTTACTTTTATTTAATAATACATTTCCTCTCATAAAATGCATTCTAGATCCATTTCTGGGTATTTTTGAATTTAAGCAGGCTGTAAACAATTTGTAGGTTTCATTTTGTAAACTTAACAATTCTTTTATTAAAGGAATAATAAATAACTGAGCACATACATATGATGAAACAGGATTGCCTGGTAACCCAATTATAGGTGTTTGTTGCAAAAGCCCTGCAAAAGTTGGTTTTCCTGGTTTAATATTTACTTTTTCAAAAATGAATTTAGCACCAATTTTTTGTATTGCCGTTTTTACAAGGTCATAATTACCAACAGATGCTCCGCCAACTGTAATGATTAAATCAGAATAACGAAGAGCGTTTATTAAATTTTTTTTTATTGATGGAACAGTATCATATGAGATTGGCATAATTTTACATTCACAAGAATATTTATTTAATAATCCAGCTATTCCATAGGCATTGGATGCATACACTTTGTTTTTGTTTTTTTTAATACCAGGTTTTATTAATTCATTACCTACAGAGATTACTGAGATTTTAATTTTTTTTATTACTTCAAACTCCTCATACCCCATTGAAGCCAAAAGTAGAAGCTCTCTAGGTGAAATCAATTTATTAAGTCCAATGTATTGTCCTTTTTTAAAATCTGTACCCTTTTTCCTAATAAATAAATTTGTGAGGTCTGAAGCGTCTATAATCTGAATTTTATTCTTCGTTAATACCCTGACATTTTCCTGAATAATTACCTTATTAGCACCTTCAGGAACACAAGCACCAGTAAATATTCTTACTGCTTTTCCAGTAGATATTTTTTTTTTGGCTGGACGACCTGCTGAAGATTCATCGATAACTTCAAGAGTATTTTCTTTTATATGGTCTTTTTCATTTATCGCATAGCCATCCATCGATGAAACATCCATAGGTGGACTATCACACAAACTTAATAAATTCCTTGCTAATATGCGACCAATACTTTTTGTTAAATTAATCCTTTCACTTTTTATCTTAATATTTTTTTTTAATGATAGAATTAATCTTAAAGCTTCGTCAAAGTTAGTTAGTTTTTTTTTAATCTCGGACAAATTTGCCAGACCTTCCGCCATCCTTGTAATCTAACATAATGTCGGTAATCACAATTTTTTTGTCAACAGCTTTTAACATATCATAAATAGTAAGGCTTGCTAGTGTGGCTCCCATCAAAGCTTCCATCTCTACCCCAGTTTTTCCGGAGGTAACTGCAGTTGATTTTATGATAATACATTTTTCATCATTACAAAAATCATAATCGATACTTACCTTATCAAGGTTTATTTGGTGACAAAGTGGAATTAAATCAGATGTTTTTTTAGAAGCCATTATACCAGCAAGTCTTGAAGTATTTAATACATCTCCTTTTTGTGATTTGTTTTCTTTGGCTAATTTATAAGCTACATTATTTAGAAAGATTTTTGAACTGGCTATTGCTGTCCTTTTTGTTATTTTTTTTTTATTAATATTAACCATTGAAGCTTTTCCATCTTCACTAATATGGCTTAATTTATTTTCTCTTTTTTGTTTCATTTAAATATCTAAAAGTTTCAAAAATTCTTGTTCTATATTATACGATTTCATAAAATTTTCTCCTATAAGAAAAGAATTCACTTTAAAATCCAAAATAAATTTGATGTCATTCTTAGTGAAAATACCACTTTCGGATATAACCAAATAATCCTCAGGAATGAATTTAATTAAATTAGCTGTGGTATTTAAATCAGTAATAAAGGAATTTAAATCTCTATTGTTAATACCTATTAATTTTGAATTTAATAATAAAGCTCTTTCTAATTCTTTTTGATTATGAACTTCTAAAATTACATCCATCCCAAGCTCAATTGCTTTTTTTTCAATACACTCAGCTTCATTATCAGTTAATGCCGCCATAATGATCAAAATACAATCTGATCCAATTGCACGACTTTCATAAACTTGAATTTCATCAAAAATAAAATCTTTCCTTAAAATAGGTAAATTTGAAATTTTTCTTACAGCTATTAAATCTTCCTGTTTACCCTGAAAACTCGGGTAATCTGTTAGAATTGATAAGCATGAAGCCCCAGATTTCTCGTAAGACTTTGCAATATCAGTAGGAAAAAAATCTTTGCAGATTATACCTTTAGAAGGAGAAGCCTTTTTTATCTCAGCAATTATATTTATATTAGGTACTGGATTTTTTTTTAGTTTATTGAAAAATCCTATTGGGGGAGGGGACATTAGGGCTTTTTTTTCAAAATGATCTACTCCAAAATTTTCTTTTAAGTTTTGAATTTCTTTGATTTTGTATTTTTTTATTTTTTGTAGAATTGAAGTACTCATTTTATCTCTTCAGAAAAATTAATTAATTCGTTTAATTTACTAAGTGCTGTA
Organism: uncultured Alphaproteobacteria bacterium; assembly: GCA_902570265.1. GTDB lineage: Bacteria > Pseudomonadota > Alphaproteobacteria > Rhodobacterales > Rhodobacteraceae > CACIIZ01. The sequence goes on along the minus strand of CACFXF010000002.1, from coordinate 20,446 downwards.
CCCTTATCGATAGATTTTGTTGCTTCATTTATTCCCATTTCAAGATTATCTACCTTTCCTGATATATATATTGAAGCAGCAGAATTTAATATAACAGAATCTCTATATGCACTTTTCTTACCTGACAATAGTGATGTCAATTCTGCTGCATTATATTTTGGATCTCCTCCAATTAATTTACTAAATGGATGAATACTTAACCCCAAATCAGTTGGATTCAAAGTAAATTTATTTATTGAACCATTTTTTAACTCTATCACATAAGTAAGTCCTGAAATTGATAACTCATCAGTCCCATCACTGCCATGTACTAACCATGCTTTTTTAGTACCTAATGATAATAATGTTTGAGCCATTGGCTCCAAAAGATTTTTATCAAAAGCTCCAGTTAATTGTCTTTTAACGCCAGCTGGGTTGGTCATTGGGCCCAAAATATTAAAAATTGTTCTAATTCCTAGTTCAGACCGAACATTCATTACATTTTTCATAGCGGGATGGTACAATGGTGCCATCATAAAACAAATACCAAGTTGTTCTAAACTTTGTTGTGCAATTTTTGTATCCATCATTATGTTCACACCTAATGACTCTAATATATTTGCAGCTCCTGATTTTGATGAAATATTCTTGTTTCCATGTTTTGCTACCTTTACTCCAGCACCTGCAACTACCAGTGCACTGGCAGTTGAAATATTCAAAGTACCTTTTCCATCACCTCCTGTGCCAACAATATCAATAGTATTATCATCTGAAATAATTTTTTTGCCATGGTTTCTCATAGCTTTTGTTGCTCCTATTATCTCTTCAACTGTCTCACCTCTTGAACGAATTGCAGACAAAATGGCACTAAGTTTTATATCGGAAAAATCACCTGACATTATATGATTGAAAAGTAATTCGGCTTTTTCAACAGACAGACTTTTTTCTAATGATTCATAAAAAATGTTAATTTTATTTTCTTCCATAAGTACCATCAACTATACTAACAAAGTTTTTTAATAATAGGTGTCCATGTTCGCTCATTATAGATTCTGGATGAAATTGGACTCCATAGATGGGTAACTTTTTATGCTGAATAGCCATAATTTCACCACAATTTGTTTCTGCAGTAATTTCTAATGAGCTAGGAATAGTTTTTTTACAAATTGATAACGAATGATATCTTGTAGCTATAAAAGGTGAAGGTAAATCTTTAAAAATACCTCTATGGTTATGAATAATTGAATCAGTTTTTCCATGAACAATTTGTTTGGCTGATTTTATTTTACCTCCAAATGCCTGACCAATGCTTTGATGTCCTAAACAAACTCCTAAGGTTGGTATTTTTTTATCCGCTGCCTTTAAAGTAATATCAAGAGATACTCCTGCTTTGTCGGGGTTGCATGGACCAGGTGAAATAACAATACCTGTTGGATTTAAAGCAATTAACTCAGAAACTTTTTTTTCGTCATTTTTGAAGACAATAACATTATTTCCTATTTCACCAAAATAATGTACAAGGTTATAAGTAAAGCTATCGTAGTTATCTATAAGAATAATCATAACAAAAACATTAAACTATTTATTTATTTAAATATTAGAAAAAATACTTTTTGAAAAGATATTTATGAAGAATAGAAATAATAATAAAGGAAGTTTTTTTAAAGGTATTTTTTTCGGTATTCTTTTTTGGGTTTTATTTTTCTTATTAATAATAATAGGTAAAATTTTTTTAGGGTATAAAAAGATTTAATCGTTAAATTGTTGTTTTGCAATTTGTACAGCTTCAAATAGTGCTTTAGCCTTATTTAAAGTTTCAAGATACTCATTTTGTGGAACACTATCAAACACAATACCAGCTCCAGCCTGAATATAAATATTTTTATTTTTAATAATCGCTGTTCTAAGTGCAATGCAAAGGTCCATTTCTTTTGATCCCCCAAAATACCCAACTCCTCCAGCGTATACTCCGCGACTTTGATGTTCTAATTCATTAATTATTTCCATAGCTCTAATCTTTGGGGCACCTGAGACTGTACCTGCTGGTAAACCTGCAAATAGAGCATCTACATTATCATATTTAGAATTCAATTCTCCTTCAACATTCGAAACAATATGCATTACGTGACTATATTTTTCTACTATAAAACTTTCTGTAGTTTTAACTGTTCCAATGTCACTTACTTTTGAAACATCATTTCGTCCTAAGTCAAGCAACATCAAATGTTCAGCATTTTCTTTTGGATCCTTTAATAATTCTGTTTCATAGTAACGGTCTTCCTTTAAATTTCTTCCTCTTGGTCTTGTCCCAGCTATAGGTCTTATTATAACTTTATTTTTAGCAACTTTTACTAAAATTTCAGGACTTGCTCCTACTATTTGAAAATCTTTAAAATTAAAGTAAAACATATAAGGTGATGGGTTTGTTTTTCTCAAAGCTCTATAAAATGAAAATGGATGGATCTTAAATTCAAGCTTCCATCTTTGACTTAATACAACTTGAAGAATATCACCTAATCTAATGTAATTAATGGCTTTTTTTACATTTTTTAAAAAAACAGTCTTTGAGAAATTACTTATAGGGTTAGAGGTAGTTCTTTTTACTTTTCTATTATTAAAATTAAAATTATATGCATTGACTGGTGCAGAAATTTTATCAATGAAAATTTTCAAATTTTCCTTTGATTTATTGTACAGATTTACTACTGAAGACTTATTGTTATTTATAGTATTTATCCAAATTGGATTTATCGCGATAATTTCTCCTTTTACATTATCAATTATTATTATTATTGAAGGTCTAAATAATATTGATTGGGGTAAACCAAGATCTTTTTTTGAATCATCGCTTACTTCTTTCACCAAATTTATCATTTCATAACTAAGATAACCGAATAATCCAGCAGACATAGCTGGTAGATTATCTGGAATTTTAACATCACTTTCTTTAATTAAAGATTTTAAAGCGCTTATTGGAGATTCTTTTTGTTTTAAAAATTTATTAGATTTTCTTAAAACACTTCTGTTAATCATAGATTCTTTAAGGTTACATTTCCATATTAAATCGGGTTTCATTCCTAAAACTGAATATCTACCTTTTATCTCACCACCAGTTACAGACTCAAGTAAAAAAGAATTTTTTTCATTTTTTGCTAACTTCAATATTAAAGAAACAGGAGTATCTAAGTCAGCAGAAAATTTAGTATATACTATTTGATTCTGTTGATTTTTTATTTTTTTATTGAATTCATTAAATGATGGAAAAAAATCCATTGTAATCTTTATTCTATATTATCAATTATTTGTTCAAGTAACTTGAAGTTTACTTTTGGTTCATATTTAGATCTTAAATTAGTAATAAATGAGACTGCTATATCATTTTTAAACTGCTCATTAATTTGATTTTGTAAATTCTTAAGAACATCTTGATAGTTATTTTTAGTATTAGCAGGTATTATCTCTGTAGTTTTAATTAAAATAATATATGGAGTTGGCGAATCTACAATTTTCTCTATTACATAATCATCAACTGAATTTTTGAATATATTATTTATAGTTGATTTTTTTAAAAATTTTAAATCATTATTTTGTCTATTAATTATATCATCATAGAGAAAATCAATCATTTTAAGATTTATGGCTTCACTTAAATTATATTTAGTTAATAGTAGATTTAAGCTTTCTTCTAAGAATTTTATTTCCTGTATTTTCTTATAATCTTTTAATAATAAATCATAAATTTGATCATATTGTGGTATAGAAGACTTAATTTCTTTATCTAATCTTATCAAGATAAAAGAATTAGCTTCTAATTGAAACAAATCAGAATTTTCATAAGTAGCATTATTAAAAAAAGATTCTAGATTTTTGTTACGATATTTTTTGGGAAGCTTTTCGCCATTGATTTTTTCAAATTGTTCAATTTTTATTAAAAAATCTTTTGAAATTTCTTCTAAAGTTTCTCCTGATGCTATTTTATCTTCGATTATAGGTATTATTTCTGCTAGTTTATTCAATGAATTTTCATATTTTATTTCTTCTTTAAGAATATTTTTAGCTTCATTCATCCTGAGTGTTGTTGAGGGTATTATTTTAATAATTTCATAAAGTTCAATTCCCAACTCACCGTTTATTGGACCTATTATAGTATTTATTTTGTTGGTTTTATCAAAAATTAAATTACTTAATTTTTGATCTAAGTCTCCTTTAGAATAAGTGCCAAAATTCAGTGAATTTTCATCTAAATTCATTTCTTGACCAATTTGGGCAAATGTTTTTTTATTATTAGATAATTCTTCATATGCGATATCAGCTAGACTTTGTGATGGAAAAACAATCCTATTTAATTCTCTAAACTCGGGGGAAGAAAATTCCTCTTTTCTTTCATTATAAATTTTATTGATCTCTTCCTTTGTAATATTTAATTCACTTGAAACTGTTGACGGATTTATGTTTAGCACAGAAAACTTTTTAATTGCATTAGACATATATTTTTCCTTGTTAGCATCATAAAAACTCCTAACAGCATCATCCTTTATTTCGAAATTAAATTTTTGTTTAGCTGCATGAAGTTTGTAAAAAGAAACTTTTCGTTCTTCTCCTATATAATTTGCAATTTTTTTTGTGCTAAATTTACTATGATCCAACTCTATATTTAGTATTTGAGTAAGTAGCTCTCTTGATAATTCATTTCTTAAAATATCTTCAAATTCATTTTCTGATAAGTTAAGTTGATTTAGATATCCATTATAATTTTCTCGAGTAAAATTTCCGTTGTTGCCCTGAAAATTAGTATTGGCTTTAATCCTTTTTAATAAAAACGTATCACCAACTGAAATCTCAAGATCTCTAACCAATTGATCTAAAAGTGAACGATTTATTAATCGTTCTAGAACTCTAAAGTGAATTCCAATAGATTTTGCTTCTTGAACAGATAAATTTTTCCCCAAATTTTGTGAAATAAAGTTTATTTCTCTTATAAAATCTTGCCCAAATTCTTTAGTAGAAATTTCAATGTCTCCTACTGTAGCTAATTTAGATGATCCCCATCTTGAAAGAACATCTTGCAAACCAAAACCTACAAGTCCTAAAACTAGTAAAAGGACAATTATCCAAGCAAAAAATTTATTTATTTTAGACTTCATTTAGATAACAATTAATTTAAGTACAAAATTATATTAACTGTTGTTAATACAGGATAAATTTTTCTAATCAAGTTAATAAAAAACAAAATGTTATAAAAAAACTACTTTTAATTCAGACATATGATGACCCAATAAATTTAGCATTCTCAATAATAAAATCAAATCTTGGTTCTGGATTTTTTCCCATGAGTTTTTGTACTAATTCCTTATTATTATAATAATTATCATTATTTGTCTTTATTGATATAAGTTTTCTAGAATTTGGATTCATAGTTGTTTCTTTGAGTTGACTTGGGTTCATTTCTCCTAAACCTTTAAATCTACTTATTTCTACTTTTCCCTTACCTAGCATATTTGAAGAGATTATTTCATCTTTTTCATCAGTTGAGCCTGCATATAAAATTTTTGAACCAGCAGATAACCTAAACAAAGGAGGTACAGCTAGAAATAAATTCCCTTTTAACATTAACTCTGGCATTTGTGTAAAAAAGAATGTTAATAAAAGTGATGATATGTGCGCACCATCAACGTCTGCATCAGTCATTATTATAATTTTTTCATATCGCAAATTTTCATAATTAAATTTATCACCGACATTAACGCCCAAACATTTACACAAATCATTTATTTCTTGATTTTGTAACATTTTTTCAGTTGTTGAGCTCATAACATTTAAGATTTTTCCTTTTAATGGTAAAATAGCTTGAAAATTTCTATCTCTAGCTTGTTTTGCGCTACCTCCAGCACTATCACCCTCTACAATGAATAGCTCAGATCCTTGTTTGCTATTTTGCAAGCAATCTGATAACTTTCCAGGAAGTCTTAGTTTTTTTACTGCAGATTTTCTTAAAGTATCCTTTTCATTTTTTTTCCGAATTCTTTCTTCTGATTTAGCTATAAAATTCTCTATTAGTTGATTTGCATTTTTAGGATCATTGGTTAACCAATTCTCAAATAAGCTTTTTACAGTAATTTCAACTGATTTTAAAACTTCTTGAGTAGTTAATTTATCTTTTGTTTGACCTGAAAAAGTTGGATTATTTATAAATATAGAAATGATTCCACATAAATTTGCATTAATATCGTCTCGTGTTATTAAAGAAACCTTTTTGTTTCCAATTAATTCACCATATGATTTTATTCCTTTTAATATTGCACTCCAGAATCCAGTTTCATGGGTACCCCCTTCATTTGTATGTATCAAGTTACAATAGGATTTAAAAAATTGTGTATAATTTAAACTCCAATTACATACCCAATTTATTGATCCATTCAGTTTAGGATTATTTTTTTCTTTTAATTTTGTTTCTCCTGAAAAATGTGCTCGATTAAGTAAATAGTCAGAAGGAATACAATCATTCATATAATCAATTATTCCATTTGGATAACAGAACATTTCTTTAGTCTTAATATTTTTATTTTTTAATAAATCTTCTTCACAATTCCATTCCAATTTAACTCCAGATAATAAAAATGCTTTAGACTGACATTCCTTAAATAATTTCTCAGAAGAGAAAGAAAAGTTGTTGCCAAATATTTTGTGATCAGGTTTAAATTTAACTGAAGTTCCACTTTTTTTTGTGGTATTACCCATACATTTTAGTTCAGACACTGCTTTTCCACGAGAATAATTTTGACTATAAATTTTTTTATCTCTTACTACAGTAACTTCTAATGTCTCAGATAAAGCGTTAACAACTGAAATTCCAACTCCATGTAATCCACCAGATGTTTTATATGCTCCAACTGAAAATTTTCCACCTGCATGTAAAGTTCCAATAATTATTTCGAGGGCAGATTTACCAGGGAATTTAGGATGATTATCAATAGGTATTCCTCTACCATTATCTTCAATTTTTAAAAGGTTATGTTCTAAAAGGGAGATTTTAATTAAGTCTGCATGACCTGCAATTGCTTCATCCATAGAATTATCGATTATTTCTAATGCAAGATGATGTACAGCTTTATCGTCAGTTCCCCCAATATACATTCCTGGGCGTTTTCTTACAGGATCAAGTCCCTCTAGTACCTCAATATCTTTAGCTTCATAAGAATTATTTGGTTTCATAAAATTTATACCATCATTTATACTAAATATAGATAACTTTTTTATTTAAATAGCAATATATGTAAAAATACAAATAAATTTAAATAACACAATACTTGAAATAAATTATCAATTACTTGTTAAAAAAAAATATTTTTATTCTTATTTATATAAAATTAAAATAACCTAAATTAAAATAAAATGGTATTTACTATCGGAAATATTTATTAATGGATAAAATTTGTCAAAAATTTTTACCAATAAGTCCTTGGGATAAAAATGTCACTTCTAGGTTGCCAGGAATTCAACCCTTAGAACATGTGGATTTATTATACATTGTGGATGATGCATTTAATGCACAAATGTCTTATAGGGATTTCTTAATTAAAGAAAAAAGGTCTGAAATTTTTTATTTAAGCAAAAAAGCATTACATTCAGCTCAAGAATTATTAGAATCTGTCTTAGCTATTCTTAAAAATAACTCCAAATATAAAATTTATCCGGATAGAGTTCAAAGGCCCGATAAAAAAATAATTTTTTTAAAAGAAGATAACCCAATCATTATAGCAGGAAGGTTAATACAGGAGGATTTACTGATATTACATTGGGATAATTCTTTTCAAGAGCATATCCTTGAAGGAGGGGTTCTATGTTTTCCTGCTCTTTGGACATTAAAAGAAAAAATTAATAAACCACTTAGTAGAATTCACAAACCTGTGGCACATTATAATGAAAAAATAACCAGATCTGTTCAAAGAATGTTCAATAATCTGAAGGTTGATAAACCAATCTGGCGAGCTAATTGGTATTTGTATAAGGATCCAGAGTTATTTTCACCTTTATCCGAAAAATTCTCTCATACAACTGAAAAAGAATATTTTGAAGGAGATTTTTGGGTAAGAGTTGAGCGACAAACATTAAAGAGGTTACCTGTAACAAATGCAATTTTGTTTGGTATTCATACTTATGTGGTGAATAAAAAACAACTTACAATTAAACAGATAACCTCTTTAAAAAACTACAGTTTAAATAAATGAGGTATAAACTTTAACAAGAATAATATAATTTATACTCAATAGGATGAGGAGTATGTTCGAACTCTTGAATTTCTTCTCTTTTTAAATCTATATAACCCTCTATTTGATCCTTTGTGAAGACATCTCCAGTAAGCATAAATTCATGATCTGATTCTAAGCAATCTACAGCCTCTCGTAAACTACCACAAACAGTTGGTATTGAAACAAGTTCTTCTGCAGGTAGATCGTAAAGGTCTTTATCTGAAGGTTCACCAGGATCTATCTTTTTATGTATCCCATCTAGTCCAGCCATTAGTAGGGCTGAAAAAGCAAGGTATGGGTTTGCCGCTGGGTCAGGAAATCTTGCTTCTACTCTTTTGGCTTTTGGGCTTTCAGTCCAGGGGATTCTTACGCAACCAGATCTATTACGAGCAGAATATGCTCTTAAAACAGGTGCTTCAAATCCTGGAATTAATCTCTTGTATGAATTCGTTGCAGGATTGGTTATGGCATTTAATGCCTTAGCATGTTTTAGTATTCCTCCAATAAAATAGAGTGCTTCATCTGACAGATCTGCATATTTATTTCCAGCAAATAAAGGGTTACCGTCTTTCCATATTGACATATTTACATGCATTCCAGTACCATTATCTCCAGCAATTGGTTTGGGCATGAATGTTGCTGACTTACCGTATGCGTGAGCTACATTGTGAATTACATATTTATATTTTTGAAGTTCATCAGCTTGTTTAGTGAGTGAATTAAAAATGAGGCCAAGCTCGTGTTGATTTGATGCAACCTCATGATGATGTTTATCAACAGACATTCCCATTCTTTTCATAGTAGATAACATTTCTGATCGTATATCTTGACCAGCGTCTACCGGATTTACAGGGAAATAACCACCTTTGACCCCAGGTCTATGTCCCATGTTTCCCATTTCTAAATCAGCATCTGTATTCCAAGAAGCATCTATAGCATCCACTTCATATGAAACTTTATTCATTGTATTTGAAAATTTCACATCATCAAATAAAAAGAATTCAGCTTCAGGTCCAAAATAAGAAATATCACCTAATCCAGATGATTTAAGGTAACTCTCAGCTTTAACTGCAGTTGACCTTGGATCTCTATTATAGAGTTCTCCTGTATCAGGTTCAGCAACATTACAATGAACACATAATGTCTTTTCTGCATAAAATGGGTCAACATATGAAGAAGAACAGTCAGGGATTAATTTCATATCAGATTGATCAATAGATTTCCAACCTGCTATTGATGAGCCATCAAACATCCAACCATCGTCCAGTAGATTCTCGTCTACTCCATCTCCAATAATTGAAACATGTTGCAACTTTCCTCTTGGATCTGTAAATCTTAGATCTAGATATTCAATTTCTTCATCTTTAATTTTCTTTAAAATATCTGCACTTGAACTCATTTTATAATATTCTCCTTTAAAATAGTTTTGTATTTGGTTAAAAGTTATATTTTAATTTAAAGAGCGTCTGAACCTTCTTCTCCTGTTCTTATCCTAATAACTTGTGAAATTTCAGTAACAAAAATTTTACCATCTCCAATTTTTCCTGTTTTTGAAGATTTTATTATTTCTTCAATTACTTGAGGTGCGATACTATCATCAACAATTAATTCGATTTTTATTTTTGGTAAAAAATCAACTATATATTCTGCACCCCTATATAATTCAGTGTGTCCTTTTTGTCTTCCAAAACCTTTTATTTCAGTAACTGTGAGACCTTGTATGCCAATATTCTGAAGAGACTCTTTCACTTCATCTAATTTGAAAGGTTTAATGATAGCTTCGATTTTTTTCATAAATAACCTCATTTATTTTAAGTACAAGAAACATGTGTTTAAATTTAAAGCAAATAAAATAATCCCTTAATGCATCAAAATTAAATTACTTGTAGTAATTGCATAATTTTTAATCAAATTTGATTAATAGTTAAGCCTAAAAATGTTTAAAATAAAAATTTAAAAGTAATAATTTTTTGCAAGATAATTCTTTACATTGATTTATTAACTAAGTATTACCCATCAAATATATATAAAAATATTTTAATTGCGGGTGTGGCGGAATTGGTAGACGCACCAGATTTAGGTTCTGGCGCCTTTGGGCGTGGGGGTTCAAGTCCCTCCACCCGCACCATTGTAATTATTTATAAAAAGAGGATCCTATGGACTTTAAGGAGATCGAGAATAAAAAATTAGTACGATCTTATGAGTTTACTATAAAACAGTCATTAATAGATCAAAAAGTTGATGAAAAACTTGAGAATGCACGTCCCACTTTTCAAATGAAAGGTTTTAGAAAAGGACATACTCCACTAAAAATTATGAAGAAAATGTTTGGCGATTCTACAAAAAATGAAATAATGCAAGAATTAGTTGATACTAAAATAAAAGAACATCTTGATAAAAAAGGTCATAAGCCAGCATCCCAACCTGAAATTGATTTAAAAAAAGGTGACTACAAAAAAAATACTGATCTTACTTTTTCTTTTAAATATGAAATTTTGCCTGTAATTCCAAAATTAGATTACAATAATATTTCAATAAACAACTATAAAATAAAAGTTGAAGATGAAGCTATAAAAAAAGCATTAGATGAGCTTGCAAAGTCAGCATGTACATATGAAGCGAAGAAAAACAGTGAAAAAACAAAAAATGGAGATCAAGTTATTATTGACTTTAAAGGTACTATAAACAAGATTGAATTTAATGGTGGTTCTGCTATTGATTATCCACTTGTATTAGGTTCAAATAGTTTTATCCCAGGATTTGAAGAGCAACTTATTGACTGTAAACTCAATGATGATAAAAACGTAAAAGTAAAATTTCCAGAAAATTATACAAATAAAGATTTGGCAGGAAAAGAAGCTGTTTTCAATTGTAAAATTAAAAAAGTAAATAAGCCAGTACCAGCAAAGATTGATGATGAATTAGCCGTTAAATTCTCTGCAAAAGATCTGAGCGAACTTAGAACAAATATTAAGAATCGTTTATCTAGTGAATATGAGTCTTTTTCAAAATCACTTATGAAAAAAGAATTAATGGATGAAATAGACAAAAAAGTAAAATTTGATTTACCGCAATCTTTAGTAGACTCAGAATTAGTTCAAATAACAAAACAAATTAATCAAGACAACCTTGCTAAATCCAGTAAGAATAAAATAGATAATAAAAGTAATCCTACTAAAGAACAAAAGGATCTTGCTAACCGAAGAGTTGCATTGGGGTTATTTTTTGCTGAAGAGGGAAATAGAAACGGAATTTCAGTTTCTGAGAAAGAATATAAAGATGCAGTTTACAGAGAAGCGATGAATTACCCAGGTAAGGAGCAAGATTTTATTAAATTTCTTGATAATAATCCTAGTATAAAAGAGCAAATTAGTGCTCCCATTTTTGAAAACAAAGTGTTTGATCATATGGTCAAATTAATAAAAAAATCTGATAAAAATATTTCTTTTGAGCAATTTAAAAAGAAATTTGATGCTAATATGTTATAATTTAAAATACATTTTTTAGAAAGGTTTACTCTATGAATACATTAGTGCCTATGGTAGTTGAGCAATCAGCTAGGGGTGAAAGAGCATATGATATTTATTCTCGTTTATTAAAAGAGAGAATTATTTTTATTTCAGGACCAATAAATGACGCTGTTTCTACATTAGTTGTTGCTCAATTGTTATTTTTAGAAGCTGAGAATCCAAAAAAAGAAATTTCAATGTATATTAATAGTCCTGGTGGAATTGTTACTTCTGGTTTGTCAATATATGATACAATGCAATACGTAAGACCTGAAATTAGTACTTTATGTATAGGTCAAGCTGCCTCTATGGGTTCGTTGCTTTTAGCAGCAGGTCATCCAGGTAAGCGGTTTTCCTTACCAAATAGTAGAATAATGTTACATCAACCATCTGGAGGCTTTCAAGGGCAAGCTTCTGATATTGCATTACATGCAGAAGAAATTTTGAATTTAAAGAAAAGATTAAACGCTATCTATGTAAAACATTGTAAGCAAAAGCTATCAAAAGTTGAGTCAACGCTTGACAGAGATAATTTCATGACTGCTGAAGACGCACAAAGTTGGGGTATTATAGATAAAATAGTTGATGCAAGGAAAAATAGTGAGCTAACTGAAAAAAACAAAAACTAAATATATTTTTTTATTTTTTAAATTTACTCTTGTGTTTTATCTATTCTAATGATTCAATATATATAAGCAGTCAATAGTGGTATATTATTATGAAAAAATCAGATAAACCTGAGAAAAACGATTTATACTGTTCTTTTTGTGGAAAAAGTCAACACGAAGTAAAAAAATTAATTGCTGGTCCTACAGTTTTCATTTGCGATGAATGTGTAGAACTATGCATGGACATTATAAAAGAAGAAAATAAAACAAATATAGTAAGATCAAAGGTTGGTGTTCCTTCTCCTCGTGATATTTGTGATGTTTTAAATGATTATGTAATTGGTCAATCATTTGCAAAAAGAGTGTTATCGGTTGCTGTTCACAATCATTATAAAAGGCTGAATAACCCACCTAAAACAGAGGATGTAGAGCTACAGAAATCAAATATTTTATTAATAGGACCTACTGGATGTGGAAAAACCTTATTAGCTCAAACACTAGCTAGAATACTGGATGTTCCTTTTACTATGGCAGATGCTACCACATTAACAGAAGCTGGTTATGTAGGAGAGGATGTTGAAAATATCATTTTAAAATTATTACAAGCAGCAGATTATAATGTTGAAAGGGCACAACGAGGAATAGTTTATATTGATGAAGTAGACAAAATAAGTAGAAAGTCTGATAACCCATCAATCACCAGAGATGTATCTGGTGAAGGAGTGCAACAGGCTTTGCTAAAAATAATGGAAGGGACTGTAGCTAGCGTACCGCCACAAGGAGGTAGAAAGCATCCACAGCAAGAATTCCTTCAAGTTGACACTACTAATATCTTATTTATATGTGGTGGTGCTTTTGCCGGTTTAGATAAGGTAATAAGTAAAAGAGGGAAGGGTTCTGCATTAGGATTTGGTGCTGATGTAAGAGAAAATGATGAAAGAAACATAGGTGATATTTTTAAAGAAGTAGAACCAGAAGATTTGTTAAAATTTGGTTTGATTCCTGAGTTTGTTGGAAGACTCCCCGTTATAGCTACATTAGAAGATTTAGATGTTAAATCTTTGGTTTCAATATTAACAAAACCAAAAAATGCTCTCATAAAACAATACCAAAGACTTTTTGAAATGGAAAATATTGAACTTTCTTTTACTAATGAAGCACTTTCAGCGATCTCAGAAAAAGCAATTCAAAGAAAAACAGGAGCAAGGGGATTAAGATCAATTTTAGAAAGTATTTTATTAAATTCTATGTTTGATTTACCAGGTATGACCGGAGTTTCAGAAGTTGTTGTTAATGAAGAAGCTGTGTCTGGTAATGCTGAACCATTAATGATTTATCAAGATTTAAAAGAAAAGCCTGCTTAATTTTATATTTTTATTGTTATGTTTTTTAAAATTGCAAATTTATTCACATGGTGGAATGGTCAAACTATAGGAACATTTCTTTATACAAAATTTTTTGGTGTATTTGTTGGTTGCGATGAATATGGGAATACTTATTTTACTACAACAGACGGAAAAAAAAGATGGGTAAATTATAAAGGAGATTGCAATGCTTCTTCAATTTCTCCTATTTGGCATAGCTGGCTTCATAAAACAACAAATAATATACCTAGTTCAAAAGAGGATGTTGAAATTAATAAGAGAGAAAATTTGAATTTCAATCAAATGAATCCAAAAAAAACATACAATCCTAAAAATTTTGAAAAACAGTCTTTATATAATGATTATATACCATGGAAACCATAAGTTTATTTATTTAATTTAATAATAAAATGAAAAGTGATATCTTTGAGTTTATAGTTGGATTAGGGGTCATTATCATTGCCGGATGGTTTATATTGTCCGTTGTTACAAAATCTGAAAAACTAACAAATGTTGGTGAAACTACTAAATACATAGCTTCTTTTAATGATGTATCGGGTATTTCTGTAGGAAGTAATATTAAATTGGCTGGAGTAACCGTAGGTAAGGTTTTGGAGTTAAAATTAGATGAAATAAATTATACTGCTGAAATGGTTTTAGGAATTAATAGAAAAATAAAAATACCAAATGATTCTGAAATTATAATTACTTCAGAAGGATTATTAGGAGGTAATTATGTATCTATTTCACCTGGTGGATCTGATATCTTTCTTAAGGCTAACGAAAATTTTTCATTTACACAAAGTTCTTTAAGTCTAAATAACCTGATTCAAAAGTTTTTTGGTAAATAATTTTTTTAATTATCGGTACCATATCTTAAGAATTCTTCCCAATTTTTAAGTTTAGGCTTGCGATCAAATTCAGCAGCTGTATCAAATGTGTAACTTAATTTTTTCTGAAATTCATTTTCGCTTATTGATAAACCACCTAATGATGAAAGATGTTCTGATGGGAATTGTGTGTCAAAAACCTTATAACCCCCGTAATTTATTTTTGCCATCATTGCTATTAATGCAAGTTTCGAGGTGTTTGGTGTAATTGAAAACATACTTTCAGCAAAAAAAATACTACCTAAACTTAAACCATATAATCCACCAACTAGAATTTCTTTTTTTTTAACCTCCACTGAGTGAGCAAAACCCTGATAATGTAGATCTATAAATAATTCGTAAATAGTAGAATTTATCCAGGTAGTTTTACGATTAGCGCAATTAAATATCACATCTTTAAAATTTTTATCAAAACTAATATTATATTCATTTTTTTTTATAAACTTTTTTAACGATTTTGAACAATATAATTTACCTATTGGAATAATTCCACGATTATGGGGTCTAACCCATTGTATTTCAATATTATTTTTGTTTTTTCCCATTGGGAAATAACCATTTGAATAAGCTAAAAAAACTTTTAAAAGATTAGAATTTGCATTTATATTAAAAATTTTTTCACTTTCCTTGATTGTCTAAAAGATTTTCTAACCAGGAAATATTATAAGATCCATCTAAAAATTTTTTATTTTTTATTATTAAGCTAAAAATTTCTGAAGTAGTTGAAATTCCATCTATAATCAATTCTGAGAGAGCCCTTTCAAGTCTTTTAATTGCTTCTTGTCTTGTTTCTCCATGAATTATAATTTTACATATTAAACTATCATAATAAGGTGGAACGACGTAACCTGCATATATAGCACTATCTATTCTAATTCCAAGTCCTCCAGGTGCGTGATATGTATTAATTTTTCCAGGTGAAGCGGTAAATTCGGGAACTTTTTCTGCATTGATTCTACATTCAATTGCGTGTCCTTTTATATTTAGATCCTCCTGTTTAATTGAAAGAACATTATTTGAAGAAATTTTTATTTGTTCTTTTATAAGATCAAACCCAAATATTTGCTCTGTTATAGGATGCTCTACTTGAATTCTGGTGTTCATTTCAATGAAATAAAATTCTTTGTTTGAATATAGGAATTCTATTGTACCTACACCAGAATATTTAAGCCGTGAAATTGCATTTACACATATTTTACCTATTTCATCTCTTTCATCACTGCTTAAAACAGTAGACGGTGCTTCTTCAAGTATTTTCTGATGACGTCTTTGAATAGAACAATCTCTTTCTGCTAAATGAACAGCATTTCCTTTTCCGTCACCTATAATTTGAATTTCTATATGCTTAGGTTCTAACAAATATTTTTCTATATATACATCATCATTTCCAAATGCAGCTTCAGCCTCTATTTTAGCTGATTTAAAAGCTCCTTCTAAATCAGAATTATTTAATACTAATTTCATCCCCCTTCCACCACCACCTGCAGAAGCTTTTACAATTAGAGGATAACCAATTTTTGCAGCTACATTATTTGCTTCTGATAAATTATTAATTATTCCATTAGATCCTGGAACACAAGGAACCCCGAGATCTTCCATTGTTTTTTTTGCAGTTATTTTATCACCCATTAATTTAATATGATGGGCGGATGGACCAATATAGGTAATTTTATGATCTGACAAAATTTGAGCGAATTTAGGATTTTCTGAAAGAAATCCGTATCCTGGATGAACTGCATCTGCTCCAGTAACTTCACAAGCAGCTATAATATTTGGTATTGATAAGTAACTATCTCCAGCTTTAGGTGGTCCAATACAAATACTTTCATCGGCCATTCTTACGTGCATTGAATTTGTATCAGCAGTAGAATGAATTGCTACAGTTGATATACCTAAATCTTTACATGCTCTGATTATTCTTAGAGCTATTTCACCTCTATTGGCTATTAATACCTTTTTTAACATTATAATTATTCTATTATTACGAGTGGGCTATCAAACTCTACAGGAGTAGCATCATCAATAAGTATTCTTTTTACTTTACCTGATTTAGGAGATGGAATTTGATTCATAGTTTTCATAGCTTCAATTATGAAAAGGGTATCTCCAATACTTACATTTTGTCCAATTTTTATAAAAGGAACTGCTCCTGGTTCTGGTGAAAGATATATAGTTCCAACCATAGGTGATGATACAATACCAGGTTGATTTTTTAGGTCGTTTTCATCTTCAATATTAGATAAGAATTCTGGTTCTTTAGGTGTATTTTGACTTTTAATAATGTTATTAACTTTAGTATCTTTATCAATAACTGGTTTCGATATACTTGAAATTTTGATAAAAATTTCATTTTCATCTTTATACTTTTTTTGAAATTCAATTTCAGAAAGGTTTTTTTCTGTTGCCAAACTTGCCAGTTGTTCCAAAAGATCGAGATCTTCTTCATATTTTTTATTTTTCATATAATCCTCTGAAAAACTTATAATTGATTTTTAAATTTTATTACTGTTTTTTTCTGACATTATCAATGATTTCTTGTAATTCTTCAGAAGAAATAAATCCTCGAATAATTGAATTTCCTATTACAAAAGTAGGTGTTCCATTAATTGAAAGTTTTTCGGCTAATAATAGATTTGTTGCAATTACAGAATTAACTTTTTTAATATTAATTTGATTATCAAAATCATTTATTTTTGAACCAGCTTTAGATGCAAATGATTTTAAAATTTGAAAATCTAATTGATTTTTGTGTGTCATAAGAAAATTAAAAAACTTTTGGTAAACTTCTGGTCCATCTTTTAAATAAATTAAAATTGCAAATTTTGATGCTAATATAGATCTTTCACCTAATATTGGTAACTCTTTCACTATATATCTTACATCATTATTTTTTTTAAGAAATTTCATAATAATATTATGATTTCTTTTACAATACCCACAGTTATAATCTATAAATTCAACAATAGTATTCTTACTATTTTTGTCGCCATATTGATATGAATTTTTGTCATCTAAGATTTCAGATCTTAGACTCTTTATCAACTTTTTTTCTTTATCTATTGTCTTAAAATTTTGTTTCTCTTGATATATTTCAATAGCTTCAATTATAATTTCTGGATTTTCTAATATATATTCTTTAATTAAAAGATTTAATTTATTTATTTCTAATTTGTCTTCAGATAAAAGAGATAATTCATTTGAATGAAGAGCTTGATAGTAAAGAAAAAAAAGAAAAAAAGTAATTAAATATTTTTGTTTTTTTACCAATTCTATTAATCCTTAATTTTAAGTTATTTTAACTACTTTTTCTAGACCACCAGCCACTTTTAGAAGTTTTATTTTCCAAAATTGTTTTCTTTTTTCCATCATTAGTAACATTTTTATTAATTTTTTCATTAGTTTTTTCTAATACCTCATTAACTTTTTTAACTACTCTTTTTCTTTTTGTTTTAGGTTTTGTTATTTCTTTTGAATCTTTGTTTATTTTTGTTAAATTTTCATCTTCAAAATTTGTTTCTTTAATAAGAGTAGATGTACTATTACTTATATCTGAAGAAGTATTATTTGATTTAATACCTTTTTTAATTCTCGAAATTGGCTCTTTTTTTCTCGAATAAATTCTTTTTGAATTTTTAATTTCTTTATTTGATTGTTTTGTATCTTTATCTTCAATTCTATTATTTTCATCTTCCAATTTTTTTTCATTAACAGAAGTTTCTTTTGAGTCTTCAAAGTTATCATAAGATTGTTTTTCTTCAGTACTATTATCAAACTTTCGAAATTTAGTGTTTTTTCTTCTGCGTTTCTTTGGTTTTTTAAAATTTGAATCTTTGCTTGTCTCATTATTAATAGTTGAATTACTTTCAATCGAGCTTGATTTATTTAATCCATTTGCTAAGTCACTTACTTTACCACCATCCATGGTAATAACATTTGATAATGAACTATCTTCTTCATTATTATTAGAAATCTTTTTCATTTCAATTATATAATCAGGATTTGTTATTGATAAATCAGAATGAATAAAAATTGTTGAGTTAATTTCTTTTTCTATTTCTTCTAAGTACTTTCTTTTTTGATTAAGAATATAGTTGGCAACATTAATAGGTACTTTTACATTTATTTCTTTTATATTTTTGTTTAACTCTAAATTTTCTAATTGCCGCAAAATTGAGAGAGATAAGTTTTCATTTGATCTTGTCAATCCTGTGCCATGGCACTTTTTGCATAACATTGTTGTAGCTTCAATCATGCCATAACGTAGTCTTTGGCGTGACATTTCTAATAAACCAAATATAGAAATTTTACCTATTTGTATTCTGGCTCTATCAAATTTAAGACTATCTCTTAACTTTTTTTCAACTGAAATATTATTTTTTCTTTCATCCATATCAATAAAGTCAATAACAATAAGACCAGCAAGGTCACGCATTCTCAGTTGTCTTGCAATTTCGTCAGCAGCTTCAAGATTAGTTCTTAAAGCTGTTTCTTCAATACTACTTTCTTTTGTTGCTTTACCCGAATTAACATCTACTGCAACTAATGCTTCTGTAATGCCAATAACAATATATCCACCAGATTTAAGTTGTACAGTAGGGTTAAACATTCCAGACAGATAATCTTCAACACCATAAAATGAAAATATAGGTTTTTTATTTGTATATTGTTTTATTTTCTTTGTGTGAGTAGGCATTAACATTTTCATATATTCTTTTGCTTCTTTAAAACCAGTTTCACCTTCTACCATAATTTCGTTGATTTCTTTTGAATATAAATCTCTTATAGTTCTCTTTATTACACTTCCTTCCTCATAAATATGAGAAGGAGCTATGGATTTTAGTGTAAGGTTTCTAATTTGTTCCCATTGTCTAAGGAGGTATTCATAATCTTTTTTAATCTCTGGTTTAGGTTTTTTTGCACCAGCTGTACGAATTATTAATCCCATTTTATCTGGAATAGAGAATTCATTGGCAGTTTCTTTAAGTTTTTTTCTATCCCCAATATTAGTAATTTTTCGTGAAATACCTCCACCACGTGCAGTGTTTGGCATTAAAACACAATATCTTCCGGCTAGTGAAATATAAGTAGTAAGTGCTGCTCCTTTATTTCCTCGTTCATCTTTAACAACTTGTATAAGTAAAACTTGCCTCACTTTAATAACTTCTTGAATTTTGTATTTATTTCTAATTCTAGTTCTTTTTTGTTTTTCTAATTTATTTTCCTTATTAAAGTTATTTATAGTTTGGACAGTTTTTAATTTAGTTAAATCATGATTAATTTCTAAATTTAAATGGTAATTACTATCTAGTTCTTCTTTATGAGTTATGTTTGGTTCTTCTTTTTTATCAGACCATAACGTTAAGTTTTTATCTAAGTCTTTATATATAGTTTCATTTTCATTAGAAAATTTTTGAACTTTGGAAATATCTTCAGAATAATAGTTTTGATTATTTTCTGATATATCGTTTTGAAAATTAGTACTTGCCAATTCTATTTCTGAGTGCTCATTTCTATCTTCATCATTGAAAAATGTATTTTCCAATAATAATTTTTTATCAGCTATTGGAATCTGGTAATAATCAGGGTGTATTTCAGAAAAGGCTAAGAAACCATGTCTATTTCCACCATAATCTAAAAAAGCTGCCTGTAATGAAGGTTCAACCCTAGTTACTTTCGCTAAAAAAATATTTCCAGATATTTGTTTTTTATTTATTGCCTCAAAATCAAATTCTTCTACTTGATTATTATTTAAAAGTACAATCCTTGTTTCTTCTTGATGAGAAGCGTCTATAAGCAATTTTTTTTGCATGAAATACCACCTGTGAAATTTTCATGATTTATCCATAC
>CACFXF010000001.1 GCA_902570265.1 uncultured Alphaproteobacteria bacterium | reverse complement strand
ATCTCTTTCCAGTTCTTTTTTTACCATTTCCAATGGGGAATTGTTCTTTTGGGACTCTGACGTCAATTAAGTTACAGTCATTAAGTTTAGATAAATTCACAAGGTCTTTTTCATCTGATAATAAATTATGCAAACCAGATGCAATGTCTAGTTTGAGATCTAAAGCATCGCTTAACGTTTCTTTCCAACTATCAGAGAATTTTCCACCCCTATTTGCTACTCCAATAACAAGAGTTTTTGCACCATTTTCTCTTGCTTCTTCTAATGTATAATTTTTTAAATTTAAATCAGCTTTACAATTTGGTAATTTAATTTGACCAATACTTATATCTGGTCGCCAATCTCGTATACCTTGTGCTACTTTAGCTGCCAGTTGATCAGGTGCATCACCCAAAAATAAAAGATAAGGAGCTTTGATCATTATTTATTTAATACTAATTTTTCAGTTACCTAACAAACATGAATGTAATCATTTTATATCAACCATGGAGAGTCAAATCATATTTATCACTATTCAAAATATTTTGATTTTGAAATCTATGGAGTGTAAATGAATTAATTGGTAATCTGGTTTTTTTATTTAATATAAGATCGGATATTATACCACTTATAGCTGGAGCTATACCAAAACCATGTCCTGAAAATCCAGATGCTACAATCAAACCTTCACATTCGCTAACATAATCAATTACTGGAAGTGCATCAGGAGTAAGATCAATTAATCCCCCCCAAAATGATTTTATTGAACAATTTTTAAGTTCCGGAATAACTTCTATTGATTGATTTATTGTACTTTGAATTTTTTCTAAAGTTGTTTCGGCATAAGGCATATCATTCTTTAATTTAAGATTTCCATTCCAGTCTTGGAATCCACTGCTTATTCTAAAATAACCGTTATTTTCTTGGCGCATAGCTAGGCTAGCATTTGCTACTCCTATTACTGGTTTTAATAATTTGGCAGTTTTTTCAGTTTGAATTACAGTAACTATTGGTATTTCAAGTGGAATTTTCTTTCCAATAGTTTTTAAAATTTTATTACAAAAAATTCCATTAGCTAAAATACAAAACTTACAAGAAATTACTCTTTTTGTAGTTTTGATAGAATTAATTTTATTATTTATACAAGAAATTTCTAAAACTTCTTCATTATCTGAAAAAATAACGCCGTTTCTTTTTCCAGCATCAACATATGAGCTTAGTGTCTCTTTAGAGTCTGCATGACCATCTGTAGGACAGTAAGAAGCAGAAATAATTTTTGATGAAAGAGACGGGCATACATCTCTTATTTCTTTTGAACTACTGAGATATTCAATCTCTAGCCCGTTACTCTTTTGTTCTTTTACAAGGTTTTTAATTCTTTTATCTTCATCTTCATTTCTTGCTAATCTTAAATTACCTTCTTGTTTATAAAGAGTTTTACCATCTAACTTATCACTAAGAGTAAACCACTCTTTTACAGAATATTTTGCTAAAGGAATTTCGGATTCATGACGACCTGATTGCCTTACTCCCGCCAGAGTCCATCCTGATCCCATTGCACCTGGTTTATGTTTTTCTATTACTTCAACTTTCAGACCCAACTTAGAAAGTTCAAAGGCAGTTGAGCAGCCTATTATCCCAGCACCGACAATTACTACATCGATTGTATCCACCAAAATACCTATCAAAATGAATTTTGATAACTATAACATTTTTTTACAAGAAATAGTATAATTTAAAAAACAGTATCGAAAGCTTTTTGAAGTTTATCTAAAGTTCTATCAACATTATAAAGTTTATCCAATCCAAATAAACCAATCCTGAAAGTTCTGAAATTTTTTGGTTCATCGCACATAAGTGGTACACCAGCAGCTATCTGCATTCCTAATTCTTTAAATTTTATTCCGTTTTGAATGTTTTCATCACTAGTATAGCTTACTACAACTCCAGGTGCTCTAAATCCATCTGCTGCAACTGATTTAATATTTTTAGATTTTACAAGCTCTCTTACCCTATTTCCAAGTTCCCATTGATTTTTGTATAATTTATCAAAACCATATTCCTTTGTTTCAAGCATAGTATCTCTAAAATGTGTCAAAGAATCTGTAGGCATCGTAGTGTGATATGCATGCCCTCCATTTTCATATGTATTCATTATAGATAGCCACTTTTTTAAATCTATAGCAAAACTGTTGGAATTAGAGTTTTCTACTACCTCCATTGCTCGTTCACTTAACATCACAACACCAGCTGAAGGTGTAGATGACCAACCTTTTTGAGGTGCAGAAATCAAAATATCAACACCAGTTGCTTTCATATCTACCCAAGCACATCCAGATGCAATACAATCTAATACAAAAATAGCACCAACTTCATGAGCAGCTTTGGATATAGATTCCAAATACGCTCTAGGCATAAGCACACCTGCTGAGGTTTCTACATGTGGAGCAAAGACTACATCGGGTTTAGTTTCTTTTATTTTTGTAATTATTTCATCAATAGGAGCAGGTGCAAAAGGGGAAGTTTCTTCGTTTCCTATTTGTCGAGCTTTTATAATGGTTGTTTTTTTTGTAAAGTTACCACTTTCAAAAATTTGACTCCATCTGTATGAAAAGTAACCATTTCTTATAACTAAAGCATGTTTATTTACTGCTACTTGTCTTGCAACAGCTTCCATTCCATAAGTCCCGCCACCAGGCACTAATGCAACCCCATCAGTATTATAAACTTCTTTCAATATAGATGATAGATCATTCATAACACCTTGGAATTTTTTTGACATATGATTGAGAGAACGATCTGTGAAAACAACTGAATATTCTAATAATCCATCTGGATCTACTGTATCTAATAGCGCTGACATTATATCCCCATTAAAAAATTAAACTTAATATAATAAGATAGGTAACTACATGTAAATTATCAATATAAATGACCTTATTTTTTTGTCTATTTGTCAATTTTATAAAAATGGCTTAAAATTCTATTCTTTAGAATTAATCCACCAATCTTGAAATTTAAAATACTCTATTGCTATGGGAACAAACCAAGGATATCCATTGTAAAAAGGAATTTTTTTAAAAGGAATATTATAAAAAGCGCTTCTTTGTTCAAAATTTAAAATTATTTCTGCCGCTTTTTTTCCAAACCATCTTGACCAAACAGTTCCAGAACCACAATATCCTGCAGCATAGATAATACCATTATACATTACCAATTTAGGTATTTGATCAAATGGAAAAGTTACGTAACCATACCAATGATTTGATATTTCAACTTCTTTTAATTCTGGAAAAATTTCTAACAAGCCATTCATAAGTTTTTTAGTTTTATCCTTGTTGTTATATCGTATTCTTCTTCCCCCAATTAGAATTCTTTTTCCATCTGGAGAAGGTCTAAAATAATGAAATAAGTTTAAAGCCTCCCCAAAAGTACTTAATTTTGGCATTAGGCTATTTACTCTATTATTCCCTATTTCAGATGTAGAAATCATCTCTGAAATTACTGGTATTAGTTTTTTTCTTAACCAAGGTAAATTTTTATCAGTGTAGGCATTTGTGGCTATAATTAGGTGTTTAGATCTTACTAATCCTCTGTTAGTAACAATATGAAAAAGGGTTCCTTTTTTTTCACTATTTTTAAAGTAAGTTTTGTTAAAAATAAAACCACCATTCTCCCTTACCATGTTAATCATTGAAAGTACTAGTTTTGAAGGATGAATGGATCCTATTTTTTTATCAAATATACCTCCTACATATTTTTTACTGCATATAAAATTCGATACATCTTTTTTTTCAACAATAGTATTTTCTATTCCTAGAGTTTCTAAATTAAAATCAACTTCTTTTTTTTGATTTTCAAAGCCTTTTTTACTTATTCCACCTGTAAACATTCCATTTATTTTCAGGTCACAATCAATTTTTTCTTTTCTAATAAAATCATATAAGTCTTGCCTAGCAACTTCCCCCTCTTTTATCATTTTTTTGGACAAATCTAATCCAAATTTTGATACTAATTCTTTAAAACTAGGTTTTATTTTCCCACTTGTTATCCCACCATTTCTGCTGGAAGCACCATAACCGGGTAATTCAGAATCAATGATAATTACCTTAAGACCTGATTTTAAAAGTGTTAATGCTGCACTTAAACCTGTATAGCCAGCACCTACTATTAAAACGTCAGAAGTGGTTTGCCACTCTAACTCGTCGATTAGTTCTGGTTTTGCTTGTGACCACCAATAGGGCTCATTAAATTTTTTTTGATCTGTTTTCATTTTTTAAAAATTTATTCCAAATTTTAAAAATTAATAATAAATCATAAAAAAAATATGTATAATATTGTTCAATAATTTTACTTTTGATTATAAATAGAAATAATGATCAAATTTCTTGGTTTCAATAAAATTAACACTAGTTCCTTACAAAAAGCAATTATCTATATGCTTATTGGAGTTTTTTTATTGGATATTATGGGCATTATTATTAAATCAATGGACAATAAATATTCAGTAATGCAATATGCAGTTGCAAGAAATTTTTTTGGCTTATTTCCTTTGATTGTATACTTAATTATTTCGTACGATTTTAGAATCAAAAAAAATACCTTTAATTTTCGTCACAAACTACTTTCCGTAACAAGAGGATTAAGCATAGTGTTTGCTCAAGGTTGCTTTTATTTATCCATTATGAACTTAGAGTATGCGACAGCAGCAACACTTGTATTTTCTACGCCAATTTTCTTAACAGCCTTGTCTGTTCCAATACTTGGAAATGTTGTTGGTTATTGGAGGTGGTCTGCCGTATTATTAGGTTTTTTAGGAATAGTAATAATTATAAGGCCTGGTTCAGAGATTTTTTCAATTTACGCTCTGCTTCCTCTTGGTGCTGCTTTTGGATATGCTTTATCTAGTGTTCTAGTAAGACTTTTTCCGAAAGAAGTTCACACAACTAATATACAACTATATACACAATTAACTACTTTAATAGCAGCAATTTTAATTTGTGGATTTACACTATCTTTTAGTTATATTAGCTCTTTCTATGATTTGTTTTTACTTGCAATCATTGGTTTTACAGGGGGAACTGGGGTAATTTTTTTGATTTGGGGATACAGGTTAGTAGAACCGAGTCTAATTGCACCATTTGAGTATTTTGGACTGCCTATTGCTTTTGCACTTGGTTGGGTTTTCTTTTCAGAATGGCCATTTGATAAATTATTCCCTGGGATTTTAGGCATTGTAGGTGGTGGTCTGATTATTGTTTGGAGGGAAGGTATCAAATCAAGGGAAAAATTTAGTAATTTTAAAAAGTAAAGAAAGAAGTTAGATTTTGAAATTTAGCTTAATTAATAAATTAAAACTTTTAGGTGTATGATGGTAAACTGGATAAAGGTATGTAAAAAAGAAGAAATAGAGGTGGAGGATTTAATTCGCTTTGATTTTGAAAATAAAACATTCGCTATTTATTGTAGTCCTAGTGAAGAATATTTTTGTACTGATGGTATTTGCACTCATGAGAATGTACACCTTGAGGATGGACTTGTTATGGATGATATCATTGAGTGTCCTATGCATAATGGTCAGTTTAACTATAAGACGGGTAAAGCGGTTAGGTCACCTGCATGTGATGATTTAAAAACTTACGAACTAAAAGTTATTGAAGATGACATATATATTGATATTGATAGTTAATTAAAATCAATTTTTTTATTCCAAAATTTCATAAAAGTCAGGAAATCCGTCAATAACCATTTCTGTTGACAGATATATTAAAAATAATAACCCTAGCCATGAAACCCATTTATATTTTGTAAGGATTTTCATAATAATTGTTGCAAAAAATGCCATAAAAACTATTGCTAAAATAAGGCCAAAAATAAGAAGAATTCGATCATCTCTAGCGATAGCAGCTACTGCGAGAACATTATCAATGGACATAGAAATATCTGCTATTGTAATGGTTATAAGTGCATTGAATAATTTTTTATTGTCATTGATGGAAAAGTCTTGATTTTCAATTTTATTTTTTTTATTTTCTGCAGAATTTAGTCTTAATTCTTTATAAAATCGCCAGCATACAAAATATAAAAGTAAACCTCCAAAAAACAAAATACCTGGTATTTCGATTAAATAAGTAGCAATAATGGCAAAAAATATTCTAAAAAAGGCAGCTAGAGCAATTCCTAAAATAAAAGCCTTTCTTCTTAATTCAGGAGAAAGACCAGAAGCTGCCATTCCAATTATTAAAGCATTATCACCTGATAAAATAATATCAGCAAATAAAATCTGAATTATATTCCAAATTTGTTCATTCATAGTTCATCTTAATATTTGATTTTATATAATAATACTATTGTTAAATAAATGGAGGTTAATCTGTAAGTATTTCTGGTTTAACTGCAGCTCCTCTTTTGGCAGCTAACTTAATTGCCTCAATAACTGCTAATGTATTTAAACCATCTAATCCAGAACAAACAGGTTCTTGTTTTTTTTCAATAACTGCTAAAAAATTATCTAATTGCTCATTTAATGGGTGATTTTTAGTTTCATAAACTTTATTATTAGTGTAGGTCAAAGGTTCCCACCAGCTTCTCTTTTCAGTACTTTTCCAAATTTTTGATTGAGGTAACTCCAAAGATCCATGTGTTCCTCCTATCCAATAGCAGTTTTGTTTCTGGTTAGGATAAATAGAGTTTTCTTTAGAAGTAAGTTCCCAACTCCAAGGGCTTATAATTGTATCTGACACTGATAAAGTACCCAAAGATCCATTCTCAAATTTTAACAGAACAACAGCAGTATCTTCAGTATCTCCACCTCTAATTGAATTTGATTCAAAGCTTAAAACACATTCTATTTCTCCAATTAAATAACGCATAAGGTCAATATCATGAACTAAATTAATTAATAAAGGGCCACCACCTACAGATTTTCTCCAAGAATTAAAATAGTTATTGGGTTTGAATAACCAGCAAGTTGCATGAATGGAAATAATTTTACCTAAATTTCCAGATTGAATTTTTCTTTTTGCATTTTGAATAATTTTATTATGTCTTCTGTGATGTCCTGTTAAAACTGTAGTCTTCTGTTTTTTTGCATAAATAACTATTTCTATGGCACTTTTAATATCTGATGATAAAGGTTTTTCAATAAGAACTGGTATTTTTTCGTTTAAGAAAAGTTCTGCATTTTCTTTATGTTTAGAATTAGGCGTAGCTATAATTGCACCATCTGGTCTACACTTTTTAAGTGCTAATTCAGTACTGGAGAAATATTGAACATTTAGTTTTTTTGAAAGTTCATAAGCTTCTTGGCTGGGGTCAACAATTAGATCTAATTCACAATTTTTGTTATTCAAAATTGTATCAATATGTTGTTTCCCAGCTAATCCTGCGCCTATTACAGCAATTTTCATGATTCATAAACTTTGATTATTTACCTCAATTTAATCTTCTATATTTAAAATAAATTCAATATGAATTTATAAAAAAACTTATTTAAACTTGTTCTTCATAAATAAAATTTATAATCCTTTATTAAACTTGGTAAAAAAAAGAATTAATTGTCTAAATAAAATGATTTATGATATTTTTATAATAGGTGGAGGAATTAATGGTTGTGGTATCGCAAGAGATGCTTCAGGTAGAGGCCTAAAAATTTGCTTAGCTGAGATGGATGATCTTGCCAGTGGAACCTCTTCAGCGTCAACAAAACTTATTCATGGTGGTTTAAGATATTTAAAATATTTTGATTTTAAATTGGTAAAGGAAGCATTAAAAGAGCGTGACGTTTTACTTAAAATCATGCCACATATTTGCTGGCCTATGCGTTTTCTTATTCCTTTAGAAAGTTTTAGAATAAATAATTTTTTTATAAGGTGTGGATTATTTATTTATGATTATATTGCAGGATATTCTACTCTAACAAAAACTAAATCCATAAATCTTCAAAATTCAATTTTAAATTCTTTTGTAAAATCAAAATTCAAAAAAGCTTTTATTTATTCTGATTGCTGGGTTGAAGATTCACGTTTGGTAGTATTAAACGCAGTGGATGCAAAAGAAATGGGTGCTAATATCTTAACCCGTACTAAGGTAATTAACTTTACAAAAAAAGGGAGTTTATGGAGTGTAACCACAAAAAACAAAAATGGTGAAATTCATGAACACTTTTGCAAATGCATTGTGAATGCTTCTGGTCCGTGGGTTGAAAATATAAACCAGCATTTCAGTTTGAAAGGTCCTTATTCTACTAGATTAATAAAAGGTAGTCACTTAGTGGTAGATAAATTATTTGATCACAACCATGCTTTTTTTCTGACAGGGCAAGATGGAAGAATAATTTTTGTTATTCCTTTTCAAGAGGAATTTAGTCTTATTGGTACAACGGAAGTTGTTCATCAAAATATAGAAATAAAACCTAAATGCTCTGATGAAGAAACAAACTACTTATTAAATTTTATCAATAGTTATTTTAGTTTTAACCTTAAAAAGGATCAGATAATTTCAACTTTTTCTGGTGTAAGGCCGCTTTATAACAAAAAAAACCAGCATAATGAGAATATATCGTCTATCACTAGAGATTATGTTTTAAATTTGGAATATATAGGTCATTTACCTTTTCTTACAATTTATGGTGGAAAACTTACAACTTTTAGAAAATTGTCCGAAAATGTACTTTCAAAATTAAAAGACTTTTTTCCCGAGATGGGACATGATTGGACTATGAAAAAACCTCTTCCAGGAGGTGATTTTTTAGTTAACGAAAAAAAAGAGGTAATTAACAAATTGCAAAAAAACTACCCTTATCTAGGTCAAAAATGTGCGAAACGTTTCATTAATTATTATGGTACTTTAAGTTATCAAATTTTAAAAAATGTAAAATCTAAAAAAGATTTAGGTAAAAATTTTGGGCATTCTTTAACAGAAATCGAGGTAGACTGGCTTTTAAAAAACGAATTTGCAAATTCAGCGGACGATATTTTATGGAGAAGGACCAAACTTGGACTAAAGTTTAATAAATCTCAAAAGAATAAATTAAAAAAATGGATAGAATCAAGAATTTAACGATAAAACTTTAAAACAGTAGGTAAACAAATGTCTTACATAGTAGCAATCGATCAGGGAACAACTTCTACAAGATCTATTTTATTTGACCATAATATGAGTGCAGTTAATATTTCACAAAAAGAGTTTACACAATATTTCCCTCATTCAGGTTGGGTTGAGCATGATCCAGAAGATTTATGGAATACAGCAGTATCTACATTTAAAGATGTGTTAAAAAAATCGAAATTAACTGCAGATAAGATTACTGCAATTGGAATAACAAACCAAAGAGAAACGACTGTTGTATGGGATCCTAAATCTGGAAAATGTCCTGTTAACGCTATTGTTTGGCAAGATAGAAGAACAAGCGATTTCTGTAAAAAACTTAAAGAACAATCTAAAGAAGAAATGATAAAAAATAAAACTGGTCTTCTTTTAGACCCTTATTTTTCATCTACAAAACTTAATTGGCTTATTAATAATATTCCTGATGGTCATAATAGAGCTAAGAATGGTGAGCTTATTTTTGGAACTGTAGATTCATATTTAATTTGGAAACTTACTGGAGGAAAATCACACGTAACTGATGCAACTAATGCGTCGAGGACAATGCTATTCAATATTAAAGACAATAAATGGGATGAAGAAATTTGCAATTTAATGGGAATTCCTATGAATATGTTACCTAGAGTATTAGATTCAGCAGATTTTTTTGGAGAAGTAGATGAAAACATTTTTGGTACATCAATACCTATTCTTGGTGTTGCTGGAGATCAACAAGCTGCTGCGATAGGTCAAGCATGTTTTAATCCTGGTATGATAAAATCAACATATGGAACAGGATGTTTTTCACTTTTAAATACAGGATCTAAATTTGTAAAAAGTGAAAATAACATGCTTACTACAATTGCTTATAGAATTAATAATAAAACGACTTATGCATTAGAAGGTTCAATCTTTATAGCTGGTGCAGTTATACAATGGCTTCGAGATGAGATGAAGTTTTTTAAATCAGCTGATAAAAGTGGTATTATGGCTGAAGAAGCTGATCAAGATCAAAGGCTATATTTTGTACCAGCTTTTACAGGTCTTGGAGCACCGTATTGGCAGCCAGACGTAAGAGGTGCAATTTTTGGTCTAAATAGAAATACTGGACAAAAAGAAATTACAAAGGCTGCTCTTGAAAGTGTAGCTTTTCAATCACTAGATCTTATAAATGCGATGTTATTAGATTTTGAAATGTCATCAGATAAACTTATTTTAAGGGTAGATGGCGGTATGTCAGCATCAAATTGGACAATGCAAAATTTATCAAATATAATTCAAGCCCCAGTAGATAGACCTAAATTTTTAGAAACTACCGCACTCGGAGCAGCATGGTTGGCAGGTTTAAAGGCTGGTGTTTATCCGAAAATGGATGACTTTTCAGAGCAGTGGGATCTTGATATTAGGTTTAAGCCAAAGTTACAAAAATATATTGCAAGTGATTTATATAAGGGTTGGAAAAGAGCTGTTTCTTGCACTTTATAAAATTAAAATATTTTGGTAATTCACCAAAAATTTATGCGAATACATCAATTACTTTAAAGTTGAAAGACCTTTAAAAAGGAAGTATTAAAATTTAAATAACTATTTTCAAAGGGAAAGAACTTGTCCAAAATAGTACTAGAAGTTCGGAATTTAGAAAAGCATTATGGAGGACTTCAAGCAGTAAGGGGTGTAAGTTTTGAAGTTTTAGAAGGTCAGATATTTGGTTTGATCGGACCAAATGGTGCTGGAAAAACTACTACTTTTAATATGATTGCTGGATCGGAAACCCCGACTAAAGGAAAGATTTTTTTATATAATGAAGATATAACAGGTGTTCCAACACACAAACTATATGATCTTGGCCTTTTAAGAACTTTTCAGTTAAGTCATGAATACAAAAAAATGACTGTCTTAGAAAATCTTATGGTAGCAGGATCTCATCAAGTTGGAGAAAACATTTTTAACAGTTGGTTTTCAACGAGAAGAGTCAAATTAAGAGAAAAAGAAATATTAGAAAAAGCATTGGATAGTTTGGAATTTTTAGGTTTATCAAATTTAAAAGATGAACTAGCTGGAAATTTGTCAGGTGGACAAAAAAAACTATTAGAGCTTGGTCGTACAATGATGACGGATGCTAAACTGGTGCTGTTAGATGAGCCTGGAGCAGGCGTTAACCCTACTCTTATGCTTAAAATTATAGATATGATTAGACGGCTGAATATAGAAAGAGGTTATACTTTTTGTATAATTGAGCATGACATGGATTTAATTGCTGATTTATGTCAGAAAGTTGTTGTTTTATCTGAAGGTCAAGTATTAACAGAAGGAACAATGTCTTACGTTAAAAATGATGAAAGGGTAATTCAAGCCTATTTTGGAGGAGGAGTAAATATTTGAATTCCGATAAAATCTTATCAATTAATAATTTAATAGCAGGCTATGGAGAAACCGAAATCTTGCATAATGTTTCTATTGAGGTTCATACAAATGAGATAGTTTCAATCATAGGTCCTAATGGAGCTGGCAAATCAACTATATTAAAAGCCATACTTGGAACTCTAGACATTAAAAGCGGTGAAATTTTTCTTCTAGAAAATAAAATTACTGGCATAAAACCAAGTGATATTGTCAGAAAAGGTGTTGGATATGTTCCTCAAACAGATAATGTTTTTGTTAGTTTATCAGTGCATGAAAATCTTGAAATGGGTGCTTGGACTATTGAAACTAATTTGAAAGAAAAATTTGAAGAACTATACAACCTATTTCCAGATTTAAAGGACAAAAGGAACCAATTAGCGGGTCAATTATCTGGTGGGCAGAGACAGATGGTAGCAATGGCTAAAGCTTTAATATTAAATGCCAAAGTTCTTTTATTAGATGAACCAACAGCTGGTTTATCTCCAAAATACAGGGGAGAAATTTTTGCTACTATACAAAGAATAAATAAAAGTGGGCTTCCAGTTCTTATGGTAGAGCAAAATGCGAAACAGGCCTTACAAATTTCTCACCGTGGTTACGTATTAGTAGATGGTTCCAATAGGTACACTGGAACTGGCCAAGATTTGTCTTCTGATCCTGATGTAGCACTAATGTTTCTTGGGTCAAGAGGTTAAACATTATGTGGGAAAGTTTCTGGTTTGAATTCATTAATTTTTATTTTATCCCTGGATTAGTCTTAGGTTGTATCTATGCACTTGGGGCCATTGGCATAACTTTGACTTTTGGTATCCTAAGATTCGCTAATTTTGCACATGGCGAAATAATGATGACAAGTTCATATTTAACATGGGAATTTGTTTTAGTAGCTTCTTCTTTTGGTCTTATTTTACATCCTATAATAGGAGCTATTCCTGCAAGTATTTGTGCTATTATTTTAGCTCTAATTGTGGATAGATTATTTTATAAACCATTTCGAAACTCACCAACTATTATGATCGTGATAGCAAGTTTTGGGATGATGTTAATTATACGAAGTATGGTGCAAGTCATATGGGGACCCAACCAAATAACTTTTGTCAAAGGAATAGCAAAACCTAATCCAATCATAAAAGACTTTACATCAAGTTTTGATATCATGCTTCTTATACCCAATAAGCATATATTTATATTATTAGGTACAATAATTATAATGCTTATTTTTAATTATCTATTGTCTAGCACTAAAATTGGAAAAGGTATGAGAGCGGTTTCTGATAATCCAAATTTAGCTGAGGTGTCTGGAATAAATGTTGAAAATATTGTGAAAGCTACCTGGGTAGTTGGAGGTTTTTGTGCAGCAGCAGCAGGAGTTTTCCTCGCTATGGATACTCAATTTATAGAAAGCACTATGGGTTTTAGAATGTTACTTCCTATGTTTGCAGCTGCTATATTGGGGGGAATAGGGAGACCTTTTGGTGCAGTAGCTGGAGGTTTAATTATTGGTTTAGCTGAAGAATTATCGGCTTATCCGTGGCTAGGCGATGGACCAGTAATAAGTCCTGGATATAAAAGTGGTGTAGCATTTTCTATAATGGTGATAATGCTCATATTTAGGCCAAGTGGATTATTTAGAGGGAGGGTATTCTAACATGGAAATCTTTTTAGGATATTTCTTGTATGCAATGTCTCTTCTGACTGTTGGTGGTATTTATGCTCTTTTGGCACTAGGACTTAACGTTCAATGGGGATTTGCCGGTTTATTTAATGCTGGAGTAGCAGGTTTTGCCGCAATTGGTGCTTATACTTATGCCTTATTAACTACTGCAAAAAGTCAGTTTCATTTTGGTGGTTTAGAATTACCTTTAATTGTTGGCGATATTATGGCAATGATTTTTGCAGGAATAGTTGCTACTATAATTGGTCTAATTTGTATTCGATTGAGAGCAGATTATTTAGCCATTGCCACTATTGGAATTGCAGAGATTATCAAGTTAATATTAAAAAATGAAACTGATATCACTAATGGTCCAAGGGGTATTAATAAAATTCCAAGAACATGGGAACATTTCACAGAAGAAAGATTTTATAGTAACTTTCCAATGAATTTTATTTCAAACCCAAAAGGTTGGGAAGTTTTTTTTGATAGTATTCCAAAATGGTGGTGGCAACCTTTTTTTGCATGCACTATTTTAACTATTGTTATAATCATATACTTTTTGCTAGAGAAATTGCGTGTATCTCCTTGGGGACGCATGATGACGGCCATAAGAGAAAATGAAAATGCAGCTGCAGCTGCAGGTAAAAATGTCACTAAGCGCAGAATTGAAGCATTTATTTTGGGTGCAGTAATAATGGGTTTAGCAGGAGCTTTTTTAGGACAGCATTTAAGACTTATAGAACCAACACAGACTTTTGATCCAAGTAAAATGACTTTTTTAGTTTGGGTAATGTTAATAGCTGGTGGTTCTGGTAATAACAAAGGTGCTATTTTAGGAGCATTTTTGATATGGTTTGTGTGGTCTAGTAGTGAATTAGTTACAAATGGTTTTATTGAAATACTTGCAACTATGTTCGATAGTGTAGATATTAGTATTCTAAAGAATCGCGCAGGATTTATAAGAATGTTGTTTATTGGATTATTATTACAACTTATTTTGCAGCGATTTCCTAAAGGAATTTTACCAGAAAAAAGGCCCGCAATTTCTGGTAAATCTCAAAAGTATGCGGGATAAGGGAGATATCATATGATGAAGAAAATATTAATTTCAGGGATGGTTATTGCGGGTTTAAGTTCAGTTGCTTATTCAGATGTGAAAATAGGTAACCCAATGGCTCGAACAGGTCCTATACCAGAATTGGTAAAACCAATGTCAGCGGCTGTTGATTTAGCTGTTGAGCATGTAAATGATCAAGGAGGCTTGTTTTCCGATGGTCAAAAATATGTTGCTGTTAAAGTTGATAGTGCTTGTGATCCAGTAGCTGCAGTAGATGCGGTTACAAAGTTAGTAAATGTTGAAGTTGTTACTGGAATAGTGGGACCTGTTTGCTCTGGAGCAACTATTGCTCAAGCAGAGTCTGTATCCATACCAGCTGGAGTTGTAACGTTATCGGTTTCAGCTTCTTCACCTGCTATTAGTGAAATGGAAAATGGAACAGATTTAGTTTTTAGAACAGCTGCTTCTGATGCTTACCAAGGAATAGCCTTAGCAGAATTAGCAATGTCTAAAGGTATTAAAGATATAGCAGTTTCTTATGCTAATGACGACTATAATGCTGCTATTGCAGCAGTTTTCTCAAAAGCATTTACTTCAATGGGTGGAAAAATTACAGGTAATGAAGCTCATGAACCAAATAAAGCTTCATATAGATCTGAGGTTAATACTTTGGGGTCCGGTTCTGATAATTTAGCATTATTTGCCTATTATGGTTCAAGTGGAATTACTATAATGCGAAATGCTTTAGAAACAGGTGCATTTGAAAATTTTATAGGTGCAGACGGAATGCTAGCTCAAGAAGTAATTGACCAGTTAGGAGCTGAAAATCTTGGTAATGTTACATTCACAACTTCTGCGTCTGATTCAAGTACTGATGCTTTTAAATCTTGGAGAAAGCATGCGGATGCTGCTGGAGTACCTGCATCAGATCCTTTTGTACCTAACTCTTATGATGCTGCATTTTTAATGGCATTAGCTATTGAAAAAGTAGGATCGGCTGATAGATCTAAAATTGCAGCTGCACTTAGAGAAGTGGCTAATGGTCCTGGAGAGAAAATATTACCTGGTGAATGGAAAAAAGCTAAAGAAATATTAGCATCTGGTGGAAGTATTGATTATGTAGGAGCAGCCGGTCCTCAGGATTTTGACAAGAATGGAGATGTTGCTGGGCTATTTAGTAAGAATACGGTTGTCGACGGTAAGTGGAAACCAGTAGTTATCAAATAGTTAAAATTTGTACAAAAATAAATTTTAAAGCCCCATTCTTTTGGGGCTTTTTAGTTTATTAATGGTTTTTTTTCATATTTTAAATTAAAGTCATCTATCCAATTAGGGAAACACTTTGTATCCCACTCAGCTTTATTATAAATTTTGAATAATGCATTTAGCCATTGTCTTAAATTAGAAATAGCTAAAACAAATTCTGCTTTTTTTTGGTTACCGTCTTTTCCAATGGTCTCTGATAAATTTTCGTTTATAAATAAAAGTTTAAATTCGAATTTACTTTTTTCAACTTTTACACTTGTAACAAGCCAAGACGGATTATCTTTTTTTAATACAACAGATTTGGTTTTTATTTTTTTTATTTCAGCTTTTTCTTGGGCAAAAGCTTGCTCTAGCTCTTTGGAAATTTTGTTAGAAGAATTGGCTTCTAATTGGTCAGTTAGACTTGGTATCAATCTGTTTAATAATCTTCTGGTTAACCATAATCGTTGAGTGTCCTTTGATTTATTAGAACAGTCCATTATAATTCGATCTTCTAATGGATCAAATTGCATTGTTACAGTAATGATATTAAACATTTTTTGAAGTAAAATTAAAAAGATTTTAATTTGAACACAAATTTATCATCTTTTCTAATGCAATTTTATAACCATCTATTCCAAAACCCGCTATAACAGCAGTAGATTTTTGAGAAACATATGAATTATGTCTAAAGCTTTCTCTTTTATGTATATTACTTATATGGACTTCAATTATATGTTCTTCAAATAAAGTTAAAGCATCTAATATAGCTATAGAAGTATGAGAAAATGCAGCTGGATTTATAATAATACCTGATGCATCTTCTCTTGCATTGTGTATCCAATTAATTATTTCGTGCTCTGCATTACTCTGTAAAAACTTTATTTTTATATTATTTTTTTTTGCTATTTCTAAGCAGTTATTTTCAATGTCTTTTAAGGTATGGGTGCCATATATACTAGGTTCTCTTTGTCCTAGGAGATTTAAATTTGGCCCATTAATTATATAAATAAGACTACTCATAATTGTTCCCTGTATCAAAATGTATATTAACAATAAAATTTAAATTAAACCGTTCAAAAGTTATGTAACTAATTTTCTTTTAGAATACTTTTTATTTTTCCATAGATTATCTTTTAATATTTTATTTAATATTTCTATTGCTTTAATAATATCTTCTTCTGAATTATATAATGGATTAAAACCAAATCGCATAATATTAGGTTCTCTATAATCCCCTATTACACCGAAATCAATTAAAGCTTGCATTTTTTCATATGCATTTTTAGTTACATAAGCCACTTGACTACCTCTTTGGTCAGAATGTCTGGGGCTAATTAATTTCATATCAAACTTTAAATCATTGATGTTATCAATAAAAAGTGAGGTAAGTAGTTGAGCTTCTTTTCTAATTAAATTTATATCAACATTATCCCATATTTTTAGTGCCTCTTCTAAAGCTGACATTTGAATTACAGGAGGGGTACCTATTCTAAATCTTTTAATATCTCTAGCTGGTTTGTAGTTCAGATCAAAATTAAAAGGGTTTTCATGTCCTAACCATCCAGCAATTATTGGATTAATTTTATCTATATATTTTGGATTAACATATATAAATGCTGGTGAACCTGGTCCCCCACAAAGATATTTATATGTACAACCTACAGCAAAATCAACACCATCTTCACGTACATTAAGGGGTAAAGCTCCTATAGAATGAGCAAAATCCCAAACAGTTATTACTCCCATTTTTTTTGCGATATTATTTATTTTTTTTAAATCATATAACTCACCAGTTCGATAATCAACTTGAGTTAACATGAGTATAGAAATTTTACCTTTTTGTAATTCGTCTTCTATTTTTGTCTTATTTACCAATTTTACTTCTGATAAATTCTTTTCTTTTAAATATGAGTTTGCAATATATAAATCAGACGGAAAGTTTGATTCATCACTTAGAACGAAACCTGTCTTTTTTGAAACTTGAAGCGCACCTGATATTGCTTGAAAGAGTTTAATTGCCAAAGTATCACCAACAGTAACACTATTTTTATCAGCACCAATTAATTTTGCAATTATATTGCCTACGCTATCAGGTTGGGTCATCCAATTAGATTTATTCCAACCTTTTATTATTTGTTCTCCCCACTCATTACTTATCATATTAGAAACTTTTTTTATGATAGTTTTTTGTAAAGGTCCCAAAGAGTTTCCATCAAAATAAATCCAATTTTCGGGAATTTGAAATAAAGGTCTATATTTTTTATGGAGATTATTGACCATTATTAATTGAACTTTCAGGATTAAAAATGTACCTATTGATAATAAAGATATTTTTTGTATTTTCTAGTTTTATTAGAACGTCTGAACGCTTTATATTTTGTTTTACCAATTCTGGATGATAAAATTTTTGAAAAAATTACAAAATTAGATTTATTCCAGAATAAAAAAATTCTTGGAATTATTGCTGCATTACTTGTTGTTTTTATTTGGTCTTTTTGGCTAATAGTTAGTCGTATTGGGGTTAAGACACAATTAAGTATATACGATTTAGCCGCTATAAGATTTGGTTTATCTTCTTTATTTATTTTGCCTTTTATTTTTTATTTTCGCATTTGGAAAACAATAAGTTTAAAAAAATCACTGATAACTGCATTCTCTATTGGCCCGTTTTATGCGTTATTAGCATTCGGAGGTTTTTATTATTCTCCTGCTTATCATGGTGGAGTTTTTATGAATGGTTTTCTCCCTGCTATAACTGTTTTTATAGGTTACGTACTTGGAAGGAAGTTATTAAAATTAGAATTAATTGGGACAACACTAATTTTAATAGGTTCATTAATTATATTATTCGATCATCCATATGAAATATTGAAAAATAGTTGGAAAGGAGATATTTATTTCATTTTTTCTGCTTTTTTTCTAAGTTTTTTTATCATTTTAGTAGATAAATGGGATTTAAAATTTAGCCAAATTCTTTATTCAATTTGTTTTATCAACGCAATATTTTATTTACCAATATGGATTTTATTTTTACCCAAAAGTTTCGATTTTTTTGATACATCTTTGTATGATAGAGACGTATTGATAAACATAATATTTCAGGGTTTTGTCCCAAATATCTTTGGATTATATTTAACAGCTTTTGCTGCTAAATCTATTGGTACTGCTAAGGCTTCCTCAATTTTAGCTGCAGTACCAATATCAGGAGCAGTCTTAGGTTTCTTTATTTTATCAGAAATTCCATCCAAATTTAGTTGGATTAGTTTATTTATTGTATCAATTGGAATTTTGGTTGTTGTAACTAGAAAAAATAATAACTACTAATTTATTGTATATCCATTGGTATAGTCACTGGTCCATCATTACAAATAATTAACTTCATATTTGCTCCAAAAAGGCCAGTTTTTGTTTTTATATTTTTATCTTTCATTCGTTTAACTAAATGATCAAATAACAATTTTGCTTGTTTAGGTTCCATTGCTCTTCTGAAATCAGGACGATTTCCACTTTTTGTATTTGCTGCTAACGTAAATTGACTGACCATTAGTACGGAACCATTTATATCAATTAATGATTTATTCATTTTTCCATTAAGGTCATTGAATATACGTAGTTTGGACAATTTTTCTACAACTCTCTCGCAAGTATTTACTGTATCATTTGGAACAGCACAAATCAGACATACAATCCCTTTATTTATTTGAGCTACTATAGATCCATTAACTTCAACTGAAGAAGAACTAACTCTTTGGACATTGATTAACAAAAAAACCTCATGAAATTGACCTAGTAGTATTGATTAAAGTAATTCATATGATAGCGTAATTTCAACATTAATGTAGTGTGAATCATGACAAATTCGTTGTATCAAGAACTCTTTGAAAAACATCGTTTAAGTGAGAAGATATTCCTTAGTTTACAAAATCAACATACAGTAACATATAAAGAGTATATCAATTCAGTTGAAAAAATATCTTTTTTCTTTAAAGAAAAGGGTCTTAGTCCTGGCGATAGGGTAGCATTAAAATTAAAAAAATCCCATTATTTTTTGTCAATTTATGGAGCTTGTATTCATAGAGGTCTCATTTTTTTACCCTTAAACCATAACTATACAGATGATGAACTTTTATATTTTTTAAAAGACTCTGAAAGTAAATTATTAATAACAGATAAAGAAACTTGCTTTCAGTTAAAAAATAAAAAACTAGATAAAACTTTTTCAATAGAAACAGTTGAGCTTGACGGATCCGGATCTATTTCAAACAGTTCTCTAAAAAACAAACATTATGAAAAAAAACCAATCGAAAGAAATCTTAATGACATAGCAGCTATTTTATATACTTCAGGGACGACAGGCAGATCTAAAGGTGCAATGATAACACAAGAAAATTTATTATCTAATGCTAAAACATTAAGAGAATATTGGTGTTTTGACTGTGAAGATAATCTTATTCATGCTCTCCCTATTTATCATACTCATGGTCTTTTTGTGGCAACAAATGTTATTTTATTGTCATCTGCAAAGATGATTTTTCTAGAAAAATTTGAATTAGAAGCAATAACTAATAATTTACCTTATGCAACAGTACTTATGGGTGTACCTACTTATTATTCAAGATTATTGGAATCCAAGAAGTTAACAAAATTACTTGTTAAAAATATTCGACTTTTTATTTCTGGGAGTGCTCCTTTAACTAAAGAAACTAATGATAGATTTTTTAAAGCAACAGGTAAGAGGATACTTGAAAGATATGGTATGACGGAAACTAATATGATTTGCTCAAATCCTTACAAAGGCTTTAGAATTTCAGGTAAAGTTGGTTTTCCTTTGCCTGGTATAGATGTTAGAATTGTTGATCAAGTATCGGGACAATTATTATCCCACGGACAAGTTGGTGAAGTTCAAGTAAAAGGAAAAAATGTTTTTTCTGGGTACTGGAAAATGCTAAGTAAAACAGCTGATTCATTTACTAAAGACAATTATTTCAAAACCGAGGATTTAGGAAAATTTGATAATAATGGATATTTAGAAATAGTTGGAAGATTGAAAGATCTTATCATTTCAGGTGGATTTAATGTATATCCAAAAGAAATTGAAGATGTTATTAATAGTATTGAAGGGATTAAAGAAAATGCTGTAATAGGAGTCCCCCATAAAGATCTAGGCGAATCAATCCTTTCCATTATAATAAAGGAAGAGAGTATCAAAATTGATTCTAAAAAAATTTCAGAAATATTAACAAAAAAACTAGCTAAATATAAATGTCCAAAAGGATACATTTTTATAAATTCTTTTCCTAGGAACACTCTAGGAAAAATTTTAAAAAATAAGCTTAGGGAAGAATATAAAGATTACTTTAAATAATGAAAAATAATGAGTTTAGAAAAAATATTGTCAAAAGTTGAGATTGCTAAAGAGGAGGCAGGACGTCTAAAGGATGAGATTAATGTCATAGCAGTTTCAAAAGTTCAGCCATTAGCAAGAATAAAAAAAGTTTTAGAACAAGGACACCGCGTTTTTGGAGAGAATAGGGTTCAAGAGAGTTTAGAGAAATGGCCTAAACTGATTAATGAGTATGGTAAAGTTCAATTACACTTAGTAGGTGCTTTACAAACAAATAAAGTAAAAGAAGCTATGAAGTTATTCAATGTTATACATAGTATTGATCGTGAAAAATTAATTTTAAAAATTTCAAGTGAATCACAAAAGATAGGTTTTTGTCCTGAATTATTTATACAGGTTAATACAGGTAATGAAAATCAAAAAGCTGGTGTTAAAATAGATGAATTAGACTACATATTAGAGTTAGCTAAAGTCAAACATTCATTGCCTATTGTAGGATTAATGTGTTTGCCCCCAATACATGATTCTCCTTTAAATCATTTCAAAATATTATATGAAATCGCAAAGAAACATGAGCTTCCTAGAGTCTCTATGGGTATGAGTAATGATTTTGTAGATGCTATCAAATTAGGATCAACAGATGTTAGAATTGGTTCAGCTATTTTTGGACAAAGAGGATAAATATCATCAAAAAAAGTGACCACTTTTATCTTTTTTTGTCTTAATATATAACTTATTTTCCTTAGTCTCTTTAGATAAAATTGGTAATCGTTTCACAACTTTAATTCCTGAATTTTCAAAAGCTGTTATTTTTGAAGGATTATTAGTTAGTAGTTTAATTTGATTAATTCCAAGCTTTTTCAATATTCTTGATCCAATTGATAAGTCTCTTTCATCATCATTAAAACCAAGCCTTTGATTTGCTTCAAAAGTGTCTAGGCCAGAATCTTGTAGTTTATATGCCCTCATTTTATTTGCTAATCCTATTCCCCTTCCTTCTTGATTTAAATAAATAATAACACCGCTTTTCTCTATTTGAATTTTGTTAATAGTTGCAGATAATTGTTCTCCACAATCACATTTTAATGAATGAAGAATGTCTCCAGTAAAACAAGCTGAATGTAGTCTAGTTAAAACTGGTTGAGACAAATCCAAACACCCTATTTCTATTGCATAATGTTCTATTAGACTGTTCAAATCTCTAAAGACCGAAACTTTTGAATTCAACCCTCCTGGTATAGGTACTCTGCCAGAACTAATTAGAGATAAATTATCACTAGATCTTTTAGTATCAAAATTTTTACTTATTTTTTGGTAAATAAATCCTGATTTTTTTAATTCTGTTAGTTCCTTTGAATTAATTGGTACAATAAGTACTGCAGGTAATAGTTCTGCCTTTTTACAAAAATTAATAGCAACTTTTGCAATATTACTATTTCCTTCACGCAAACTGAAATATGGTCCTTTAAGAGGATATTCAAAATCTTCAGAAGGATCAGATGTTGATTTTATCCAATTAAAAGAAATTGGAGTTGGTAGTTTTAATCTTGCAATATTTCCATCATAGACTCTAGCTTTTAAAAAATTAGCTCTGTTTTTGGTAATTGCTAGATAAGGTTCTAAATCAGATGAGTTATTATATTCCAATATTTTTTGAAAA
The DNA here is from genome assembly GCA_902570265.1 of uncultured Alphaproteobacteria bacterium. GTDB lineage: Bacteria > Pseudomonadota > Alphaproteobacteria > Rhodobacterales > Rhodobacteraceae > CACIIZ01. The sequence goes on along the minus strand of CACFXF010000001.1, from coordinate 140,100 downwards.
GTTTCTTCATTGAGAGGTTCAATCGCAATAATCATTTCATATGTACCATTGCTTCCTAAGATTATAGGAATTCCAAATCTAAGATCACTTATTTGTCTAGTAGTGGTTAATTTATTGCTAAAATATGAAATCATCTTAAACTTTCAAAATAAAGAAATAGATATTATAATTAAATTCTTAAAATTATATACAATACAAGTGTTTCAAAATTATATTTTAATTACAGATATAATGATAAAAGAAAATAATCAAATGTATAAAATCGCTATTATAGATAATGACACAGAGTTATTTTCAATTTTGGATGAACAAAAAGATGTTTATAAAGATTATAGTTGGGTTCATTTTAAAAGTATAAATAAACTAATTGATACTGAGTTTGAAGAAAACTTCAGTCTTTATGTTATAAACGATACAATAATTAATCATGAATCTTTCAAAATTAATTATTTAAATAATTTTAAAGAACTTATCCCTCGATTATTCATCATATCATCAGATAATAGGTATAGGGATCGCCTATTAAGAAATCAATTAATGTCAAAAATTTTAAATAAACCATTTCGGTTAAATTTTTTTGTTAAATTGATTGATGAAATTTTAAAATCTCAGCATAAAAATAAGTTAAGTACTATAAAAATAGGTTCATATATGCTCAAACCATCTGAAAAAAAGATAATTAGTAAGTCTAAAATAAAAATTTTGTTGACTGATATTGAATTAAAAATATTAGTTAAACTTGGACAGCATGATGGTGAATATGTAAAAAAGGAAGAGTTATCTAAACAAGTTTGGGGAATAAAAAATTCAGATCATACACACACATTACAAACACATATTTATAGATTAAGAAAAAAGCTTTTATCAAAATTTGGTGATAAACTTTTGATAAAAAGTAAAATTGGAAAATATTCATTAAAATACTGATAATTTGGAACTTTATGAAAATTATAACTTGGAATGTTAACTCAATCAGATTAAGAAGTCGCTTGATATACAAAATTTTAGAATTGGAAAATCCTGAGATTTTGTGTCTTCAAGAATGCAAAAGTCCAACTGAAAATATGCCTTTTGATATTTTTAAACCCTTAGGTTATAAATATTCAGCTTGTTGGGGTCAAAAAAGTTATAATGGTGTAGCATTTATATCTAAAATTCCTCTAGATAAAATAGAAAAGAAAGATTTTCTTAAATGTGGGGAAGCAAGGCATATATCGATTGTAGCAAGAGGGTTAACTATACACAATTTTTATTTTCCTGCAGGGGGCGATATTCCAGATAGTAATTTGAACAAAAAATTTCATTTTAAACTAGAATATATAAAAGAGGTAGAAAATTACTTTAATAAAAAAAAACCTAGTAGGTCTATACTTGTAGGTGATTTAAATATTGCACCTGAAAGCGATGATGTGTGGGATCACAAAAAATTATTAAATGTTGTTAGTCATACCCCAATAGAAGTTAATCAATTAAAGAATCTTCAAAAAACTGGAGATTGGGTAGATGTATTTAGAAAACATAATCCTAAGGGAAAGTATTTTTCATGGTGGTCGTATAGGTCTAAAGATTGGAAACTATCAAATAAAGGTAGGAGGTTAGATCATATCTGGGTTTCAGCAGACATAAGAAATAGTACAAATTGTTACATACTTAGATCTGTTAGAGATTGGGATAAAACTTCAGATCATGCTCCTGTAGTGGCTGAGTTAAAGATATGAGGGAAATTATATTTAGCCTTAATGATAAAATTGCTACTATCAGTTTAAATAAAGCTTCAACAAAAAATTCACTAAATAGAAATGATTTAAAACAAATAACTGAATTTTTAAAAAAAATTAAAAATATGAATCTAATTTGTTTAATAATATCTTCATCAGGAGATACTTTTAGTTCAGGAATTAATTTTAAGGAATTATCAATTGGTGATTGGAGTAAAAATCCTATTTCAGAAGTTTGTGATAAAATAGAAAAACTACCGTTTATTTCAATATGCAAAATAAATGGAGCTATATATGGTGGAAGTGTTGAACTTGCAATATCGACTGACTTTAGAATTGGATCAAAAAATTGTAAAATTCATATTCCGGCAAGTAAATTTGGAATACATTATGGTTATAAAGGAATTAAAAGATGTCTTGATTTTTTTGGTTTAAAAATTACCAAAAGGCTCCTTCTTCTCGGAGAAGTATTAAATTTTGAGGAACTTAAAGTTATGAATTTTTTTGATTTTTACTGTGATAAACCGAGCAATATAGATACAATGTTAAAAAGCAAAATTAAAAAATTATCTCAACTATCTCCCGATGCAATTAAAAAAATGAAAGCCTCGATAAATGATTGCAAAAATAATGATATAAATGTCAAAATTGAAAAAGAAAGATTTCAATCAGGATTTGAAAGTGGATTAATTTTGGAAACAATTAGACAATTGAAAATAAAATGAATAAGTATTAATTCTTAGAATTTTTGAATTTCATAATTTCAGCAGCAATATAAAATAAGTCATCATCTAAATTTTTGTTGAATTTGGGTTGGCTTAACTCTATTTCGGTAGTTTCTATTTCACTAATTGGTATTTCCCAACCTAAAATTTTAATAGGATCTGTCTGGAACTTTAAAATTATTTTCCCGAGTCCAATTGTTGGTTTTTTTTCTTTTATTTCTAATTTGATAAAATTTTTATTTTTTTTTAATTTTGAAACTATTCTTTTATCATTTAGGTTTATGTCATTCTCACTTAAGAATTTTAATGGTGTTCCTTTTATTGGATATCTTAATGGTTCAGAGTTTGAATTATAGTCAATTATTGCTATAATTCCATTACTTCCAACTATTAGGTGATCAGATTTGTTATTAAAATATTCTATTCTTAGTTTGCCAGGTTTTTTAAGCTTAAGAGATCCAAATATTTCATTTCCATTTTGATCTGTTTGAACTATTTCTGAATTCAAAGATGATATGCTGTTAAGATAATTCTCAATATCTTTCAGGTTAATTTCTCTAGAGAACACAAAATTATTATAACTCACCATTATAAAAAAAATGGTTAAAAAAAATTTTATACTTAATTTTTTAAGATTACCCAAATCTATTATCCAATTATATCTCAGAGATTAATATTTCTCTTTTTCCTACATGATTTGCTGAAGAAACAACACCTTGTTCCTCCATTGCCTCTACAATTTTTGCAGCTTTATTATATCCAATAGATAGTCTCCTTTGTATATAGGAGGTAGAACATTTTCTATCTCTTGCTACAATTGCAACTGCTTGATCATAAAGTGCATTTTCAGAGCTATTATCAGAAGAAAGACCCATAGATTTATCAATTCTATTTTGAGTTTCTTCATCGGGGCCATTTATAATTCCAGGAATATATTCTGGTTTACTTTGTTTTTTTAAGTGACTTACTACTTCTTCGACCTCTTCATCTGATACATATGGTCCATGTACTCTGGTTATCTTTCCACCATTAGCCATATACAGCATATCACCCATTCCCAACAATTGTTCTGCTCCCATTTCTCCTAAAATTGTTCTACTATCTATTTTTGAAGTTACTTGAAAAGATATCCTAGTAGGAAAATTAGCTTTTATTGTTCCTGTTATTACGTCAACAGATGGTCTTTGAGTTGCCATTATCAAATGTATACCGGCAGCCCTTGCCATTTGTGCTAATCTTTGAATACATGCTTCTATATCTTTTCCTGAAACCATCATCAGGTCAGCCATTTCGTCTACAATTATTACAATAAAAGGTAGATATTCAGGTTTAATTGACTGTTCTTCAAATTTTGGTTCTCCTGTTTCTTCGTCAAAGCCAATTTGAACTGTTCGTGTAAAATTTTCATTGTTTTTTATTGCTTCTTTAACTCGTAAATTAAAACTTTCAATATTTCTGACACCCATTTTAGACATTTTTCTATATCTTTCTTCCATTTCTGCTACAGCCCATTTTAGCGCTACTACAGCTTTTTTGGGATCAGTGACTACTGGGCTAAGCAAATGTGGAATACCGTCATAAACAGATAATTCTAACATTTTTGGATCAATCATTATTAATTTGCATTGATCTGGTGAGAGTTTATAAAGAAGGGATAAAATCATCGTATTTATTCCAACTGATTTACCTGAACCTGTGGTACCGGCGATAAGTAGGTGTGGCATCCTCGCTAAATTTGCTACTATAGGTTCACCACCAATATTTTTACCTAATGCTAACGGCAACTGATAGTTGGAGTCACCATAAGCTTTTGAGGATAAAATTTCTCTTAATAAAACTTTTTCCCTAAAATCATTTGGTAATTCGATACCAATTACGGACCTTCCTGGTATAGTAGATACACGGGTTGCTAGAGCCGACATCGATCTAGCTATATCGTCTGCTAAACTTATTACTCTGCTTGCTTTTAGACCTGCTGCTGGTTCTAATTCATATAATGTAACTACTGGACCTGGTTTTACTGATAATATTTCACCTTTTACACCATAATCATCTAAAACATTTTCAAGCATTCTAGCGTTTTCATTAAGCGCATCATCTGACAATATATTTTTGTTAGAGGACACAGTATTTTGAAGCAAGGATAATTGTGGTAGAAAGTAATTCTCTATTTTATCTTGAAAAAGAGATAACGAAGGTTGCTCTTCTTGTTTTGCTCTTTTACTTTTTGTATCTGGTTTTTTGTTGGGATAATGAACTTTTGAAAAATAACTGATACTTAAATCTTTAGATTCTGACGACAACTCACCATTAAATGATTGTTGAAGTTGATCATCATCATTAAAATCTTGTTCTTGATTTATTCCTTTAACTGAAGGAGATAAATTTTCTTCATTGAAATTTTGATTTTGGTTAGATAAAACAGGTTCTACTTTAATCTTTCTTTTATTGTTAGTTATTGGATATTTACTAATTTGTAATATTCTTTTTGATTTAGTTAATATACTTACAAACTGGTATAATAATTTTATTCCTTCTATAAAAGATGAAAAAAATGTATTTGTAATTTTATAAAATTCTTTTTTATTTATTGCAGAAATTATACAAATAAAAAATAAGGAAAGAATACCAAAAATTAATGAAGTAAATCTCAAAGTCTCATTTATTTCAAATTTTGTGTTTTCTAAAATAAATATTAATATTGTATCGCCAAAAATACCCCCCATTCCATAAGAAAAAACCCAGTCATCAGAAGGTGGATATGTACTAAAAAAAATGGATGTTGTTGCAATAGGTATTGGTATAAAAAAAACACGACTTAATATTTTTTCTTTATTTATATTAAAGATTAAACGCCAGCTCCAAATTACTAAAATTAAAACAATTACTAAATAAGAAATACCTAAACTTAAATGAAGTGGGTCAGCAATATTACTTCCAAAAGAACCTAATAGGTTATTTATATTATCACTAGTAGAAGACCTAAAAGAAGGATCTTTAGTATCATAGCTAAACATAATTATTAAAATCATAAATGCGAATAATAAAATAAAAAAACCAAAAAATTTGATTAGAAGTTGCCTAATAAAATTTAAAAACAAACTTGAAAATATTGGCCTTCTGGAATTTTCATGATTAGCTACTGACATAATTAAATCTCTTTTATTGTTTTTATTCTTGAAAAATTGTTTTTTTAAATTTCAAAATATTGTCAATGTAAATAAAAAATTTAACCAATAACAGAATAAAATCCGTTCTACATAACAGAATTTTTGAAATTAAAAAAAATAATTTTAAGGTATCCAAACCACTCTATAATAAACATTTCTGCCTCAAATTCGGAATCTTTGTTCCGTTTGCTATATAATAGTCTTAGATTTCTTTAAGGTCTAGTATTTTAAATATTAAAAAGAAATCTCTATTAATTATTCTTAAAGTATAGCTCTATCAAATGTGCTGCTTTTAATAAATTAATTTCATCATTTGGTTTTGATAAAAGCATTAATCCACAATTATCTATTTCAGTAGGTAAAGTAACAGATGTTAAACCTAAAAGATTTGCAACCCTTGTATTCCTAAGAGAAAGTAAATTTGATTTTGTAAAAAAATCGTCATTTTCTAATAATTTTTGAACTGATGGAGGCGTAATTGGACAGGTAGGAGATATTACTGCATCATATTGATCCATTTTAAGTAAAAAACTTTTTCTTAAAATTTTTAACTCATTCCAAGCCTTTAAGTAATCATCATGGCTTATACTAATGCCACCCCTAAACCTTGATAAGACAGGAGTATGCATTTTATTTGGATGAGCTTCTATAATTTTTTTCCAACTATTATATGCTTCATAAGGGAACAATTTTTTTGCTAGTTCTGTTGATTCAGAAACTTCATCTAAATCAATTTCTTTTATTTTAGCTCCTGATGTTGCTATTTTTTTAACTGATAACTGAAAACTTTTGTTAACTTCCTCACAAACATTTTGTGTTAAAAATGAAGTATCTATAAGGAAAGATTTATTTTTTAATATGTCATTTTCAATAGGGTCTAAATTCTCCCTTTTTAATATTTTATACAAATAAAAACTATCTTCTACAGTTTTTGTTATAGGTCCAACAGTATCAAAACTCGGACATAATTTTAGTACTCCATCTAAACTCAATTTTCCATGGGTAGGTTTGAAACCAACAAGATTGTTCCACGCGGCTGGGATTCGCACCGATCCACCGGTATCTGATCCAATTCCTGCGGATGATAAATTTAATGCGGTGGCAACAGCTGCGCCTGAGGAAGATCCACCTGGTGCTACAATTTTTTTTACTGCGTTCGGGGGAGTTTCAGTTTTTGGATTTACTCCTAGGCCTGAGAAGGCAAGTTCGCTTAGATGAGTTTTACCTATTGTTATTAGTCCACAACTCTTTGCATTTATATAAACTTCAGCATCAATTTCAGAAATTCTACCAGATAGTAATTGAGTTCCTCCCTCACATTTTTTTTTATTTATATCAAAGAGGTCTTTCCAATTTAATACAATTCCGTCGAAAAAACTTTTTCTTCTATTATTTATTTGTCTAACTTCAGATTTTTTTGCTTCATCTAAGGCCTCATTGAAGTAAATTTCAGTAAAAATTTGATTAGATTTCTTTTCAGTAGAAATCTTTTCAAAGAATTCTTCTAAAAGTTTTACAGGAGAAATTAAATTTTCTTGAATGGCATTTGCTTGTTCAGTCATACTTTTAAAGCTATAATTAGTCATAATAAAATCCATTTTTAATTTGCTTTAAACTATAAATTTATATTTATCTATATTATATTAAAGGTTTTACTATTTTTTTAAAATGAAACATTTTTTAAAATGAAAAAAAAGAAAAATAATGTTGTTATTATAGGTGGTGGTATAATTGGGAGTCTTTTAGCTCTTATTTTGGGGTTGAATGGATTCAAAGTTTCTATTATTGATCGACAAAAAAAAGAAAACTTTTTTTTCAAGTCTCAAAGCGTAAAATCATATGCACTAAATGAGGGATCTTGCCGTTTACTTAGTATTTTGGGGATTTGGGACATAGTTAAAAAAAACTCTCAGCCTATTACCAAAATACTATTACAACAGGGGTCGAGTATATCAAGCATCCAGCCTTTTGAATTAAAATTTACCACTGATCTGAAAAAAAGCGATCATATATTCAATATGGTTGAAGAAATATATTTAAAAAAAGCAATAATTGAAAAAATTGATGAATGTTCAAATATTGAATATTTATATTCAAGTAAAGTTATTGAACAAAAAATTGATAATTTTTCCACAAAATTGGTAATTGATAATGGCCAAATATTAAATTCTGATTTAGTAGTTGCGTCTGATGGTTACCCATCATCATCTGCAAAAGAGGCAAAAATCAAATATTTTGATAATAATTATAATCAGTCTAGTATAGTAGGTATTTTTGAGCACAAAATCCCACATGATAGTGAAGCTATTCAAATTTTTCTTCCCTCTGGTCCATTAGCAATTTTACCGCTTCCTGGGAATAGATCCTCTTTTGTTTGGACGATGAAAAACAATGATGCAAATAGAATATTTAAATTAAGTGATTTACTATTTTTAAAAGAACTAAATACAGCATTACAAAACAAGAGAGGAAAGATAGAATTTGAGAGTAAAAGAAACATGTTTCCAATTTCTTTAGCCTTTTCAAAAAGATTAGTAAAAGAAAAATTTGTTATTATAGGTGATACTGCTCATAAAATTCACCCAATCGCAGGTCAAGGGTTAAATTTAGGAATAAGGGATGTTGCAGCACTAGCAGAGGTTTTGATTTTGTCTAGAAGGTTAGGAGAAGATATTGGAAGTAGTTTAGTACTAGATAAATATTCTAAATGGAGAAGCTGGGATGTCCTGAGCATTGTTTTTTTTACTGATTTTACAAATAAATTTTTCTCAAATGAAAACTATTTAAAAAAATTTAGTAGTGGTATAATTTTTAAACTACTAAACAATTCCAATACCATAAAAAAATACCTTATGAAGGAAGCATCTGGTTTAAGTGGTGATATACCAAAATTGTTAAAAGGTGAGAATATATAGAAACTATCTTGGACTTCTTTTAGCTAGTATCCTCTGTAAAGTTCTTCTGTGCATACTCAATCTTCTTGCAGTTTCTGAAACATTTCTATTGCATAATTCAAAAACACGCTGAATATGTTCCCATTTAACCCTATCTGCTGACATTGGGTTCTCTGGAGGTGGTGGCTTATTTTCTTTTGTAGATAACAAAGCTGCAACAATATCATTAGCATCAGCAGGTTTTGCTAAATAATCAACTGCTCCAATTTTAACAGCAGCAACAGCTGTTGCGATTGCCCCATAACCAGTTAAAACAACAATAGAAGATTCGGGTCTTTTACGTCTTATGGCTTCTACAATATCAAGACCGTTTCCATCTTCTAATCTTAAATCTATAATTGCGTAGGCTGGTGGAGATATACTTACGTAGTCAAAACCTTTTTTAACACTCAATAGTGTTTTAACTTCAAAACCACGTCTTTCCATTGCCCGTCCGAGCGTTCTCGTAAAAGGTTCATCATCATCTAAAATTAGAAGAGATGGATCATTACCTAAATTATATTCAATAATGTTGTTCATGATTGCGATATATGAACTAACAATTATTTTTCAAGCATAAAAAGCATTTTTAAGAATTTATATTTTTTAAAATACATTTTACAGTATCAGAAATTTTTTTTACTTTATCTTTTCTAGTAAAATAGGTCGTTAGACCAATTTCTGGTAAAACAAAATAAGTAAAAGTACTATGATTTAAAATATAATCACCAGATAAATCATTAGGCATCTGAGAATAAACCATAAAAATATCTTTTATTTTTTGTATATTATTTTCTGATCCAGTAAGTCCAATCATATCATTATGATGAAAATCAGTATATTCCTTAAGAGTTTTCAGAGTATCTCTCTTGGGGTCTAGTGTTATGAATATAGGTTTTATTTTTATATTCTCATTTTTCAATAATTCTACTACTTGTGCGTTTCTCATCAAATCAAAAGGACAAATATCCGGACAATAAGTATATCCAAAATAAATAAGTGATGGTTGATCAATTAATTGTTCCCTTGATATTAAAAAACCATCTTCATGTATTAGATTAAAATCTTCATTAAAACTTTTAAACGATTTTACTGAAGTGTTTATACCACAAGCTGCTAATTCAAAGTTTTTATTATTGTCCAAATATTTTACAAAAATAACAGACATAAGAAAAATGAATATAATAGTTATTAGAATAATAATGTTGTTTAAATTTTTTATATGATATTTTTTTAGCATCTTTTAAGTTTTAAAAAAATTAATTATAGAGACATAAGAAACGTATATTTTTAATGATATATTAAAGGCTAAACAAATTTAAAGTTTATTAAGGTAAAATTATAGATGAATAACATTATTGAAGCCACTCTAAAAAAATCTGATAGAGGGGAATGGGTTAGATTATTTACATTGACATATTTGCGTTGGATGGCAGTAATTGGTCAAACTTTTGCTGTAGTCATAAGCTATTTTATTTTAAAAATTGATTTTTCTATATTGATCTGTTTGTCGCTAATCCTCGTATCTTCATTATTAAACTTATTAAGTAGTTTTTATTTCCCAAAAACTAAAAGATTATCAGAATTTCAAAACATGCTTTTATTACTATATGATTTGTTACAATTAGGTTTAATGCTATACTTTACTGGTGGATTGACAAATCCATTTTCTGTTTTCATTTTAGGTCCAGTTATAATATCTGCTACTGTTTTAAACTTAATATTTACAGCTATATTAGGATCAATTGCAATTTTGGTTGTGATAATTTTATCTTTTTTATTTCATCCAATAATGTACGTTGACGGTGAAATATTAGAACCGCCTAGGTTGCTTTTAGTTGGGAATTTGGTGGCAATTTCAATAGCAGTCGTTTTTATTGCACTATATTCTCGAAGAGTGGCAAATGAAACTTTTTCAATGTCTCAAGCGCTTCAAGCTATGCAAATGACTTTAGAAAGGGAGCAAAGACTTTCTTCATTAGGTGCAATAGTTGCAGCTGCCGCACATGAAATGGGCACACCATTAGCTACAATTAAATTAATATCAACAGAGTTAAAACATGGTTTTAATAATAAGAACGAACTTCATGCAGATCTTAGTTTAATTAGTTCTCAGGTGGATAGGTGCAGAGATATACTTAGAAATATTGGTAGAAAAGGAAAAGATGATATTTTCTTAAGGAACATGCCAATAATGGTAATTCTTCAAGAAGTATGTAGTCCAATTTTTAATTCAAAAAAAAAGGAAATTAATTTTTCTTTAAATAGTAAATTTGGAAAAGATATTGGTGATTTTAAAGAATTCAATCAACCGATTTTAGCTAGAAAACCAGAATTGATATATGGACTAAGGAACATTATTCAAAATGCAATTGAATTTTCTAAAAATAAAGTATGGATCGATGTGACATATAATATAAAAAGTCTAAATATTTTTATTTCAGACGATGGAAGTGGTTATCCGTCTAATCTCTTAAAAAAAATAGGAGAACCATTCTTGAACGAAAGTAATTTTAAAAAGAATTTTAAAAATAGTAGACCATACTATGAAGGTATGGGATTAGGTCTTTTTATAGCAAAAACACTACTTGAGAATCTTGGTGCAAATGTAACTTTTAGTAATGAAAAAAATAGGAAAAATGAGAAAGGTGCTATCGTACAAATAATGTTTGAAAGAGAAAAAATTGAAGTAAATCCTGATGGTAAAAATTTAAAAGATAAGAATGGAAAAAATGAAGCTAATTAAGGAGGAGTTATTAATAAACAGTCAAAGTTTCAAAGACATATCTTCAATTGCAAAAAGATTATCTGAAATTTTAGAAATAGGGGATATTTTATTTTTAAAAGGATCAATTGGAGCTGGTAAATCTTTTTTTGCACGTTGTATAATAAGAGAGTATTTAAACATTTCAAAAGTTTATGAGGATATTCCTTCGCCTTCATTTAGCCTTGTTCAAACCTATGACAATATCAAACCAGAAGTATGTCATGTTGATTTATATAGAATTTCATTTTCAAGTGAACTAGAAGAATTAGGTTTGAATAATATTTATGAAAATTTTCTTACAATAGTTGAGTGGCCTGAAAGACTTGGTGAAAAAATACCAGACACATTTATACAAATTGAATTTAAAGATTGTCATAAAAATTATGACAAAAGAAACTTGAAAATAAGTTTAGTTGGTATCAATAGAAAAGATATCCGTTCTTTTCTAAAAGAATTAAAAAATGATTTTGGAGTGTAGAGTTGAGATTTATATTTTATGATTTTGAAACTACGGGACGGAATTATAATTGGGATCAAATTATTCAAGTAGGAGCAGTAATAACAAATGAAACATTAGAAGAAATAGATAACTTTGAATGTTCCTGCATATTAAAACCTGGTATAGTCCCTGAGCCTGCAGCTTTATTAGTAAATAAAAGAATTCCTGGAGAGTACACAAATTTGTCACATTATAATTTGGTGAAATTGATGTGGAAAAAATTTAATGAATGGATTGAAGAATACGGTCCAATAGCATTTTTTGGATATAACTCAATAAATTTTGATGAAGAATTTTTAAGAAGAACATTTTATAAAAATCTTTTTCCACCGTTTTTAACAAGTTCAACTAATTATGGTGTGTCAAATAAGAGAGGAGATATTATTAACTTGGCAAGATCTGCAAATTATTTCTACCCTGGTACTTTAAAAACTTCCTTTAATGAAAAAGGTAAGGAAATCTTTAAATTGGAACAACTTGCCAGTGATAATATTATATCTGATCAAGGAAATAATTTAACATTTCATGATGCACTAGATGATACCAGAGCAACTATAGGCATAGCCAAAATAATTAAAAATAAAGCGCCTATTTTGTGGGAGTCAGGTTTAAAAACTATGAGTAAAATTGAAGCTCATGATTTCATCAAAGAGGAAGAATTTGTAATTTCAGCAGAGTTTTATTTTGGATTGACACGTTTCTATGTAGTTTCTTATATCTGCGAAGATACAAATGGTAATATAAAAGCTTTTGATTTAAGGAATGACCCTAAACAATTTATGAGATTAGGAGATAATGAATTTAAAGAAATTATAAATAATACTACTCCTAAAATATTGAGAACTGTTACCAAGAATAAGCATCCAATTCTAATGAAAGGTGAATTTGCAAATGCAATTACTGGATATGAGACTATTGGTTTTGACGAATTAAAAAGGAGAGCTAAATTTCTTAGTGAGAATAATGAAATGTTATCTAAACTAAAGAGATTTATTATGGATGATCAAAAAGAATATAAAATAGATCAACTGGATAAAGAGCCTGAAGAATCTATATATGCATATGGATTTGCTAATAAATCTCAAAAATTGTTAATGCAAGAATTTCATGAAGAAAGTTGGGAAAAAAAGCTTGAAATTTCAAAAAAATTTATTGATCTCTCAACTCAGGATTTTAATTCAATACAGAGAGGAAAAATTTATAGTGAATTTTCAAAAATACTATTATATGAAGAAAATCAAACCATTTTAGAAAAAGATGAAAAGACGAGAATAAAAAAAAAATTAGCAGATAGAGTTTTTTATCCTGATACCGATACAGTTAAATCACCATGGAATAACATTAATAGAGCATTTATGGAAATAGAAAATCTTGGAGCCAAACTTGAAGATGAAGGAAAGCTAGAGGATTTAAAATTTATATATAAAATAAAAGATCTTTTAGAAAAGATTGAAAATGAATTTAAATAACCTTATTTAAATATTATATTAAAATTAAATCCAGGATAATATTATGGCAATTACACAAGTAACAGATGAAAATTTTGATGACAAAGTGATCGGGTCAAAACTACCAGTTGTGGTTGATTTTTGGGCTGAGTGGTGTGGACCTTGCAAACAAATAGCTCCTGCCCTGGAAGAATTAGCAACTGAGTATGAAGGTGAAATTACAATAGCTAAAGTAAATGTAGATGAAAATCCAGTATCACCTAGTAAATTTGGCGTTCGTGGTATACCTGCATTATTTCTATTCAAAAATGGTGAAATGGTGTCTTCTAAAGTTGGTGCTTCTCCGAAAGCTTCTTTGCAAAGTTGGATTGAAGAAAATAAATGACAATTATTAAGTTATTTATTTTTTTCTAGAAATGAACCTACTAAATATAGTGATCCTGTAATAAGTATTATTTTTGGAATGGATGTTTTTTCATTGTATACAATTTGTAATGCTTTTTCCAAACTTTCAGTGACTTGAGAATTAATATCAAGAGACTTAGATTTCTCAAAAATATCTTTCGCATCATATGAGTTTTTTTGTTGAGGTATTTTAATTGCAATTAATTTGTGAATATATGGTTTTATTGGCTTAAGAAACCCTTCAACGTCCTTGTTGTTCATCATTCCTAGTATGATATAAAATTTAATCTTTTTGAAATTTTTTACCCATTTTGATAATGCTATTCCTGCTGATTTATTATGACCACCATCTAAAAATACTTCTCCATTTGGTTCTGAATTTTTAGGTATTAATTTACCTTTTTCTATTTTCTGTAATCTTCCTGGCCAAGAAACCTTGGTTAACGCATCAACTAGGTTTTTTTTTCTACATTTTAATTCTATAAGTGCGGCAATTGAAACTGAGGCATTCTCTATTTGATGGATTCCATTAAGCAATGGGATTGGAAGTATTATTTTTTTTCTTTTAGTTATAAATAAAAAAGAATTTTTACAGTATTTTGCCTTAAAATCATTTCCATATGTATATGTTTTACAATCAACCTTATTTGCTTCATTTTTTATAACTTTTAGGGCAGCATTTTTTTGTTTAGAAATAATCACTTTTGAATTCTCTTTAATTATACCACTTTTTTCAAAGGCAATTTTTTTTATGTTATTACCTAAAAATTCCTGATGATCCATAGAAATTGGAGTTATAATGCTTAAAAAAGGACTTTTAATAACATTGGTAGAATCCAATCTACCTCCCAAGCCAACTTCTAAAATTGTCCAATTAGCCTTATTTCTTGAGAATGCTAAGAAAGCAACTGCTGTAATTAGTTCAAAAAAACTCAGGTCATTGTTACCATTAGCTTTTACACATTTCTCTAATAAGACATTAAAGAGTTTTAAGTCAATTTTTTTTCCAGCTATTAAAATTCTTTCTGTGATGTCTACTAAATGTGGTGAAGTAAACACGTGTACTTTATCACCTCTGGATTCTAGTCCTGTTTTTATAAATGCTACTGTAGAACCTTTTCCGTTTGTCCCTGCAATATGAATTACAGGAGGTAAGGATTCATGAGGATTACCAATTTTTTTTAAAAGCTTTGAAATTCTTAATTTATTTAACCCCAATCTTTTTGGGAAATTATTTAAGATTTTTTTACAATGTTTTTTTTCTTTTACATTAACTAAATTTGACAGTTTATAAAAATCCTATTTTATTTAAAAAGTGTATAAATCAAGAATTGATTTCGTCTATATCTTTTTTAATATCACCTCTGATAGCACGAGGTTTTTTCATAAGTATATGTAATAAAAGTATAAGTTGATCCCTAATTTTATCCCTACTAGTAACCATATCAATCATACCATGATCAAATAAATATTCAGATTTCTGAAAACCATCAGGTAATTTTTCACCTATTGTTTGTTCTATTACCCTGGGACCAGCAAAACATATAAGTGCGTTTGGTTCTGCAATTGTTATATCTCCTAGCATTGCATATGAGGCAGTAACACCTCCAGTAGTGGGATTTGTTAAGACTACAACATAGGGTAATTTGGCTTCTCTTAATGATTGAATAGCAACAGTGGACCTTGGCATTTGCATAAGTGAAAGAATACTTTCTTGCATTCTTGCTCCACCAGCTGCTGCAAACATTACAAAAGGTGTTTTAAATTTTATACAATTATTAACTCCTGCAATTATACTATTACCTACTGACATGCCCATTGATCCACCCATAAATAAAAAATTTTGAACGGCTACAGTTACTTTTAATCTACCTATATCTCCAACAGTCAGTAGCATGGCATCTTTTTCACCAGTCTTCTTTCTTGTTTCTTTAATTCTATCTGTATATTTTTTTGTATCTTTAAAATTTAAAGGATCCTCGATAACATCTTCATAATCAATTCTTGAGTAAATACCACCATCAAAGAGGTTTAATAACCTTTCTTTAGGAGGAATAAGCATATGGTGTCCACATCCATTACATACGCATAAAGCATCTTTTACTTCTCTATGGAAAAGCATCATTCCACAATTTGGACATTTTTGCCAAAGATTTTCTGGCGTATCTTTTTTAGAAAAAATAGCATTAATTTTAGGTCGAACGTAGTTTGAGATCCAATTCATTTTTTTCCTTCAAAAATATTTTTTTATAAATTTATAGAATAATTCAAAAACATATATACATTTATAAAATGTACAAATAATAATTAATTAGACATATATTCAACATAAAGTTTATATACCAACTGAAAAATAAAAAAAAGGGTGTAAAAGTTTTTACAAACATATCATGCTATTTAAAATTATAAAAAACTTTCTTCCTATCAGCTTTTTATTAATGTCATGTGTTAATAATCAAGTAAGTGATATTCAAAAATCTGCCAATTATAGTATTGATGATTATCAAATAACTATAAAATCAACTAAAGAATTTTGTCTTAATAGTGATTTAACCCAAGAAAAAAATAATAGCTTGGTATTAATTCTCACAGAATGTATCACAAACCCAAATTCAAATCAATTAATCAGAAGGCCCATATCATCTATAATTACTGTAAGATTTCAACAGGAACCCGGATTGAATTCGTATTCACAAATTTCAGATCTTATAAAAAGTAATGATGTTAAATTAAATAATATTTTTAATATAAATGGTCAAAAAATTATCAAATCTTATCAAAAGGGAAATACTCTTTACATGTCAATGTCTACAAAAAAAGTAAACAATTTTCTTAATACGGGAAGTAAGTTTTGGAAAGCATTAAGTCTTTATGATAATATTTTAATTTCAGCAAGTGCATATGGTTTTTCTAAAAAAAATAGTAATTACTCTTCTTACAGACAACTTGAGGAAAAATTAAAGTCTGTAGTTAATTCGATTGAAATAAATAAAAGTACTTAAAAAAGTTTTAGGTTTAAACACTAAATTAAGCAAATTATTATTATGAATAAATATCCAAACATTTTTAGAAAACTTGATCTGGGATTTATAGAATTAAAAAATAGAATTATAATGGGATCAATGCATACTGGTTTAGAAGAAATAGGTGATTGGAAGCGTATTTCAGAATTTTATGCATCAAGGGCAAGGGGCCAAGTTGCACTAATAATCACTGGCGGTATTGGTCCTAATAGAGAAGGATCAGTATTGCCTGGTGCTGCAATGATGACGACTGATGAAGATGTAAAAAATCATATGATTTCTACAAAAGCTGTTCATGATGAAGGTGGAAAAATTGTTATGCAAATTTTGCATGCTGGTCGATATGCTTATAATGACAAAGCTGTAGCTCCAAGTCCAATAAAAGCACCCATTTCACCTTTTACACCTAAGGAATTAGATGAAGAAGGAATTGAAAAACAGATTTCAGATATTGCTCAATCTGCATTTTTGGCAAAATGTGCAGGATATGATGGTGTTGAGATTATGGGTTCGGAGGGATATCTTATAAATCAATTTTTAGTTAGTCACACTAATAAAAGAAAAGATAATTGGGGGGGGGACTATGAAAATAGAATTCGTTTTCCTTTAGAAATAGTAAAAAGAATCAGAGAAAAAGTTGGAAAAAATTTCTTAATTATTTATAGACTATCTATAATTGATTTAATTCCGAATGGTTCCTCTTGGGAAGAAGTACTTCTTCTTGCAAAAGAGATTGAAAAAGCTGGCGTAAATATTCTTAACTCTGGAATAGGATGGCATGAAGCTAGAATACCAACCATTGCTACTTCTGTACCAAAAAGGGCATTTTCATGGATTACAAAAAAATTATATGGAAATGTTAGTATTCCAATTATTGCATCTAACAGAATAAATTCACCTGAAGTTGCCGATGATGTTATTTCTGATAAATGTGCGGATTTAGTGTCTCTAGCCCGACCATTTTTGGCTGATTCAGAATTTGTGAAAAAAGCTTTTGAAAATAAATCAAATGAAATTGTACCTTGTATAGCCTGTAATCAGGCATGTTTAGATCATACTTTCTCAATGAAGCTAACTAGTTGTTTAGTAAATCCTAGGGCGTGTAGAGAAACTGAACTAAATTATAGTAAGGTTCTTACATCAAAGAGAATTGCAGTAGTTGGTGCCGGGCCTGCTGGAATTTCTTTTTCAATAACAGCAGCTCAACGAGGACATGTGGTATCACTATTTGAAGAAAGCAATGAAATAGGTGGGCAACTAAATTTTGCTAAAATGATTCCTGGCAAAGAGGAATTTCATGGTCTTCTCAATTATTATAAAAATGAAATTAAAAGGCTCAAGATTGATTTAATAACAGATCATAAAGTAAAAACAACTGATCTTATAAATTTTGATGAAATAATTATTTCAACAGGAGTAGTACCAAGGAAAATAGATATTGAGGGGCAGGATAAAGTTAATTTTGTCTATGACTATCAAGAAGTTTTCAATGATGGAGTTAAATTAGGAAATAGGATTGCCATTATTGGAGCGGGAGGAATTGGGTTTGATGTAGCTGAGTATATTTCTAGTTCAGGTATTAGTCCCACATTAGATATAAATAAATGGATGGAAAAATGGGGTGTAGCAGATCCTGCAATTGAAAGAGGAGGAGTTCTACAAAAAAATGAAATAAGAAGCGAGGATTCCTCTAAAGAAATCTTTTTACTTCAAAGAAAAAATGAAAAAGTAGGAAAAAGATTGGGTAAAACTACGGGATGGATACACAGAAAATCTTTAGAAAAAAAGAAAGTTAAAATGTTAGCAGGTGTAAATTATGAAAAGATTACTCCTGAAGGTTTGCTAATTTCATTTGGAGAAGAAAAAAGAGATATTCAAATGTTAAAAGTTGATTCATTAATAATTTGTGCAGGACAGACTTCTGAAATATCCCTAGCTGAAGCTATGTCTACTAGTAGCACAAATTTTCATATAATTGGTGGTGCAAAAAAAGCAAATGAATTAGATGCTAAAAGTGCAATAGATCAGGGATGTAGGTTAGCAGCTCAACTATAGTTTTTAAATTTTTCTGTTGCTTTAATTAGCTCTCTTGAAATTTCCGGTTCGGACATTGCGTGACCAGAAAAATCTATTATTTTTAATTCTGATTTTGGCCAAACATTTTTCAGTTTATTAGCAGAGTTTGGAGGACAAACCATATCATACCTTCCTTGGATTATTATTCCTGGAATTTTATCAATCTTTTTAGCATTACTTAATATATAATTATCACTTCCCAAAAAACCTTTATTGTAAAAATAATGATTTTCAATTCTTGAAAAAGCTAAAGCATAATTTATCGGTGGAGTATTATTATTTATAGACTTCTGCATTGAAGCGAGAGAGTTTTCCCACTTTAACCATAAAATTGAAAATTTTTCTCTTATTTCTTTTGATTTGTGAAATAGTCTTTTGTGATATGCTTTAATTATATTACTTTGCTCATTTTGGGGTATTGTTTCAACAAATTCTTTCCATTTTTCTGGCCAGAATAAGCTAGCCCCTCCATCTTTATAAAACCAATTCAACTCTTTCCTAGTCATCAAAAATATGCCTCGTAAAATCATTCCAATTACATTTTGGGGAAAATTTATAGAGTATATTAATCCCAGTGTTGATCCCCAACTCCCACCAAAAATCAGAAATTTATTGAGTTTAAGCTTTTTTCTAATTTTTTCGATATCATCAATTAAGTGCCAAGTAGTATTATTTATGATTGAATTATGTGGAAGGCTTCTACCACATCCTCTTTGATCAAATAATATAATTCTATAGAACTTTGGATCAAAATATCTCCGCATGTTTGGATTACATCCTGCTCCAGGACCCCCGTGTATAACTAAAACTGGTAATCCATCTGGGTTTCCACACTCCTCGAAATAAACTTTGTTACCGTCATCTGTTTTAATGTAACTATTTGAGTAAGGTTGAATATTTGGAAATAAATAGTAAGTTTTTTCTTTTTTATATAAAGCCATGGTTGATGAATTGTTTTTAAATATTAAATATCAATTAAGTTTTAGGAATATAATATGAAAAAAAATGCTGAAGTAGACAAGGACGAAATTTATAAATTTGAATCTATGGCCACTGAATGGTGGAATCCTAATGGAAAATTTAAACCACTGCATATGCTCAATCCCTGTCGTCTAGAATATATTGTAGATCAAATTAAAATACATTTTAATTGTGACTATGATAGTCTAGAGCCTTTTAAAAAATTAAGGATTTTAGATATTGGTTGTGGTGGTGGTTTATTAACAGAACCAATGGCTCGGTTAGGTGCATCTGTAGTTGGTGTGGATCCAGTTGAAAAAAATATTAAAGTTGCAAAGTTACATTCAGAAAAGTCTGGTTTAAAAATAGATTATAGGATCTCTACAGCTGAAAAACTTTTGGCTCAAAAAGAGATTTTTGATGTAATTTTAAATATGGAAGTGGTCGAACACGTTCCAGAGCCAAAAAGTTATCTTCTAACCTGCTCTAGCCTTATAAAGAAAGATGGTTTAATGATTTGTTCTACAATAAACAGAAATTATAAAAGCTATTTGTGGGCAATTATTGGAGCTGAATATATAATGAAATGGCTTCCAAAAAAAACTCATGAATGGAATAAGTTTATTAAACCTGAAGAATTATGTAATTACATTGAACAATCCGATTTAAAAGTAATTGACAGAAGAGGTTTTGTTTTTAATTTTTTAAAGTGGAATTGGAGTTTATCTCATAAAGATCTTTCTGTGAATTTCGTTATCTCTTCTATAAAAAATTAATCTAAATTTCTTTCTGAATAGAAGACAACCATAATTCATCAATTACTTTAATTTCTTTTTGGTCAAATTTATCCATTTGTTTCCAGTATTTTCCATCTGGTATAAAATAACCAGTTTTTTTTTCTTTTTGTAATGCCAAATTAATTTTTTCCTCCTTAAACTTGTTGTAGTGGATTTTAACTGCATTATCTAAGTCATTAACCTCTACTTTAGGAAAAGTAAGTTTGCTTTCCGATATATTTGATAAGTTAAGGATTTTACACTTATTTAAAAATGCAATTGCTTCCAACCTTGCAGATTTTGCTAATAAATTATTTAATGTTTTATCTTTTCTAAGAGGGTCTGCTTTGCCTTTTCCATAAAAATGAGTTTTTTCTCCTGTGTAAACCATATCACAGCCAGTATAACATATTATTTGAGGTTTAAACTTATATAGAACCCAATATCCGGCCGTAAAAGCCATAGTACCTCCAGCATATACAAAACCACCAAAGTGATTTTGTGCTTTAACATATTCTTCCGAAGAATGTAGAGTTTGTGTTTCGCTAGATTTTGGTCTTTTATTTTCTGGAAAATCTTCTGGATAAATACAATTAGTCCAATCTTTTCTTACTTTCCAAGCGTTATTTATAGCAACAATATTATCAAATGAAATATTTTTCCATTTATTTGCATTTACAGAATCTGGAGCACTTCCAATTATCAGTATTTTTTTTGTTTTCCCAATCATTTAATTTATTAAAATATTCCTAAGCTCTCTAATAATTGGTAAAGCTAAATCTGCTTTTTCTTTACCAAGTTTACTAATTACTTTATCCAAAATTGGTGTAATGGATTTTATAGCCTCGCGTTGTGCTTCTGCTCCAGCTCTACTAATTTTAACTTGTTTTTTTCTAGCATCATTCCAATCTGGTCTTATATTGATATATCCAGATGCTTCTAATTTTGAAAGTGTATTTGTCATAGCGCCCTTTGTCACATGAAAACTTTTAGCTAATTGCATGGGGGTCTTCTCATTTTGTATAGAAGATAAATGGTTTAATACTGATAAATGAGATATAGCCATATTATCAGGCAAGATTTTCGAAATTTGAGCTCTTATTAATTGATCAATAGTTGAGATTTCAGAAAATAAGATCAGAGGAGCCAAATTATTTGATATTTTTTTCATTTATATAATTTGAAATCATTACCTATATCATAGGCTATAATATCTTTGAAAATTTGCAACATTTAATCATTTTTTAATCTTAGTACACGATAGCCTGGATTATTCCCTAAATCACAAAGTATTTTTCCATTAGGATTTATAATTAATGAGTGGCCCCAAGTTTTTCTTGTGGAAGTATTTTGCCCACATTGAGCTGGAGCAAGAATATAAATCTTATTTTCTATAGCACGTGCTTTTACTAAGGTCTCCCAGTGATCCTTTCCAGTTTTCGTTGTAAAAGCAGATGGAATACAAATTATATCAGCACCACTTTCTTTGAGTTTACTAAATAAGTATGGAAATCTTATATCATAACATATAGTAAGACCAATATTAGCAAATGGTGTTTTTGCCAGTACCGTATTTCTACCAGGCATAAATTTTTTTGATTCTCTATAAGTTTCTTTACTATCGATAATTACATCAAACATATGAATTTTGTCGTATCTTGCTATAATTCTACCATTTGGATTTACTAGAATAGATCTATTAACAAATTTTTCTTGTCCAAATTTTTTTATTTTTAGTATGACTGATCCAATTAATGACCAAACTTTAAATTTACTACAGGAATTTTTCACTTTATTGATAATAGGGTCTTCTTTCTCAAATTTTATAGATTTTTTTTTAAGTTCGGTATTTGTTGAGATGAAATTTGAAACTTCAGGGCTTAAAATAAAATTAGCTCCATCTTTTAAGCATTGGTTGAAATAATAATCCATTTGATTACAGTTATCTTGTAAATTATCATTTGAAGTTAATTGTATTATTCCTATTTTTATATCTGGATCCATTTTAAAATACTTCTTAATATTACTTTTTATTTAGATAAATTTTTATAAATTATCATCTCATGATTAATCAACAAAATATTTTTGACGAAAACCTAATTAATATCAGGAAAAAAAGGATCATAAATAAATTTCCTTCTTTTTTACATAGCTTAGCTATTAATGATTTAAAAGAAAGATTAGTAGAAATTGGAGACGAATTTTTAGAAACATTAGTAGTTGGTCCTTTTGCAAAACACTGGGCTCATAATATTAGTCAAAAAAAAACAAGCACTATTGATGATAATGAATTTCTAAAAATTATCCCAAGTTCCAAAGATTTTATTATTAGTGCTTTGCACCTACATAGTGTTAACGATCCAATTTCAAAATTAGTACAAATGAGGTTTGGATTAAAAAAAGCTGGTATTTTTATGGGGTATGCGTTTGGAGAGAGAAGTCTATTCGAATTAAGGAAATCACTGGAATATGCAGAATTAAAAAATTTTGGAGGTATTTCTCCAAGAGTACATCCTATGATAGATACCCCTACCTATGGTTCATTACTAAGCAGGTCTGGTTTTAAATTTTGTGTTACTGATAAGCTCCATTTTGAAATTGAATATCAAGATCCTTGGGATCTAATTATAGATTTAAAAAGTATAGGAGAGACTAACTGTTTGATAAAAAGAAGTAAAAGGACGTTAACAAAAATTTTTTTAAACGATGTTCTAAATTTTTACAAAAACAACTTCTCGTCTAGTAAAATACATAATAGTTATATTGCAACATTTGACATAATTTGTCTAACAGGTTGGGAAACAAAACCTAAGTCATTTGTTTAAATACTCTAAAGTTTTATTAAAGTGTTATTGAAAAAAAAATAGATAGACTTAACTATTTTATATGTCTCACCAATGTATAAAAATTCTATAAATCAGGATAGTCAGTTGAAATTAGAAAAACCGGGAGAAGGAAGGTTAAAATTTGCGGATAAAGAACATCCCCAATTACCTTCGGCAAAAGTTGGGATTCTTATTACTAATTTAGGGACACCTGACAATACAGATTATTGGTCAATGCGAAGATATTTAAGTGAGTTCTTGTCTGATCAAAGAGTTATAGATTATCCAAAATGGCTTTGGCAACCATTACTACAACTCGTTATTTTATCAAAAAGACCCTTTTCTTCTGGAGAGGCATATAAAAGTATTTGGAATAAAAAAGAAAATGAAAGTCCTCTACTTACTACTACTAAGCTTCAGTTAAAGAAAATATCTAATTATTTTAAAAAAAAGCATGGGAATAAAGTCATTTTGGATTTTTGCATGAGATATGGAAATCCATCAACTGAAAAGGCTATAAAAAATTTACAGTCTTTAGGTTGTGAAAAAATAATTTTTTTTCCTTTGTATCCGCAGTATGCAGGTCCAACAACTGCCACAGCTAACGATCAAGCTTTTAGAGCTTTAATGAAAATGAAGTGGCAACCAGCATTTAGAACTGTACCAGCATATTTTGATAACAATCTTTATTTGGATTCTTTAGCTAATTCAATTAAAGAAGCATATACTAAAGCTAAACTTAAGCCTCAGCATCTAGTTGTTTCTTATCATGGTGTACCAGAAAGATATTTAATGGCAGGAGACCCCTATCACTGTCAATGTCAAAAAACAACAAGACTACTAGCAGAAAGACTTAAATGGGATAAATCCCATTTTACAACAACTTTTCAATCAAAATTTGGCCCTGAAAAGTGGGTTGGCCCCTCCACAGTAGATTTTGTGGCTGAATTAGCTAATAAAGGTAAAATAAATATAGCTGTCGTAGCACCAGCATTTTCTTCTGATTGTGTTGAGACCTTAGAAGAAATAAATGAAGAAATAGCCGAGAGTTTTTCGGAAGCTGGAGGAAAAGACTTTCTATATATTCCATGTTTAAATGATAGAGATGATCATATAAAAGCTCTGACAAATATTTTAGATAAAGAATTATCTGGGTGGCTTTAAATTCTACCTTAGGTTATATTTTATAATTAACATTATTTTATTGAGTTAGGATTTTATCATATCTATCACGCACAGTTCTAAAGAAGACAAAAGAAATTCAAAAATTAAAATAAATATTTCTGGTAAATTATTTTATAGAGATGAAGCTAAGGTTTCAGTTTTTGATAGTGGTTTTCTTTTAGGTGATGGGATTTGGGAGGGTTTAAGACTACACAAAAAAAAATGGACATTTTTTGAAGATCATATGGAAAGATTTTTTGAGGCTTTAAAGCTTGTTGAGATTAATTTTAATTTTTCTGTAAATCAAATTTATCAACAACTAGAGAAAACAAGAATTTCTAATAATATGAATACTGATGTTTATGCAAGATTTATGGTTACTAGGGGAAAAAAAATCAAACCATTTCAGCACCCTGAATTTTCTATTTTTGGACCTACATATGTTATAATTATGGAACATTCTAAGCCATATCTGAAAGATAATAAAAAGGGCGTTAAGCTAATAACTGTTCCTCAAGTAAGAGCACTTCCTATGATACAAGATCCTAAGTTAAACAGTCACTCAAAACTTAATTGTGTGTTAGCTTGTATTCAAGCAAGCCGTGTAGGAGGCGATGAAGCATTAATGTTGGATCCTTACGGTTTTGTAAATACAACTAATTCCTGTAATTTATTTATAGTAAAGGGAAAAGAAGTTTGGACCTCTACGGGCGATTATTGTATGAACGGGGTTACAAGAAAAAAAGTAATTAATCTTTGTAAAGACTTAAATATACCTATCTTTGAAAAAAATTTTACTTTGTTAGATACTTACTCGGCAGATGAAATTTTTTTAACTGGTACTTTTGGAGGATTAACAAGAGTAGAATACTTAGATGGTCATAAGATTCAATATAAAAATAAAGATTCTATTTTGAAACTACTTAGAGATTCATATGAGGATTTAATTGAAAAATATTAAACGTATAGCCGTATGGTCTGGACCTAGAAATTTATCAACGGCACTTATGAGAAGTTTTGGAACAAGAAGTGATTTTGAAATTCTAGATGAGCCATTTTATGCTGCCTATTTAAAAAAGACTGGAATTCAACATCCTATGTTTGATAAAATCATAAGTAGTCAACTTTCCAATTATAAAGAAGTTGCTGATTATTGTATTAATGGTCAAGTAGATAAACCATATCAATATCAAAAGCATATGACACATCATATGATAAAAAATTATTATAAAGATTTCATTTTATCTCTTAACAATGTCATTTTAATTAGAAAACCAGAGTTAGTTTTAAATTCTTATAAAAAAAAAAATAAAAACTATCAGTTTAAAGATTTAGGGTTTCAACAACTTTATGAGATATATGAATTTATCTATAATAGATTAGGTTATTTTCCATTAATAATCGATGCAGATGATCTGCAAAATAATCCTGAGCTTACGTTAAGAAAACTTTGTAATTTTCTAGAAATTCCTTTTTATATGTCAATGCTCAATTGGAGTTCTGGTTCAAAAAAATATGATGGAATTTGGGGGGTTCATTGGTACAAAGAAATTTATAAAACAACAGGTTTTAGTAGAAGTACTAGCACCAATACAGATAAAACAAATAAAAAAATATCTCAAAAAGATAAAAAAATAATACATAGAGCAAACAAAATTTACCTTAGAATCTTCGAAAAAAAAATATAGTTAATTATTTATAATTTATACTATGATTAATTTTGTTTTACTTCTTTGCCAGTTTTTTGATCAATTGTTTTCATAGATAAACGAACTTTCCCTCTATCATCAAAACCAATCAATTTTACTTTAACTTCTTGACCTTCTTTAAGAAGGTCCTTTGGATGTGCCACTCTTTCAGTTGAAATCTGACTAACATGTACTAATCCATCTTTTTTGCCAAAGAAATTCACAAAAGCTCCAAAATCCATAAGTTTTACTATCTTACCATTATAGATTTTACCAACTTCTGGTTCATCAACTATAGATTTAATTAACTCTATAGCTTTATTAATCTTATCAGAATCATTTGACGCAATTTTTATTATTCCTTCATCATTTATATCTACTTTTGCACCTGAAACTTCAACAATTTCACGAATCATCTTTCCTCCAGATCCAATTACTTCTCTTATTTTATCAGTTGCAATTTTTAGAGATTCAATTTTAGGAGCATATTTCGAAAATGCTCCAGGTTTACTGATTGATTTTGACATTTCATCTAGTATGTGAAGTCTTCCTTCTTTAGCCTGTTCTAATGCTTTTTCCATTATTTCAGGGGTAATTCCAGCAACTTTTATATCCATTTGTAAGGATGTTATTCCTTCGGATGTTCCAGCAACTTTAAAATCCATATCTCCCAAGTGGTCTTCATCACCCAAAATATCTGTAAGAACTGCATATTCTTTTCCTTCTAAAATGAGACCCATTGCTACTCCTGCTACAGCAGATTTCAATGGTACGCCTGCATCCATCATAGATAAAGATCCACCACATACAGTAGCCATTGAAGACGAGCCATTAGACTCTGTTATTTCAGACACAATGCGAATTGTATATGGAAAATCAGAACTTTTTGGTAGAACAGCTTGTAGTGCTCGCCATGCCAATTTTCCATGACCTATTTCTCTTCTACCTGGTCCTACAGCTCTTCCTGTTTCTCCTACTGAATAAGAAGGAAAGTTATAATGAAGTAAAAATTTTGATCTTCCTTCTTTATGAAGAGCATCTATTATTTGCTCATCCTCACCAGTACCAAGAGTAGTAACAACTATCGCTTGAGTTTCACCTCTTGTAAACAAAGCAGAACCATGTGTTCTTGGGAGAAATCTCGTTTCACTCTCAATTTGTCGAACTTTATCAAGTTTTCTTCCATCAATTCTCTTTCCTTTTTTGAGGATATTAGATCTTACAATTTCAGATTCAATTTTTTTAAAGCAATAATCTAGTTCTTCATTTTCTAATTCTTCGTCTGAAAGGTTATCTAAAACATTTTGTTTAGCGTCGCTTAATGAGTTTTGTCTCTCTTGTTTGTCAGCAATTGAAAATGCTTTACTAATATTTTTTTCACCAAGTGATTTTATTTTATTTATTAATTCTTTATTAACAGTAGGTATAAAGTTATAGGGTTCTTTTGCTGTTTTTTCTGCTAAACTTATGATTAGATCTATAACTTTTTGCATTTGTTCATGACCAAATTTAACAGCACCTAGCATTTCTTTTTCACTAAGTTCATAAGCTTCGGATTCAACCATCATAACTGCATCTTGTGTTCCTGCTACTACAAGATCAAGCCTTTGTTTAGAATTTTCCCTTATATTATCCATATCTTCTATTGATGGATTAAGAACGTAAGAGTCTTTAACAAAACCAACCCTAGCGGCCCCAATTGGACCTAAGAAGGGTGCACCAGAAAGTGTAAGTGCAGTAGATGCTGCTATCATTGAAATTATATCTGGATCATTTTCTCCATCATGACTTAAGACTGTACAAGTCACCTGTACTTCATTTTTGAAACCCTCAACAAATAAGGGTCTAATCGGTCGATCTATAAGACGGCTTGTAAGAGTTTCTTTTTCAGTAGGTCTTGCCTCTCTTTTAAAAAAACCACCTGGAATTTTACCTGCTGCGTAATATTTTTCTTGATAATTAACTGTTAATGGAAAAAAATCTTGGCCTGCTTTGGCCTCCTTCGCAAAAACAACATTAGCCATTACTACAGTTTCACCATAAGTTGCTATAACTGATGAATCAGCTTGTCGTGCTATTTTTCCTGTTTCAAGTGTAAGTTTCTCATGACCCCAAGTTATTGATTTTTTTATAGACTTTAACATATCCACCCTTTTATAATTTTAATAAAATACCCGTTTGATATTTTATGCACACGTATAACTTTTTTGAATTTAATCTTATTTAGTTTATCAGAATTATTAATGTTTATATTATCTTCTAATACCAAGTTGTTCTATTAAAGTCTTATAACGATTTTCGTCTTTAGACTTAACATAGTCTAGAATTTTTCTTCTTTGTGATACAAGTTTTAAGAGCCCTCGTCTTGAATGATTATCTTTTTTGTGAGTTTTAAAATGTTCAGACAGGTTTGTAATTCTAGTAGTTAAAATTGCTACTTGAACTTCTGGTGATCCAGTGTCGTTTTCTTTTTTGGCAAATTTTTTAATTAAATCCTGTTTTGTTTTTGTATCAATCGACATCTTTAACTCCTTTATATAAATTAAAACTGCCAGGATGTCGTCCAGTCAGTATATTTGTAATGCGTATATCCTGTTTTTTGAAATTTGAAAAGTCTTTTTAAAACCATTTAGTTAGAATTTTATTATAACTTATATACAGAAGGTGCTTTGGTTGATTATTTTTTGTTAAACCCAAATGAAAAGAAGGAGTTTTATATTTTTTTATTAATTGAATAACCTCTAAATCTCTTTCTTTTAAGATTCCAAATCTTCCCCATGAACATATTATTTTATCTGACCATTTTATACTTTTTTTTAAAATTTCATTATTGTTTGGACCAATTGGGTCAGAAACTTTTTGAAGTTCTTCCGGTTTGGTTGCTCTATAAGCAAATAAATTACAAACTCTAAATTGATTATAACAAGAGTCAATAGCTCTTTTCTTACAACGCAGTAGTGTAGGGTCACACACTTTCTCTGTTGCAGTAGAAGGGTTCAAAAGTATAAATAGTAATCTTCCTCTCCCTGAATTGAATTTATTGGTAATTGAATATCTAAATTTAAAGCATTTTGAAAAAACTGCTTTAGAACTTAACTCATTTTTTTTAAACTCTTTAGAAATAACATCCAGCATTTATGATTTTATCAATTAATGATATTTTTATATAAATTTAGAACTCTAAAAGGATAGAAAACAGAGTTTTTTATTTTTCCAATTGCTAGTGGAATATTTTTATAATGCGTCCAGGCCAAATTATAATCTCCATTTTTCATATTAATTATTTTAATAGGATTTCCATTTGTAATAATATTTAAATTTTCAGTTACACATTCAAAATTAGGGTAATCTTTTAACAAAATACTTATTGTAATAATATTAGCTTCTAGATCGTCATATTTAAAATATTCTAAAGCATCAAGATGAACACATTTTTTTAAATTAAAAGGACCGTATTCTGTTCGTCTTATGTTTTTTGCATGAGCAAAACAACCTAATTCATTTCCCAAATCTCTTGCTAATGATCTTACATAACACCCCTTCCCACTTATAATTTTAAGATTAATATTCTCATCATCTATTCTTTCAATTATTTCAATTTCACTAATAAAAATTGTTCTTGGGGACAATTGAAATTCTAATCCTTCACGGAATAGATCGTAAGCTCTCCTTCCATTAAACTTTATTGCAGATAATTTTGGTGGTAATTGTTGTATCTCTCCTTTAAATTTTTTTAATGCCTGTCTTATACTAATCATGCTAGGTCTTTTTTCTGATATTCCGATGATCTTCCCTGAGGAATCGTCTGTATCTGTACAAGAGCCAAATGTAACTGTGAATTCATACGTTTTTAATAAATTTTCAGTAAAACGTATTGTTTTTGTAGCCTCACCAATTGCAATGGGCAGTAAGCCAGTTGCATCGGGATCCAGAGTTCCCCCATGTCCTACTTTCGTTGATGGAACTTTTTTCTTAACTAAATTTACTATATTAGTAGAGCCTATTCCACTTGGTTTATCAATGACTAGCCAGCCGTTTATATTAGGCAATTGAAAATTTTGATCCATAACAGTAAGATTTATATTTCTCTTTTGCTTTTTGATAATTTTTCAAGTATTTCAGAAGTTTTTTGAAAAGCATCAAAACTGTTGTCTTCAATAAATCTTAATTCTGGAATATACTTCAAATGTATTTTTTTCCCAAGATATTTTCTAATTTCTTTTTTTCTACTATTAATCGCTTTTTCTATTGATTGAGAATTTTTCATTCCTGTTGGAATATAATAAATTTTTGCAATTCTTATATCTTTGCTACACTCGACATCAGTTAAGGTCAAATTAAGATTTTTTATGCCTTGTTCCTCCCATTCCATACCTTGTAAAAGCGAGGAAAGTTCTCTTTTAATTAGTTCATTTACTCTTAGTAGCCTATGAGAACTATTGTTAAAATCTTTATTCATCTTATTTGAAATAAATTATTTTTATAATTATTGACTTATACTGTTTGTACATACATAACTCAAGAATGAGTACTTTGTCGATACGCTTTAATTTTTAAATGAGACCAACAAATTGAATAATAAGGTACATAAATTAAGCATTATTGGTGCAACTGGTAGGATGGGGCAGATGTTGGTTCGAGCTGCTCAAGAAAAAAAAGACTTTCAGTTAGTTGGATTACTTGAGGAAAATGGTCATGAGTTAATTGGAACTAAAGCTATTGAGTTATTTCCAAGTTTAGAAAAAAATTTAGTCATTTCAGATTCTTTAGATAAAATTTTAAAAGTTTCTGATGTAGTTATTGATTTTACTAATCCAGAAAATTCTGTAAAAGTTGCTGAGGAAGCAGCAAAATATAAAGTTGTTGATGTTATTGGAACAACAGGTTTTTCAAAATCACAAATTAAAAAAATAAAAAATTTTTCAAAAAATACTACAATCATTAGGGCTGGTAACATGAGTTTGGGAGTAAATATTCTAACTGGGATATCTGCAAAAGTTGCAGAAGCACTAGATTCTGATTTTGACATTGAAATTGTTGAAATGCATCACGGTAAAAAAGTAGACGCACCCTCCGGAACGGCACTAATGCTAGGAGATTCAATAGCAAAAACAAAAGGAAAAAAGTTGGATAATTTAAAAGATATTCAACGCGATGGTATAATTGGACCTAGAAAAAAAGGAAAAATAGGATTTTCTGTGATACGGGGTGGTGATATTGTAGGTAATCATTCAGTAATTTTTGCGGGACCAGGTGAACAGATTATCATAAAGCATAATGCTACAGATAGAATGATATTTGCACGTGGGGCTCTTAAAGCTGCAAAATGGGGTATGACTGCAGAAAAAGGAGAGTATTCAATGCAAGATGTTCTTAACTTAAATTAAATAATCGATTTCATGCTCCAATTTTATTTTATTTTAAAAAATATTTTTTTTGTTTTTTTATTTTTTTTTATTCAAAGCAATTACTTATTTGCTGATAAACTTTTAGTCAATTGTGGGGGAGATTTTAACACATTTTTGAGAAATATAGGTGAAGTCGCTATAAATCAAGGAATTGATAAAAATGATGTGTTTCTTGTTTTAAAAAAAACTCAGAGATCGAAAAAAGTGCTTTCTTTTGATAGAAAGCAAAGTACCTTTAGGTTAAGTTTTACTGACTTTTCAAAAAAAGCAATTAATTCTTATCGATTAAAAAATGGTAAAAAAAATATCGAAAAATATAGAGATCTTTTTTTAGTTGCAAAATCAAAATATGGGATTCCCCCAGAAGTTATAACCGCTTTTTGGGCTATGGAAACAGATTTTGGTGCAGTTCAAGGTAATTTCCATACAATAAGCGCTCTTGCAACTCTAGCACATGATTGCAGAAGACCTGAAATGTTCCAACAAGAATATATTGCAGCCATTCATTTATTTTCTAGAGGTATTATTGATCTAAAAACAACTGGTGCATGGGCTGGAGAGGTTGGTCAAGTTCAAATGTTACCTTCTGATATTTTAAGATTTGGCTCAGATGGTAATAAGGATGGAATTATAGACCTTAAGAAAAGTCCAGAAGATTCAATATTAACCGCTGCAGCACTTATTTCAGAATTAGGTTGGAAACCTAATCAACCTTGGATTGAGGAAGTTATAATTAATGATATTAGCTTTCCTTGGCAAGAAGCAGGTTTTGGACGTAACCGGACATTATCTTCATGGAGAAAACTTGGTATTATTTCAAGGAATAAAAAATTCATCGCATCAGATAAAACTATGGCAACACTTTTGTTACCACAAGGTCTAAAGGGTCCTAAGTTTTTAGCATATCCAAATTATAATATATATTTGAAATGGAATGATAGTTTTATATATACTGTCACAGCAGCTCACCTTGCTTCTAGATTAGGCGGGCAAAAAAAATTTTTAAGTAATAAACCAGAAAAAATACTATCTGTTGAAGAGATGTTAAAATTACAAAAAATATTACAATCAATGGGTTATGATGTTGGAAAAGTTGATGGTATATTGGGTCGAAAAACTAGGCAAAGCGTTAGAAGTATTCAGATAAAGCTTGGGTTCCCTGCAGATAGTTGGCCAACAGCTGATCTTTTTAACACCTTAAATTAGCCTTTAATCCAAAGTAATTTTTAACAAAAATACGATCGCCAGGACTTTCTAGTAAACACACTGCTTCTCTAGGCTTCATTAAGACTGCTTTATGTCCTTTTTCCGAAGGAGATGTTAGATTATATAAACCTTTACATATATAAATATGGCAAACTTTTTGGGCCCACTTACCATACTCTGGCATATAAACAAATCTATGAAAAAAACCTAATCTTTTAACTGGTTGTATTTTCCACCCAGTTTCTTCAAATGTTTCTCTTACTAGAGCTGTGATATAATGTTCTCCTTCATCTATACCTCCTCCTGGAAGTTGAATTTCTTCTTCATTTTGTTCAGTTAGTAAGATATTATTATTAACAATAATTATACCATATATACCTGGTCTATAGTGATACTTTATATTTTTTTTTACTGATTCACCTATTCTAAACATTCATTTCACTTGTTTTATATTTATATAATTAATAACAGATACAAGAATATAATTTTTAATAACTGTCATGACTAATAACAAAAAAACAGAATACGATAAAGTTATGTCTTTTCAATTTGAAGATTTACCAATAAGGGGAAGAATCTGTCGAATGTCTAACTCTCTCAATAAGATTATATTCCAGCATAGTTATCCAGATGAAATATCAAAAATATTAGGAGAAACTATGGTTTTAAATGTATTAATGGCTAATTCCATTAAACTTAAACACAAGCTATCCCTTCAAGTTCATGGAAATAAAGATTTAAAATTAATAGCATCGGATTATATAATTCCAAAAAAACCTGAATCTATTTCATTAATAAGGGGTTACGCCAAATTTAACAGAGAACTAAACTTTTATTCAAAAAAATTTAAAGATCTTTTGGGCAATGGCTACTTTGCTACGATTCTTGATCAAGGTGATGGTCACTTACCCTATAAAGGAATTTCTAGCTTGAATGAAAATAGTCTAACAAATTCAGCTGAAGAATTTTTTAAAAACTCAGAACAATTAGATACAAAGTTTAATGTATTAATAAAAAAAACTTTGAACAAAAAAGAAAAGGTAATTTTTAAAGGTATTGGTATTATGATGCAAATTTTACCACAGGATAAAAAATCAAATGATATAAATAATGATAGACAGAAAATTAATGAATTATCAAATTTAGCGAAAGAAAAAATTTTTAATAACATAGATGAATGGAAAAAGATGTCGTCTATATTTGAAAACTATATATGCTCAGAACATGATAATTTAAAAAATACATTTTCAGATTTGTTATTACAGTGTTTTAAAGAAAAAGATATTAGAGTTTTTGAAGAAAAAGAATTTGATTTTGGATGTGGGTGCAGCATAGACAAAGTCAAGCAGACTATGTCGATATATTCAATGAAAGAAATAGAAGTAATGACTAATGATTTAGGTAAGGTAACAGCTGACTGTCAGTTTTGTGGGACTCAATACATATTAGATCCATCTGAATTAGTTAAAAATGTCTAATTTATATATTGAGGTTATTATTTGAAAAATATTTCAATTTTAAAGAAAATCAAACGTTGTCTAAGAAAAACAAACCATGATAAAAAATTTAATTCTCCACAAATTAAATTTACTACAGATTTTCATTTTTTGTATATAGATCAACTTAAATACGAACATCAAAACTATAAAAAGGCATCAGTTTTTTTTCTCTTAAAAGAATTAGAACAAAACTTATATGTTGTTTTTACCAAAAGGTCAAAAAACCTATCTTCCCATCCAGGTCAAATATCTTTTCCTGGTGGAAGAGTAGACAAAAAAGATAACTCTGTATTACATGCTGCATTTAGAGAAGTGGAAGAAGAGATAGGTGTTACAAAAGATAGCATAGAAACTCTTGGCTTATTACCTCCTCATGAAACTATAAGTCAGTTTATAATTTATCCATTTGTTGGATTTATCAAAAAACCTATCAAATTTTTTATAAATAAAAATGAGGTCGAAGAATTATTTTTAGTTCCATTTGACTTTTTTCTAGACACTGAAAATATGCAATATCATAAATTTATCCTAAGTGAAGAAGATAGAGGTTATTTTGCTGCACCCTATGGACCCTATTATATCTGGGGAGCAACTGCTAGAATTATAAAAAGTTTTGTTGAAAAATATCAGAATTAGAAAAAATGAAACCATATCTAAAGATTAACAAATTCAAAGCCCCTTTTGATATTTCTTGGTTGTTTAAAAAAGATATTTTAGAAATAACAAAAATTTTAACTTCAAAAGGTGCAGATGTTTATGTAGTAGGAGGAAGTATTAGAAATTCATATTGGCAAGAAGAATTTGATAATATAGATTTTTCAATAAATATAAGTCCAAACGAAGTTAAAGAATTATTTAATAACATTAAATGCACAATAATTGAAACTGGAATTGAGTACGGAACCTTATCAGTAGTATTCAAAAAAAAATTATTTGAGATTACAAGTTTTAGACAAGATATTAAAACATTTGGAAGAAAAGCTATCGTTAAATATACAAGTAGTATAGAGGATGATGCTAGGAGAAGAGATTTTACTTTTAATGCTATCTATTTAAATATGAAGGGTGAAATATTAGACCCTTTGGGTAATTTTTCTGATTTGTTAAATGGGAAAGTAAGATTTGTAGGTGAACCAAAAAAAAGAATTGAAGAAGATCATCTCAGAATTTTAAGATTTTTTCGTTTTATAAGTAAATACCCTTCCCAAAATAGCAGTATAAATTTGAAAACCCTAGTAGCAATAAAGCAAAGTAAGTATTTATTAAAAAAACTGAGCAAAGACAGAATATGGAAGGAGTTTAAACTTATACTGTCCAGTAACGGAGTTTGCTTAGCTCTAAGGTTTATGAAAGAAACAGGGGTATTAAATATTTTGTTTTCAAGCATATCCTTGAAAAATATTGGAAATCTTGTTGAGCTAGAAAAAAAAATTATTTCAGAATTTATGGGTAAACACTACTTCAATACTTTTGAACTTAAAGATCCTATATTGAGATTGAGTATATTATTAGATACTAAAGAAAAATGCTTAGAAAAAGTACTTAGTTTAAAAAAAAATGAAATTAAGATGTTAAACTTTTATAATAAATTTGACGTTTTTCCAAAAAATTTTAAATCACTTGGTTTTAATTATGGTTTAGAAAAAGGATTAAGTTTACTATTATTATATATATCAAAGAAAAAAAACTTCGATATTTATATAAAATCAAAAAAATTTGAAATAGAATTTCAATTGTATTGCAAAGATATTATAGAAGGTGCAAAAGCTGTTAAAAAATTTCCTATTACTGGCATTGATTTACTGCAAAGAGGTTATTCAGGTAAAAAAATAGGAGAAATTCTAGAGAAATTAAAAAAAGTTTGGATAAACTCAGAATTCAAATTAAATAAAAAGCAATTGCTTTCAAAATCTTAAGACTATGGCCATTTTGCTATAGGTGGCATACTCATTAACACTGCCTCAGGATTATGACCTGTTTGCAGGCCAAATTGTGTTCCTCTATCATATACAAGATTAAATTCAGCATATCTTCCTCTTTTTATAAGTTGCCATTCGCGTTCTTCTGGAGACCAAGTTTTTTTCATATGATTTTTAGTAATTTTAGAAAATGCTTCAAGAAAAGCCTTCCCTACATTTTTAACAAAAGTAAAATCATTTTTCCAATTTTCAGTATGTAAATCATCAAAAAAAATACCACCTACGCCTCTAGCTTCATTCCAATGCTTTATCATAAAGTATTCATCTGCCCATTTTTTGAATTTGGGATAATAATCTTTATCAGCTATATCGCACACTTTTTTTAGTTCATTATGAAAGTATCTAGTATCTTCTTCATTTTCCACCATCGGATTTAAGTCTGAGCCACCTCCAAACCAACTCATACTTTTAGTCCAAAACATTCGCGTATTCATATGGACTGCAGGAGTTTTTGGTGATTGCATATGTGCAACTAGGCTTATTCCAGAAGCCCAAAACTGAGGATCCTCTTTAAGACCAGGAATGTTATGTCTGGATGATAAACTTTTCTGGGCTAAAGGTTCTAAAGTACCATAAACTGTTGAGATATTAACGCCAACCTTTTCAAATACTCGTCCATCTCTCATCACAGACATAATACCACCTCCGCCATCTTCGCCATTTTTACTTTTTCTAAAAGTTTGTTTTCTTTTGAATTTGCCTGGTGGTTTTTTACAAAGCTTATC
The DNA here is from genome assembly GCA_902570265.1 of uncultured Alphaproteobacteria bacterium. Lineage (GTDB taxonomy): Bacteria > Pseudomonadota > Alphaproteobacteria > Rhodobacterales > Rhodobacteraceae > CACIIZ01. The sequence goes on along the minus strand of CACFXF010000001.1, from coordinate 103,106 downwards.
TGAATTTTGTAGCATTTCAATTTTTTCAAACTCTTCACATATAATATTTCTCAATTCCTCAAACCATTCTTTTACAACCTTCTTTTCGTCGTCCCCTACAGTTAAATTTTTTTTCATGTTGATGTCCTTTGAAAAATATTAACTTTTAATTTTATATTCATAATAGTACTTAACTTTTTATTCATTCAAAAGAAATAACTTAATTTTATGATCAAAATAAATTTAAAAAGTGCTGACAAAAGTTTTAGGTTAGATTCAATGGTTTTTAATTTGGGTTTATCAGAGAGTAGAGCAAAAGCTGCAGATCTTATAAAAGAAGGAAAGGTATTAGTTAATTCTAAAACTATTTCAAAACCTTCTTATTTAGTAAAAGTTGATGATAAAATTTTAATTGAAGAGAATTCACAGCAATGGGTAAGTCGTGGTGCTATAAAATTATTATTTGCAATAAATAGCTTTGAATTAGATGTGGTAGAAAAAGTTGTATATGATATAGGAGCGTCTACTGGTGGCTTTACTCAGGTTTGCTTAGAAAAAGGTGCTAAATTAGTTTATTCAATTGATGTAGGTACTGATCAATTACATGAAAAATTAAAAAATGATAAAAGAGTTTTTGACATTTCTTCAACAGATATAAGAGCAATACGCAATCTAAATATACCCACTCCAGATTTGTTGGTAGTAGATTTATCTTTTATATCATTAACGGTAGCGTTACCAATATTAATGTTAACAGTGCCTTCTAAAACAAAAATGATTTGCTTAATTAAACCACAATTTGAATTATCTAAAAAAAGTTTAAATAAAAATGGTGTTGTAAAAAAAGATGAGTATATTGAAGAAGTGATTAATAAAGTTATGGATTTTATGAAAGCAACTAAGTGGCAAGTAATTGGAATAAAGAAGAGCCCAATACGGGGAAGATCAGGAAATAAGGAATTTTTACTATATGCTAGTAAGGGATTTTAATTTAACCTATTTGTCCTCTATTTATTAAATATTGATCTAATAAGACGCAAGCAAGCATGGCCTCACCCACTGGTACAGCTCTAATACCTACACAAGGATCGTGTCTTCCAGTAGTTTGAATTTGTACATTATTATAGTCTTCATCAATAGTATTTTTTGGTTTAAGAATAGAAGAAGTTGGTTTTACTGCAAATCTAGTTATTATATCTTGCCCAGTAGAAATACCTCCTAAAATTCCTCCTGATTTATTTGATTTGTAAATAGTATTTTTTTTACTGGTAGATCTAATTTCATCAGCATTTTCATTTCCAGTAAGAGTTGCAGCATTCATACCTTCTCCAATTTCAACTCCTTTTACCGCATTAATTGACATCATAGCCGAAGCAATCTGAGTATCTAATTTATTATAAATTGGAGCTCCAATACCAGCTGGAAGATTTTTTGCAATTACTTCTATTATTGCTCCAATAGAGTTACCATCCTTACGTATTTTGCTTAAATATAATGACCAATCTTCAACCATTTCTTTGTCAGGGCACCAGAATGGATTTTTAGAAATTTGTCTTTTATCAAAATGATTCCAATTAATTTTTTTATTTCCTATTTGGACTAAGTAACCTAGGATTTCTAATCTGGGTAAAATTTTTTTTAACGCAAGCCTAGCAACAGCTCCAGCTGCTACTCTTGCTGCAGTTTCTCTTGCAGACGATCTTCCACCACCTCTATAATCTCTAATTCCATATTTTTGGAAATAAGTAATATCTGCATGGCCTGGTCTGAAAGAAGTAGAAATTTTTGAATAATCTTTTGACCTTTGATCTAAATTTTTTATCATTAACTGAATTGGAGTACCTGTAGTTTTCCCCTCAAAAACTCCTGATAAGATTTCCACGGTGTCGGGTTCTTTTCTTTGAGTTGTGAACCTACTTTGTCCGGGTTTTCTTTTATCTAAAAATTTTTGTATTTTTTTTTCAGTTAAATCAACTTTTGGAGGACAACCATCAATAGTAACACCAATTGCTTTTCCATGACTTTCTCCCCATGTGGTGAAACGATAAAGATGACCAAAGCTATTCATAGACATAGGATTTACTCTCTTCAAAATAATAGAGGCATTTAATAATCATAATATTATAGTTACTATTACAGCAATAAAAAAAACTAAACTTGTTTTCTTTTTACATTTGCCCAAATTTTCTTGTTTGTAAAATATAATAATAAAGCTAATACAATTAGGTATGATGCGGCCGTAAATCCAAATTCTTTTCTAGCATTTAACTTTGGTTCAGCAGCCCACATTAAAAAGGCCGCAACATCTTTTGCTTGTTGTTCAATTGTAGCTTCAGTGCCGTCAATGTATTCTACATCATCACCCCACAAAGGCTGGGCCATTCCAATCCATTTGCCGGGATAATATTTATTTTCATATAAAGTTACACCAGCTTGCTCTTTTTCCTCACCAGTAAAACCTGCTAACAAATTCACAATGTACTCTGGACCACCCATCCCTTTTATTAACTGATTAATACCAGTTCCATAAGGACCATGAAATCCAGCCCTTGCTTTAGCAATAAGACTTAAATCAGGTGCGTTTTCCACACCTGAAACTGGGAATTTGTCTGAAGGCTTCCCATCTCTATAGTCATCAGTTTCAGAATCGTAAATTTCGTACTGAGCTGCATAGGCTTTTACTTGTTTTGGTTCCAATTCGGGTCCACCAGGGTCTCCTAATGTTCTAAAAGCAACTTGTTTCATTCCGTGGCAACCAGCGCATACTTCAGTATAAACTTGAAGACCTCTTTGTAGTTGATTTCTATCAAAAGTACCAAAGGGTCCTTCAAAAGAAAATTCAAAATCTTTTATTTTTTCGGCTTCACCAGCAGAGTAGGATGGATTAACAAAAAGCAAAAAGTAACAGCATATTAAAAAAGTAGAAATAAATTTATCCATAATGTGTTTCTTATCTAAAAGGTGAATCATAAATTACTCCGCAGGAACTGTACTGCCATCAATATTTGGAGATTGTGAAGTTCTCTTTTTCTTAGCTAATTCTACAGCTTCTTCGATAGTTTCTGGTTGTTTATCTGGTGTTTCAATAATCCCTAATATTGGTAATATAACTAAAAAATATGCAAACCAGTATGCGGAGCCTATCAAAGCGATAGTTGCGTAGGGTTCTTCGGCAGGCATTGCACCGCACCACATTAAAACTACGAAATCAATTACCAAGATAGCAAACCACCATTTAAACTGAGGTCTGTATCTCCCAGACCTTACAGAAGAAGTATCTAGCCATGGCGCAAGAGCCATCACAACAATTGCTCCAAACATTGCAATTACACCAAAAAGCTTAGCAGTAACTATTCCTCCAGTTATAAAAGTAGCAAATTGTACAACCCAAACGTCTGCTGTAAAAGCTCTTAAAATAGCATAAAAGGGTAACAAATACCATTCAGGTACAATGTGGGCTGGTGTCACCAATGCATTTGCTTCAATATAATTATCAGGATGACCCAGATAATTTGGCATAAAAGCTACAACTGAAACAAAAGCTATTAAGATTAGAACTAATGCAAACATATCCTTAATTACATAGTATGGCCAAAAAGGAACAGTATCCTTTTCTGCATCTTCTTTTGAAGTTCTTCTTACTTCAACACCTGTTGGATTATTGTTACCAGTTGTGTGAAAAGCCCATATGTGTAAGACAACTAATCCTAGTATTACAAAAGGTAACAAGTAATGAAGACTAAAAAATCTATTTAATGTCGCATTATCTACTGCTGGTCCACCTAATAGCCAAGTTTGAAATGGCTCTCCAATAACTGGAATTGCTCCAAAGAGACTGGTAATAACAGTTGCTCCCCAAAAAGACATTTGGCCCCAAGGTAAGACATATCCTAAAAAAACTGTAGCCATCATTGCTACATATATAAGCATCCCTAAAATCCAAGTAATCTCACGTGGTTCTTTGTATGAACCATAATACAACCCTCTAAAGATATGCATGTATACTGCTATGAAAAATAAAGATGCGCCATTGGCATGGATATACCTAATCGCCCATCCAGCATTTACATTTCTCATAATATGCTCAACACTGTTGAATGCATTATCAACATGCGGTGTGTAATGCATTACCAAAACTATTCCAGTAATAATTTGTAAAACAAGACAAAAAGTTAGAACAACACCCCAAATCCACATCCAATTCAGATTTTTTGGAGTAGGGATCATTAATGTATCATACATCAGACCAAAAATTGGTAATCTTTTATGCATCCATGTCTGAAATCCAGGTTTTGGTTTATAATGATCGTGAGGAATACCACTCATAATTTTTTCCTTTTAACCGAGTTTAATTATCAAATCTTCAACAAATTTTGCTGTAGGTACGGGCAAGTTCTTTGGTGCAGGTCCCTTCCTAATTCTACCAGCAGTATCATAATGAGAACCATGGCAAGGACAAAACCAACCATTATAGTCTCCAGCTTCTGCTAAAGGTACACATCCGAGATGTGTGCAAACACCAACCATAACAAGCCACTCTCCTGATTCATCTAAGGTTCTATTTATATCACTAGCATCAGTGTCTGGTTTATTCTCATTAAAAGATAAAGGGTCAGGTAAAGTTGAAATATCTACGCTCCTTGCTTCATCAATTTCTTCTTGAGTCCTTCTTCTTATGAAAACAGGCTTACCAAGCCATTTCACAGTTATCTGAGATCCAGGTTCTACATCAGCTACATCAACCTCTATAGATGACAAAGCTTGGACATCTGCTGAAGGATTCATTTGATCAATTAATGGCCATATAGCTGCTGCTCCAGTAACAGCACCAGCTGCAGCTGTTGCTACATAGATAAAATCTCTTCTAGATGGCTCTTTTGAATTAGAATCAGACACTATCTTCTCCTTAAAAAATAGATAATAATTAAAAATATATCTTCAACTGTTTAAAAATCATATATATCTTTAAATCTAATTAGTCTAGCAGACTTTCGGACGCAGGTTTATTGAATGTTTAAACAAGATATAAGATTAGCGATATATGAACCAGATATACCTCAAAATCTTGGTGCTATGATAAGATTATGTGCTTGTTTTGGAGTTGATATAGATTTAATCGAACCTTGTGGATTTCCTTTTTCCTTAAAGGCTTTAAAGAGAACAGCTATGGATTATATCGATTTAGCCAAAATTGATTGCCATGATGATTTTGATTCTTTTATAAAAAAATATCAATATAAAAGAAGACTTATTCTTCTTACCGTAAAATCACCAGAAACTATATGGGATTTTAAATTTAAATCAAATGACATATTAATTGTTGGAAGTGAAAGTAAGGGAGTTCCTAATTATGTTAGGGATTCAGTACCATTTAATATAAGGATTCCAATATTATCTCATACAAGATGCTTAAATGTTACTACGGCTGCTTCTATTGCTGTGTCTGAGGCTATAAGACAAAACAATAAATAGTTTCATAAAATTATCTCTTAAGAACTTGCCATTTTGACAACACTTTTATATCTTAACATGTAAGAAAATTTCTTTTGAAATTGGGGTTTAAATGGACAAAGTTATAGAAAATAAAAAACTGTCATCAATGCTTTCTGATCCATCATTATTAAAGGATAAGGCATTTATTGCAGGTGAATGGGTAAATTCCGCCAATGGTGATACTTTTGAGATAAGAAACCCAGCTAACTTGGAAGTTATAAGTAATGTACCTGATCTAGGATTGGAAGAAACTAAGAAGGCAATCGATTTAGCATATGATGCTCAAAAATTATGGTCCTTAAAAACAGGTAAAGAAAGATCATCAATTCTAAAAAAGTTTTATGAATTAATGATGGTTAATGCTGATGATCTAGCAATGATTATCACTGCAGAAATGGGTAAGCCATTAGCTGAGGCCAAAGGTGAAATTGCTTATGGTGCTAGTTTTATTGAATTTTTTGCTGAAGAAGCCAAAAGAATTTATGGTGAAACAATTCCTGGTTATCAAGCTGATAAGAAAATATTAGTAATCAAACAGCCAATTGGTGTAGTAACTTCGATTACACCTTGGAATTTTCCTAACGCTATGATTACTAGAAAATTGGGACCTGCTCTTGCAGCAGGTTGTTCTTTTGTTGCCAAACCAGCTGAAGACACACCTTTATCAGCCTTAGCTATTGCTGTAATTGCAGAAAGAGCTGGAATACCAAAAGGTGTTTTGTCCATTATTACTTCTAATAAGTCACAAATTATTGGCGAAGAATTCTGTTCTAATTCTAAAGTTCGAAAGCTTACATTTACTGGATCAACAGAAGTTGGAAAAATTCTTCTTAAACAGGGATCTTCTCAAGTCTTGAAAATGTCAATGGAGTTAGGTGGTAACGCTCCTTTCATAGTTTTTGATGATGCCGATTTGGATGCAGCCGTAGAAGGAGCAATTCTTTCTAAATATAGAAATAATGGCCAGACTTGTGTATGTGCAAATAGATTATACGTCCAGGAGAAGGTTTATGATGAATTTGCACAAAAGTTATCTAATGCGGTAAGTAAATTTGAAGTTGGTGATGGTTTTAATGAAAATGTAACTTTAGGCCCCTTAATAACTGAGGATGCAGTCTTAAAAGTAGAAAATCATATAAATGATGCTTTATCAAAAGGAGCAAAGTTAATTACCGGAGGCAGCCGTCATAAATTGGGTGGGAATTTTTTTGAACCTACACTTCTTACAGAAGTTACAAAGAATATGGTAGTTTCTACTAATGAAACATTTGGTCCTGTTGCACCTCTATTTAGATTTAAAGACGAGGATGATGTAATAAATCAAGCTAATGACACTATTTTTGGTCTTGCAGCCTACTTCTATTCAAAAGACTTATCTAGAGTATGGAAAGTTTCAGAAGCACTTGAATATGGAATGGTTGGAGTAAATGCTGGAGTAATTTCAACTGAGTTAGCTCCATTTGGTGGCGTTAAACAATCAGGTTTAGGTAGAGAAGGTTCTAAACACGGAATAGAAGAATTCTTAGAAATGAAATATATTTGTATGTCTGTATGAAAATAATTTAATTTATTGGAATGCCGAAAAGTTCATTGTTAGACTGCTTTTTTATTCTCATTTCAATAATTTTTCCTATTTCTGGACCTTGAGGAAATGATACTTTGCTGTAATCTTCTGTAAATCCCTTTGCATTTCTTTCTACTAAAACCTTCTGGATACTTCCAATTTTGTTATTTAGATGTTTGTTTAACCTTTCACTACTAATTTTTCTAAGTATTGCGGCTCTTTTTTCAATTTCTTCTTTTGGGATTTGTGGCATCTTACTTGCTGGAGTTCCTATGCGTGATGAGTAAGGAAAAACGTGTATCCAATCAATTTTACACTCATCAATAATTGAAATTGTGTTTTTGAACATTTCTGCAGTCTCAGTTGGAAAACCAGCTATTATGTCAGCACTAAATGTAATTTCAGGCCTAATTTTTTTTAGTGCTGAGCAGAATTTAATGGAGTCTTCTCTAAGGTGTCTTCTCTTCATCCTTTTTAAAATCATATTATCACCCGATTGAAGAGAAAGATGTAAATGGGGCATTAATCTACTATCGTGGCATAACAAATCCATTAATTTGGGATCAATTTCAATGCTATCCATTGAAGAAATTCTCAATCTTTGAAGTGAAGGAACAGACTCTAAAATAAATTCAATCAGGTCACCCAATCTTTCTTTATTTTTAAAATCTAATCCCCAAGATGTTATATCTACACCAGTCAAAACTATTTCCTTTACTCCACTAAGTACCAGTGATTTAATTTGATTTTTTATTTCTACTTTTGGAATAGATCTAGAGTTTCCTCGAGCATATGGAATAATACAAAAAGTACATCTATGATCACAACCATTTTGTATACCAATAAAAGCACGTGTATTTGATTTTGATGGAGATAATTTATTAAATGGAAGAGTATTTTTTTTCATAATATTTGATACTAGTTTGGAATTATATTTCTTGTTTTTATCTTCTAATATAGAATTAATTTTTGACCAGTTTTTACTAATTAACTTTTCTTGATTTCCTAAAACTAAATCTACTTCATTCATCTGTTCAAATATTTTTGGTTTTAATTGGGATGCACAGCCAGTAACTATAAGAAAAGAATTCTTATTTTTATTTTTGATTTTTTTTATTTCACGCTGTGCTTTTTTTTCTGCTTCTTTTGTTACAGCACAAGTATTGAGAACGGAAACATTTTTCATTTTGTTCTTAGTTATAAAATTTTTAATAACCTCAGTTTCAAAAATATTTAATCGACATCCAAATGTTTTAATAATGTTATTCATTAATTATTCCGAGTTATCAAAAAGAAGAGAAGATATTTTACCAGAAAAAACATATTTGATATTACCTGAAATCCAAACTCCATCCTCTTGGCATTTAACATTTACCGATCCACCATCCAAAATTATTTGGACTTCATCTCTTACGAGATTTAATCTTTTTGCAGAAAATGCAACTGCACAAGCTGATGATCCAGATGCCATTGTTATTCCACTTCCCCTCTCCCAAACTTTCACTTCAATTGTACTATCATCAATAACTTGTGCAATTTGAACATTTGTTTTTTGGGGAAAAAGTGGGTTTATTTCTGTTTCTTTACCAATTCTAGAGATTGAAAATTTTTTCAAATTGTCAACAAAAAAAGTACAATGTGGATTTCCAAAAGACGTAGCAATTGGATTACCTTTTATTGGTAATTTAGAAGTATCGCACTTTACTGATAATGGAATATCTTTCCATTTAATTTTTGGAACACCCATATTGGTAGAAATTTGACCATTTGTTAATTTCACACATTTTATTATCTCAGCACTAGTAGCAATATTTACCTCATTTAAGCCAGTCTCATTCATTAAAATATCTGCTACACAACGAGTAGCATTTCCGCATGTTGAAGAATAAGAACCGTCAGAATTCCAAAATTTTAAAAAGGTTTGTATATTTTTTTTATTAGAATTATACATCAAAACAAATTGATCAAAACCAACTCCTAAGTTTCTATTTCCTAATAATCTTATTTGACTGTTTGAAAATTTATAATTGTTTTCACGACAATCAATTATAAGAAAATCGTTACCTAATCCGTGCATTTTAATAAATGGTATTTTAAATTTATGTTTTAAGTTTAGCATGTGGATTTATAACGCAGTGTTATTTTTTCTTCTAGTAAATTTTTTTTAAGCAATTTCATATAAAACTTTAAAATAAACTTGACCATTTTTAATTGAAATAATACACAAAAATATGTGGGCCCGTAGCTCAGTTGGTAGAGCAACTGACTTTTAATCAGTGGGTCACAGGTTCGAATCCTGTCGGGCTCACCACTTTTTTATAGAATCAAAAAAGAGTAAAATAATGCAATTGGGTTTTTCCGTACCTATACATTTAATTGAATCCGATTTAGAAAATTCATTTCTGGAAGATCTAAAAAAAGATATCTATTTAATAAGAAAAAATGATAGTGGTGCCAATATTTCCAATAATCAAGGTTGGCATTCAACTCCAGACCTTTTTTTAAAAAAAGAAGATACATTTAAAAAAGTATGTTCCACCTGTGCTTCATCAATTGCATCCATTATGAAAAGTTACGATGGTGAATTTAATCCAGAGACACTTGATGCTAGGTTTTCAGGTTGGATAAATGTAAATCCTAAGGGGGGATCAAATGTTTTACATTCTCATCCTAATTCTCATTGGTCGGGAGTTTTTTATGTTCAACAGCCAACTGAGGTTGAAGGTTTTTCGGGAATGATTGAATTTGTTAACCCAAATCAGGAGGGTAGAGAACTAGCTAAGCTACTACCTAAGTCTGGTTTTGATAATATGATTAGAATAAGGCCAAAAACAGGTCAAATAGTTATATTTCCATCTTATGTTTTGCATAGTGTTTATCCAAACAATTCGAACCAAGATCGAATAACTATCGCATTTAATTCCCTATTGTTAAAAAAGAAAAAGTCTTAATATTTATTTGCCAAATTTTTTTAAATTTAAAGGGGCTTTAGGAATAGAAATAGTCTTTTCTTCTGTATAAAACTGTTCACATGAGTAACCTCCTTCTCTTCCAACTCCTGAATTATGGTAACCTCCAAAAGGTGCCCTTAGCTCTCTCATCATGGGTGTATTTACCCATACAACACCTGATCGCATTTCTTCAGATATACGCATTATTGTTGGTAAATGATCTGACCAGATATAAGATACGAGACCATATTCCGTATCATTAGCAATGTTTATTGCTTCTTCTTCAGAACTAAACGAAATAAAACTAGCAAATGGTCCAAAAATTTCCTCCTGACAAGTCCTACTATTATTTGATTTTGCTAATACTGCTGTTGGTTCAATAAAATAGCCATTGTTTTCTTCACTATGCCTTTTCCCACCTACCAATAATTTGTCACCATCTTCCTCTGCTTTTTCAACAAATGACAAAATTCTTTCCATGTGTTGTTTTGAAGCTATAGGTCCTATTTCTGTTTCGTCATTTAGAGGATCTCCAACAACAATTTTTTTTGTTCTTTCAACGAATTCTTCAACAAATTGATCAAATATTTTTTCTTCTATAAGAATTCTAGATCCAGCCAGACACTGTTGTCCGTTATTTGAAAAGATTCCTATAAGTGCTCCGTCTATTGCCCTTTGATAATCTGCAGAAGCAAAAATTATATTTGCTGACTTTCCTCCAAGTTCCATTGTACAAGGCGTAAGTTGTTTGCCTGCATCCATCATTACCTTACGACCAGTAACGGTACCCCCAGTAAAACTAATTCTATCTACCCCAGGATGACTTACAAGACTTGACCCTGTTATTGGTCCCCTACCATTCACTAAGTTTAATACTCCTTCAGGTAATACATCCTGGAGTAAACTTGCTAATTTTATCAAGGAAAAAGGTGTTTGCTCTGAAGGCTTTAATATTGCACAATTTCCAAATGCAATTGCGGAAGCAATTTTCATAGTTGCCAGGGCTAATGGAGCATTCCAAGGTGCTATTAGTCCAACAACACCAGCAGGTTCTCTATTTACTAAAGTAATATAGCCTTCAGTATTGTCATAACGTTCACCATGAGCTTGACTTATATATTGAGCAAAGAAACGAAAATTATAAGCAGCCCTATGTATATGAAATCCCTTTATTTCCCTTAAAATTAGACCTGTTCCCAAACATTCTAGGCGTGCAAGTTCTTCAATATTATCCAGTATTAATTTTCTGCAAGATTCCAGTATCTCAATTCTTTTTTCAACCGATAACCTTCTCCAGGAAGATTTTTCAAATGTTTTTCGAGCTGAAAGCACAGCTTTGTTTACATCTTCTTCTGAATCTTCAATCAACACAGAAACTTGTTTTCCGGTTCCTGGATAAAAGATGGGAATTTCTATTCCGGATCCATTATTTTGTTTATTATCAATCCAGCCTTTTACAATATGGGGGGGTTCAATTGGATTTTGAAAAACTGACATTTTACGAAGAAGTCCTTTCATTTTTAAATCGTATTTTTTTAATAACTTACTAAACTGAAATTATAATTGTATTACTACAATCATTCTAATGATCTCTAAATAATGGTCCATGTCCATCAAATTGATCTATGAAACCGTTGTTTCTAAGTGCCTGCCAATAGGTTGCTGCATTAATGGGTATCATTGGTTTTTTTAGTTCTATCGACATTTCATTACAAACTTCAACCATAGATAAATTTGTTCCTACTTGGACAAATGCATCTATACTTTGGTCATCCATTTCTAATACATGTTTTTTTAATTCATCGGGCTGAACGTGAGCTATAGCAACAGGACTTATACATTTCAAACCACGGAATTTACGTACTTCAAATCCGCAATCTTCAAAAAAAAGGGTTACATTTTTATCAGAAATAGGCCAATAAGGTGAAATTACAGCAATTCTTTTTACTCCGTATAAATTAAGAGCGGCCTCACAAGCAAAAGAACCAGCTGTAACATCTACTCCACAATGTTTTGAAAGTTCTCCCATCCTCTTTTCTGATTTTTTTCGACCACCCCAAAACATTAAGGCTGACATACCCATTATTAAATGGTCCGGCTCGCAAGTCATACATCTATCAACTGCCTCATATAATGTAGCACCTATAGCTTCTACCAAATCTTCAAATTCCTTATCGCTAGTGACTTTCATATTGGGAATATGGATTCTCCCATAGTGGTTAGTTATTCCTTTTAAACGAAAACTATCCATATCGGGTTGAACAATTGTATTTGTAGATGGAGCTACAACTGCAAACTTACATCTCCAACCGAGTGCATCCTTAGACATGCAAACCTCTTTTTAATTAAAGAATGAAATATTTATAACATTCTAGAGTCAAAGAGTTATCTGGACAAGGTTTTTATTAGCAAGTAAATTCAGACTTGATGGATCTAATAACGTTTTAAAATGTTGAATTTTCTATAACTGGAGATAACTAATGTCAGTTTCAAAACTAAGAGAAGCCATCAATTCTGGAGAAACATTATTAGCTCCAGGGGTTTATGATATGGTTTCTGCAGCCATTGCGGAAAAGATAGGGTTTTCTGCACTTTTTGTAGGTGGGTATGGTATTTCTGCTTCTCATTTAGGTTTGCCTGATGTTGGAATAATGACTTTTACTGATATTCTCGATCGTGTTAGGACGATTTCATCAAATGTTAATCAACCTGTGATTGTTGATGCTGATACGGGATATGGAGGACTCTTAAATTTAAGACATGCTGTAAAAAGTTATGAAAAAGCTGGAGTTGCAGCTATTCAAATTGAAGATCAAGTGTTTCCAAAAAGATGTGGGCATGCAAAGGGAATAGAGGTTTGCTCGGTTGATGAGATGAAAAATAGAATAGGTGTAGCATCAGAAAGTAGAAATAGTGATGATTTACTTATTATAGCAAGGACAGATAGTAGATTAGAATTTGGTTTGGATGAATCAATAAAAAGGGCTAAAGCTTACTCAAAAGCTGGAGCAGATCTAATTTTCGTAGAATCCCTTCAATCTCTGGATGAAATAGAAAAACTTAAAAAAAGTATTGATAAACCCTTGGTTTACAAAATGGTTCCGGATGGAGATTTAAGCAATATACATCCAACTATTTTAAAGAAATTGGGTTATAGTATTATCATATACCCAGCATTAGGTTTTCTAAGTGCAGCTGATGCTATCGAGCGTGCTTTTGTTGAATTCAAGACAAATGGTTTAGTTAAAACGCAAAAACTTCAAAAATTCGATGAATTTAGCAAAATGATTGGATTTGATGAAATCTATTCTTTTGAAGAGCGTTGGAAAAATTAAAAAAAGGGAGTTTTAATATGCAATACGATTTTGTACCTATCCCATATCGAAAACCTTTAAAGTGGCCAAATGGTATGAGAATGGCAGTAATAATTACTACTAACTTAGAATATTGGGAACCTACAAAAGATACTGAAAGAGTAATATATCCAGGTGGTCCAGGTATAGTTGGGGGGAACCTTGCAGGAAACATTTATGATAATCCAAATTGGACTTGGCGTGAGTATGGTCATAGAGTTGGGGTTTGGAGAATGTTTGAATTGTTTGAGGCAGCACAAATACCTACATCATGCACCATTAACGCAATGATGGGAACAGAACGACGTTTAGTCGTTGATTATGCAGTTAAAAAGGGTTACGAAATTGTAGCACATAACTATGAACAAACAGAGTTACTGACCGATTTCCAAGATGATGAAGAAAAAGAGAGATCAGTAATTCGTGCTACACTTGAAATTTATAGAGATGTGGTAGGTCGCGACGCAAAAGGTTGGCTTTCATCTTCACTTAGATCTACTCCAAAAACTATTGATTTAATTGCTGAAGAAGGATTAACTTTTTTTTGTGATTTGTTAAATGATGATCAGCCTTATCTTGTAAAAACTAGATCAGGAAAAGATATTGTTTCAATCCCTTATACTTCTGAAGTGAATGATTTTACTGTTTTTTTACGTCAGGGAAAAGATGTTGAAGGAGCATTTGCTGTTTTCAAAGAACAATTTGACTGGCTATATGAAGAAAGTCGTAAAAGTGGAAGGCACATGAATATTGGGCTTCATCCTCATGTAATTGGACAGCCCTTTCGCATTCGTGCGCTAAAAGAATTTTTGAAATATTTAAATCAGTTTAAGGATATTTGGTTTCCTACTAGGGAAGAATTAGCGGACTGGTATTTAGAAAATCACGAAAACCACATATCTTAATCTTAACAATGTCAATCAACCTTCTCTAACTCTCTTAGTGAAGTTATCATTGCAGACTTCATAACATATTCTTTATGTTTTTTTCTGTCAGAAACAATTTCCCGCAATTCGGAATGGTAAGCTAATCTTTGGGTTGCATCTTTTGCATTTAGTATAGCTCTGTTTTTTAGAGCTTGGGTTTGTACTGTTTCAATAGCTACCTTTCTTCTTTGACGCTCATACCTTCCCATTGTTTCTAGAGGGGCGCCATGCCATACTTTAGTCAATTTCTCAACTAGGTTTACAGCGTCATGAATGCCTCCATTCATTCCCATACCACCTAACGGATTATTTATATGAGCTGCATCTCCAGCTAGGAAAATTCGTCCTTCTACATATTTACTGGCAACCCTTTCATGTACTTTATATGCAGTTTTATGAACTACTTCATAAGGTGCTGAAGAAGGAACAACCGCTTGTAACCTTTTTTCTACGTTTTCAGGTGCCATTATAAAATCCTCAGTATGATCTGGATTTGTTGGCAAAAGAACTCTCCATAAACTTAGAGTTCTCAATAAAACAAGCCACTCATTAGGATCTGAGATATAAGCAATATTTGCTAGATCAGAAATAGCTTTTTCGTAGTGAAAGTTTGTAGATAGAACTAGAAAAATTTCTGGTATAGTCATACCATCAAATTTTGCACCTATGGACTTTCTTACTATAGAGCGTGCACCATCGGTACCAATTAAAAACCTTCCTTTGAATTTTTTAACACTTCCATCCACCTTTTTAGCAGAAACCCAAACAGATTTATCATTCTGACCTACCATTTCAGCTTTTGTGTTGGTTATTAATTCTCCATCGGGGTGTTTTTCAATATAGTCTCTTAGTGCGGCTGTAAGTTTCCATTGCTCACATTGAAGTCTAAATGGAAAATCTGTTTCACCTTCCAAAAGGCTGACATCAAAAGTGGCAATTGTGCCATTTTTCCTATCTCTGAATTGCCAAGTTCTACAAATCAAGCCTTGTTCAACTAGTTTTTTGGCTATTCCTAATTTATTAAGGAAATCAAGTGTCGGAGGGTGAAATGTCGATGCTCTCAAATCTTGAGCTAAGTCTTCAGTTGCTTCAATTAGTTTTGCAGGGATACCATGTGAGATAAGTGATGCAGTTGCAACTAGACCTACCGGTCCAGCTCCAATTACAAGTACTACATCTCTTTCATCAGGCATAAATTTTTCCTCTTTAAAATAATATTATCAAAATATTTCTTGTACAATTTGATAAAATTTTGTCAACTTAACATATGTTTTTTGAACAAGTACTTCAACAGATTATCAACGGCTTGATGCTAGGTAGCATTTATATCAGTGTAGCAGTAGCATTTACTTTAGCCATTGGTATTTTAAATTTTTTAAACTTCACAATTCCAGCTTTATACATGTTCGCGGGTATGGTTGGATGGTCATTATCTCATTACGGTCTTCCATTTGGTCTTTCGGGCCCCATAAAGTGGTGGTTTGCTTTATTCATAGGAATAAATTGTGCAATTTTGGCATCTTTATTAGTTGAGAGATTTACTTATAGGTATTTCAAAATGAAACATGGGGATGCCACAGAACATGCAATACCTTTAGTATCATCTCTTGGTTTTTTATTGATTTTTGAATATTTAATATTAATTGCACACGGTTCTGACACTCGAGGATTTTCGACTCCTTTTACAAATTTAGATTGGAGGGTAGCTGGTTTCATCATTTCAATCCCCCAGTTAATTAGTTTAATTTTGTCGATTCTAATTGTTGCGGCTCTTTCATATTTATTGATTCGGACAAAAGTTGGTAGAGCTTTAAGAGCAATTGCTGAAAACCCCGATGCTGCAACTTTAATGGGAATTGATGTAGACAGAATTGTACCTGTTGTTTTCATATTAATAGGATTTCTGTGTGGAGTTTCAGCATCCATATTTGCAATCAACTATCATGAGGTAAGCCCTTACATGGGTGATCATGTAGGAACTAAAGCAATAGCAGCTATGGTCATAGGTGGATTGGGTTCTGTTTGGGGAGCAATTGCAGGAGGTTTAATTGTTGGTTTAAGTGAAACTTTATCCATTTATTTTTTTGGTGCTTCATCTGCTCAAATTACAGTTTGGAGTTTGCTTCTACTGCTTGTGGTTTTTAAACCTACTGGGCTTTTTGGACATAATGCGATAGGTAAAGGTAAGTTCTAATGAGTGGTTATCTCTCAGGAGTGTTAGCGATTCTAGGTATTAATGTAATTTTTGCTTACTCCATTTACATTACTGCTGCAACTGGTCAGCTTAATCTAGGTGGAGCAGGGTTCCAGGCAATAGGTGCATATGCATGCGCAATACTATCAAATGAACTCGGCTTACCAATTTATCTTACATTGATTTTTTCTGCTATCCTCGGCGGGGCGATAAGTTTTTTGATAGCTTTTCCAGTATTGAGAACAAAAGGTGTCTACATGGTTTTGGCCACATTTGCAATTGCTGAAATTGTTGCTGGCATAATTTTAAACAGTGATTTTCTGGGTGGTCCAACAGGTATGATAGTTAATAATTATATCGAAACTGAAGTAGTTCTTGTGGTAGCAATAATTGTTGTTTTTCTTGGATTTTATATTATGTCAACTCGGATAGGTCTGGCTATGAGAGCTGTTCATGATGACGAAGCTGTTGCTGACTTAATGGGAGTAAATAAACGAGCTATACAGGTAAGTGCTTTTACTATTGGGGGATCTATAGCGGGACTTTCAGGTGGGCTTTATGCTCTTTACTTTGGATTTATTGAAGCTCAATATTTCAATGCTAACATATCAATTTTTGTTCTTTTATACGTCTTAATTGGAGGGACTCAAACAGCTTGGGGACCACTCTTAGGAGCATCTTTTTTTACATTAATCCCTGAGGCGCTTAGAATAGGTGACGACTGGAGGTTTTTTATTTTTGGGGTGATAATTGTGGCAATGATGATCCTTCGCCCAGAAGGAATTGTTACAAGAGATGCGCTTGATCGAGTTTGGTCTAAACTTTTTTCTAGGAAAAGTAATGTCTGAATTTATCTTGAAGCTATCTAATATATCAAAAAGCTTTGGCGGGGTTAAAGTATTGGAGAACGTTTCATTTGATGTGGAAAAGGGTAGTCGACATGCATTAATTGGACCTAATGGTGCTGGTAAAACAACACTGTTTAATGTTATTTCTGGTATTCACGATCCAGAGAAAGGAACTGTTTACTTTAAAGGAAAAGATCTAAGAGGAGTTCCATCACGAAAAAGAATACACAAAGGATTATCTAGAAGCTTTCAAAACATTCGCTTAATGCCACATCTTTCTGTGTTGGAAAACGTAATGCTTGGTCAACATAGTCGGATTGATTTTGTGGATATGTTCAAGCCTTTAGATTTCCTATCGAAATCTTCTGGAAAAGGTGAAGCAATTGAAACTTTAAAAAGTTTTGGAATAGATCTTCACAAAGGTCAAACGGTTTCAAGCCTTCCTTATGGAATAAGAAAGAAAATAGAGGTAGTTAGAGCCTTAATGGCAAAACCAAGTCTTTTATTGCTTGATGAACCTGCTGCAGGTTTGAATACAGCAGAAACTAAAAAATTGAGGGATTTTTTAAAAGAAGTAAGTAGACGTGGAATAACTTTATTACTAGTTGACCACGATATGCCTTTTGTTAACAGTTTGTGTAACCAAGTTTCAGTAATGAATTTTGGACAGTTAATATATGATGGGCCTATTTCTGAATTAAAAAATGATAGAAAAGTCCTTGAAGCTTATCTTGGGTCTGAAAACAATCTTGAGGGATCGAATGCTTGAAATTGAAAATATTAATGTAAGGTATGGACCTATTCATGCTTTAAAGAATATTTCTATATCTGTAGGAGAATCTGAAATTGTTACAGTAGTTGGTTCTAATGGTGCAGGAAAATCTTCTTTATTAAGAGCAATAGCAGGAACTGTTAAACCATCAAAAGGCAATATTTTTTTTAAGGAAAAAAAAATTAATAGTTTATCTGCGCCTTCTAGAGTTAAATCAGGACTAACTTTAGTACCTGAGGGCAGGCAAATTTTTGTAAGTATGACAGTAGAAGAAAATCTTTTACTAGGGGCGCATAGCCAAAATAGATCTCAAGTAAAAAATTTAGTGGAATCAATTTTTGACCGATTTAGTAATTTAGCTAGCCGAAGATATCAATTAGCTTCAGTTTTATCTGGAGGTGAGCAGCAGATGCTTGCAATTGGTAGAGCGATGGTTGCGAAACCTAAACTCATGATGCTTGATGAACCATCTTTAGGATTATCACCAATTTTAGTAGGACAATTATTTGAATTAATAAAAGAGTTGCATAGCGAAGGAATTTCAATTCTTATTGTAGAGCAAAATACAAAACTTGCGTTAAAAACTGCTCATAGAGGATATGTACTTGAGTTGGGATCTGTAAGGTTGGAGGGAACTGTATCTCAGTTAGCAGCTGACAAGATTTTAGCTGAAGCGTATCTTGGTGAAAGTGTGTAGATATTAAATAATAATATTGATTAATAACAAAAGGAGGAAAAAAATGAATAAATTTAAAGCCTTTGTTTGGAGTGCTTTAGCCCTGATTTTATTAGTTTCAGGAGGTATTGCAGATACTTTAAAAATTGGTCATATTGCTGGTAGAACGGGCTGGCTAAAAGGACCAGCATTATCTGCTACTGTAGCAGTTGATATGGCAGTTAAAGAAATAAATGCTGCTGGTGGGATTAATGGCAAAATGATTGAAATTATTGAGTTTGATAGTGGATCTGATCCAAAACAAGCTGCGCTAGCTGCTAGAACACTAGCTCAAGATCATGATGTGCTCGCTATTCTTGGCCCTTTTTCATCAGGAGAAGCTAAAGTTGCATTTAATGTTGCAGAAAGAGAAAAAATAGTAATGATGTCAAATGCTTCATCTGCACCGGGTTTAACAAAGGATAAGGAATGGGCTTGGAGAATTACTGAAGATGAGGGCAAGCAATTTGCGAGATTATTGAAAACATTTCAAGAAATGGATGTTCCTAGAAAATCAGTTGATATAGTATATGTCTCAGATGAAGCAATATCAGCAGTTGTAGGAGAAAAACTTTATCCATTTTTACTTAAGAAATTTGGAATAGAACACGGAAAGCCTGTTGCTATAACCTACAAGAGTTTTGATTTGGCTCCACAAATTGCTCCAATTGTTGCAAATAATCCTGACATGGTTGCAGTTGCAGGGCTTCCAGAGAATGCATCGAAAACAATTCGTGAACTAAAGCGGCAAGGCTACAAAGGAAGAATGATTGGAAGTCAGATTTTTGCTGACCCAAATATACTGGAGCTATTTGGAGATTTAGCTGAAGGAACAACATTCATGGCTGGATTTCATGCGGATTCTTCTCCAGAAGCAAAGGCTTTTAATGATAGATTTGTTTCAGAAACAAATGCTGTAGGTATAAAAAAACTTGGGGCTCATCACACTGATGCCCAATCCTACGATGCAATTCATTTATTTGCCAAAGTAATGAAGGAGCAAAAAATTACCGGATCTAAAAGTAACCTTGAGAGTGAGAGGTTGGCTATAAAAGAGGGTCTAAAAACGGTAAATTTTTCTGGAATTCTTGGCAAAAATTTATGCTTTGCTGGAAATGATGCAGAGTTACCTGGATACGTAATTCAAATAAAAGATCAAAAGTGGACACTAATGGCTAGCCATTCCCCTGATCCATGCTAAAGTTTATAAAATTTTCTTATAAACAATAAATGCGTCTTTAATGGCGCATTTATTTTGTTGTATGATATTAGTAGATAAAATTAAAATTGATAAATTCTTAATTTTAAAAAAGAAAAAAATTCAAGGTTTTGAAATATGAATAATTTAGTTCTGGTAGGAGGTGCTGGCGGTATTGGTAGATCACTTGCGAAAAGAGCGCTTCAGGATGGTTGGAATGTTACCGTAATGGATCTAAGTAAATCTTTACATAGACATCCTCCAGAGCAAGGTATTAAATCTATTGAGATCGATCTAACCAATCCCACAAGTATCTCAAATGCTTTTTCCAATTTAGATCAGTTATCAGGTTTTGTGAATCTTGCTGGTTATTTACAAGGTCTTATTTCAATAGAAAAAACAACCAGCAAAGAATTTGACGATGTTATAAACTTGAATTTAAAAGGTGCCTTTCTAGTGGCTAAGCAAGCTTTAAAGTTACTTAGAGTTAATGGAGGTTCTATGGTAAATGTAGTATCAGGATTGGCTTCTAATGTTAGACCTCATTATGGAGCCTATGGAGCATCGAAAGCTGGATTGATAAATCTTACAAAAACTTTAGCACTGGAAGAAGCACCAAAGGTAAGGGTAAATGCAGTTGGTCCTTCTGCCGTTGATACTGCATTTCTCCGAGGAGGGACAGGACGTTCAGATGAAAATGAACCAATATCCATCAATATAGAAAATTATGTAAAAATTACTCCATTAGCAAGAATGGCTCTTCCAGAAGATATTGTTGGACCAATTATGTTTCTTCTGGGCTCAGATAGTAGTTTTATGACGGGACAAACTCTGTGGGTCAATGGTGGGGGATATATGCCATGAAGTCAGATAAGTCATTAAAGGGTCGATCTGTAATTATAACAGGTGGGAATAGAGGTTTGGGTAGAGAAATGGCAATTTGCTTAGCTAAAGCTGGTGCTAAATTATGTATTACTGCATCAAAAGAGGGTAAAGCTTACCAGCAAACATCAAAAGAGCTTATTGGAATATTAGGAAAAGACAACTTTTTCTCTAGAACTGTAGATGTTTCTGACGCCGAAGGCATGGCAAGACTTACTGAGGACTGTATAAAAAAATTTTCTAAAATCGATGTACTTGTAAATAATGCCGGAAGAGGTATGAGACTTATATCTGAAACATTTAATACAGTTCCTTCAAAATTCTGGGAAGCAGAAAAAAAAACTTGGTCAACTATAATTGATACCAACATAATAGGTCCTTTTGTTGCTGCAAAAAGTGTAGTCCCTCATATGATAAATAATAAATTTGGTAAAATTATTAATATTTCTACTTCTTCACAAACAATGATTAGAAAAGGATATTCTCCTTATGGACCATCAAAGGCATTTATTGAAGCTACATCAAGAACTTGGGCATATGATCTAGAAGGTACAGGAGTTGATGTGAATGTTTTATTGCCGGGTGGGGCAGCCGATACAGATCTACTTCCACCTTCAAAAAATAAAAAAGGTGCGGATGGTAATTTGTTACCGCCTACAATAATGAATGAAGCAATCTTGTGGCTTGTTTCTGATAAGTCTAATGGTGTGACAGCTGGAAGATTTATTGGTAGATATTGGAATGATTTAAAAAAACGAGTTGATAATAAAGGACTAAATCCACAAATAATGTGAAATAGGTATGAGAAATTTAGTTTTAGGTAGTTTATCAGTTACTGGTTTAACTGACATTAATTCATTTAGCTTACCAGTTAAGACTTTATTTCCAAGTTTTGATGATAAGATATTAAATGAAAAAGAAGCTTTGGATCCGAAGGTGATATCAAACGGATTGATACACCTTACGATAAGATCTTGGTTGTTACGTCAATTTGGGCAAAACATTTTAATTGATTGTTGCGTTGGAGCACACAAAAACCGACCCAACCATCCAAATTGGCATAAACGAGATGGAAAAGATTGGCTTAAAGCGCTTATTAAAGAAGGATTAAGACCTGAGGATATAGATATAGTGATGTGTACTCATTTACATGCTGATCATGTTGGTTGGAACACTAAATTAGAGAATGGTAGATGGGTTCCAACTTTTCCGAATGCAAGATATATTTGTGGTAAGCAAGAATATAAGCATTGGTCAAATACATACAAAAAATCTGACAGACATGGATCTTTCCAAGATAGTGTTTTGCCAATTGTTGAAAAAGGGCAGATGGAATTTGTACAAGATGAATGGGAGTTAGCTGAAGGACTAATCACTCAACTTACGCCAGGTCATACTCCAGGTCATCTAAGTTTGAAAAGCAAAGAAGGCGCTTTTTTTTGTGGAGATATAATTCATTCGCCACTTCAACTTCGATATCCAGAATTATCAACTGCATTTTGTTCAGATCCTATTTTAG
Organism: uncultured Alphaproteobacteria bacterium; assembly: GCA_902570265.1. Taxonomy (GTDB): domain Bacteria; phylum Pseudomonadota; class Alphaproteobacteria; order Rhodobacterales; family Rhodobacteraceae; genus CACIIZ01. The sequence goes on along the minus strand of CACFXF010000001.1, from coordinate 80,712 downwards.
CTAGAAGTAGTAGGGAGAAAGTTTTACTCGAGATTTCTGAAACAGGTAGTTATTTAATTCCAGCACATTTTGCAGATCCTGGTTGGACAAAAATCAAAAAGTCAAGATTTGGTTATAAACAAATTAAATAAATATGAAGATAAATATTCCATAGTAAGGAGTATTAATAATATCATTTATCATGTATGATTATTTATTCTGCATCTTTATTTTTATTAGTTCTATTGCTTCATTAGTTGTAATTAAATCTGCGTATTTTGCACTCATATCGAACAAGTTTGCTTCGTGAGGTTCTTTGGCTCTGTCTCCTACAGCATCAGATACCACAAGAGTAACAAAATTACTTGAAATACTATCAATGCATGTTGCTCTTACACATCCAGAAGTCGTAACACCAGTTAAAAGAAGAGTGTCTACATTTTTTTGTTTTAAAACATTCTCTAGATCTGTTTTAAAAAAAGCACTTGGATATTGTTTGGTTATCAGAATATCACTTTTGATTAATTTAAAATCTGAATGTATTTCTTGTGATTTTTTTCCTTCATCAAAACAAGACAAGGCTGGAACCTTTTTATAAAAGGCACCCCCATCCTCACCCCCATTTTTGTATTTTACTTCAGTAAAAACTATAGGCAGGCTTTCATAATTACGGCATACTGATAGTAACTTTACTGAATTTTCTAGTGCTATCTGACAACCTTCAGCACCGAACAAAGGGCTATTTTTATCATAGTAAGCATTTGCAAAATCAATAAAAATAATTGCTAGTTTTTCTCCATATTTTTGTGGGTTATGATATTTTGCTTTTGAATAATTTGATTTCAAATCTTCAGTCATTTTCTTTTCCCTTATTAATTTTATTTGATTTTTTAAATTACTCCAGCTTCTTTTAAATTTTTTATTTCATCTTCAGATTTTTTTAATATTTCTTTAAAAACATAATTATTATGTTCTCCTAAAGTTGGACCTACTTTATAAACTTTTCCTGGATTATTGGATAATTTTGGAGCAACGTTTTGCATTTTTATTTTACCAAATTCGGGGTGTGTAATATCAATAATAGCTTGTCTTGCCTTAAAGTGAGGATCTTCAATCATGTCCTTTGCTTTATAGATTAAACCAGCTGGAATACCATTATCATTACATAATAGTTCTATCTCTTTAAGATTTTTAGTTTTAGTCCAATCATTAATTAAATCATCTAATTCTTTCTGATTTTTCCCTCTAGCGCTATGAGTGCTATATTTTTCATTAGATGATAATTCTGGTTGATCCATAATTTTACAAAGCCGAGCGAAAACGCCATCTTGATTAGCACCAATTAGAATCATCTGATTATCTTTAGTTTCAAAAATATTTGAAGGTGCTACATTTGGGATAATTGGTCCTGTCCGTTCTCTTGTATATCCTGCAACATTATATTCTGTAACTAAACTTTCCATCATATTGAGTACAGACTCATATATTGCACTATCAACTACTTGTCCTTTACCGGTTCTTTCTCTAGCATGAATTGCCATTAAAGCTCCCATACAAGCATGCATTGCTGCAAGTTCATCTCCAATTGAAATACCAATTCTACTTGGCTGAGTGCTTGGATCTCCACTTACATATCTCAGACCACCCATTGCTTCTCCAATAGCACCAAAACCTGCTCTCTTTGAATAGGGACCAGTTTGACCATAACCTGATACTCTAACCATGATCAATCGTGGATTTATTTCACTTAAAGTCTCATAACTCATATTCCAACGTTCTAAAGTTCCTGGTCTAAAATTTTCGATAAGTATATCTGTACTTTGCACCAGATTTTTTATAATCTGTTGACCTTTTTCGACTCTTAAATTTACTGTAATAGATTTTTTATTTCTAGCTATTACAGGCCACCATAGAGACTTTCCATGTGGTTTTTCTCTTCCCCATTGGCGCATGGGGTCACCAATTTCCGGTGGTTCGACCTTAATTACCTCAGCACCAAAATCTCCCAAAAGCTGACCACAAAAAGGACCTGCAAGAAGTTGACCCATTTCTATAACTCTTAAATCTGTTAAAGCTCCCTCTTTATATTTTTGCATAATATAAACTTTCTTTTGACTTTAATTTTTATTTCTTGTTCTAATTAACCACTTTTATTTTTTACAAGTCAATTACTTCTAATGGAATTTTTTTAAGTGAGGGAACTAATCAAGATGCAAGAATTTATTCAAGTTGTAGAAGTTTCTCCACGAGACGGTATACAGAATGAAAAGAAAGTATTGTCTACTTTAAAGAAAGAAGAACTCATTTCTCGCGCAATAGACTCTGGTTTCAAAAGAATCGAAGTAACTAGCTTTGTTAATCCAAAAAAAATACCTCAAATGTTCGATACGGACGAACTTATAGCAAGTCTTTCAAAGTATAAGAAAAAGGATGTAAAATTAATTGGTCTAGTTCTTAATGAAAAGGGATTTAACAGAGCTTTGGCTAGTTCTATAGATGTAATAAATTATGTTGTAGTGGCATCAGATACATTTAGCATAAGGAACCAAGGGGCATCTACTTTGGATAACCTAAAAGTTTTAGAAAAGATTTATGCCAAATCAAATAGTAAAATAGAAATAACTACCACCATAGGGGCAAGTTTTGGGTGTCCTTTCGAAGGTGAAATTCCATCAAAGAAATTACTCTCAATTATTGAACAGATATCAAAAATAGGTTTAAATGAAATTTGTTTAGCAGACACCATAGGTGTAGCTACACCTAAGGACATAAAAGTCAAATTGAAGGCAATAAAATCTTTGTTTCCCCATCTTAAGGTTAGACTTCACTTGCACAATACTCGCAATACTGGAATTGCAAATGCCTGGGCAGGAATAGAAGAAGGTGTTATGGGTCTAGAGTCTAGTTTTGGTGGCTCAGGGGGGTGTCCATTTGCCCCTAGAGCAACGGGAAATATACCCACTGAAGACTTAATATATATGTTAGATCGTTCTGGTATTAAAACTGGTATCTCTCTTTCAAAATCAATAGAAACAGCATTATGGCTGGAGAAGCAGTTGGAGAAGCCCCTTCCAGGGTATTTAAAAAATACGGATAGTTTTCCTCCATAAATTTTTTTCTAGAAATAAACTTACTGAACTAAGAAAATTAAAAAAATAGTTTGAGAGTTTTAATTTTTTATTTAATGAAACACTAAAAAGCATAAAATTTTTATTTGCTATGAATTACATCAAGACACATTTCTGGTAGATCATCCATGGTATAATCTCTAGCCCCTTTTTTCTTTTTTGTAGGAGTTTTCTTTTTTGTGGGATCTGCCGGCTCCAAAGCTTTTGTAACCCACCAATTTAAAGTTTCATCACATCCAGTTAAGCTTTTTGAAATTTCAGAAACAGTTGGTCTTTGTTTAATACATTCTGTAGAATCTTTTGGGCATTTTAGTCTTACATGAAAATGAGAATGATGACCCCATATAGGTCTTATTTTCTGAAGCCATTTTTTTGACCCCTGAATATTTTCACACATCCAAATTTTTGCAGGTGCGTTTATAAATATTCTGTCAACACGATTATCTAATGCGGCTTCTCTTAGTATTTTCGCATGTTCCAAAGTCCAATTCTTATTTACTTCTTTAAAGTTTTTTTTCCTTACAGATAGTGCTTTGATATTATCTCTTTCTTTTTTTGTAAGAGTAAGGCTTTTTGGTGGAGTAAGCCAAATATCAACATCTAGGCCAGTTTGGTGGGATTGATGCCCATATGGCATTGGACCACCCCTTGGTGCAGCTATATCACCTATATAAAGACCTTTCCATCCAACCTTTTTTGCTGACTTACTTAAATCTATTATATAGCTTATTACATCTGGGTGTCCCCAATTTCTATTTCTACTAGGTCTCATAACTTGCCAAGTAGGTCCAGTATCTTTTAATTTTACTCCCCCACTAAGGCATCCTTTTGCATAAAACCCTATTGGTTTACTTTCACCAAAGGTGGGAAGATTAAATTTTTCAAAAATTTTATTAGCTTGTAAGTTTTGATTTGGGTCATGCCCAAAGCTAGGATTTATTTTAAATAGAAAAATAAATATAATTGATATTAGTTTAGTATAAAACACAAGACTTATTACCATTTTTTTCTATAGTACACCAAAAAAAATCATTATCGTATTCTATAACAAGATGTTTATGGTCCTCTTCCTTTATGGTCTCTTGAATTAAACCTGATTTAATGATTTGATCAGCTTCTTTTCCTTCATAGAAATCTTCACCAGATAAAGCACTAAAAACTGTTGTCATAAAAAAAAATTTAATCAGCATAAAAATTTTTAATATTCGAAATATTCTAGCAACAAAATTTAATTTAAATTTTTTCATGTATCTCCCTGATATGCTTTCCCAAAACCTTCAACAAAAATTTTCTTTTGCTCTTTAAAAGCATAGAAATTAAAATCAGTAAACATACCCCACATTTTTGAACCTGGTTCAACTTTATTATATTTTTGTAGTAATATTTGAAAGCTAGGATCATCCTTTTTTAATTCTAACTTTTTAAATTTTCCTTGAAGTGTAAGTCTAGGATTATTGGATTTTATTTTATGAGTTTCTTCTTGGGCAAAATATAGTGATGCATTTGGATTTATATTCAAATTTTTTGTATGTTCACTTAAATCACTGATCAGAAGGTAAATTGTATTATTATAATTCATTGGAATTACTTTTGTAACGATGGGTAACCCTTTATCATCAATAGTACCTAAGGCTGCCTGTTGATAATTACCATCTATAATTTTTTTTATTTTAATTGCAACATCATCGGTAATTGCATGAGTAAGAGGCTTTTTTTCTTCCATTTTCTTATAATAAAAAAAGAATTAGAGTTAAACAACTTCAAATCGTTCAATTTGAAAATAAATCGTTATGTGGAGATTTTTCTAGTTTTTTTCCTAATTTTTTTTCCTCCTCGTCCGAGTAACTAAAAAATCTTCCAAGCAGAGATTTCCTTTTTTTTAGGCTAATTAACCTAATTTCAGATACAGCAGACTGTTGAATATTCTCCAAGTGGGCTTTGGCTGGTACAGCAACATGTGGTTCTATATATTCTCTCTCTAATGCTGCTTTAATTCTTTGGATTGCGTCACTTTTAATTCTAGCTATCCTTGAAATTGCTGATCTTTCAATTCGTTTAGTCTCACCTGCAAATTCATTTAGTTGATTTTGAGTTGGCTCGGGTATTTTAATTATAATGTGAGTTGAATTTTTAACCCTAGTTACTTGTTTGAAACCATTTTGTTTAATAATAGATATTACATCTTCTATTAAATTTTCACGAAAAACATTTATTTTAAAGCTATCTTCTAATTTATTATTTTTATCTTCATCTTCATCTTCATTAATTATTTCAGAAAAGTCAGATAACCTACGATTTTTTCCTTCTACTATTAGTCTGACACCGTAGAGAATATTTTTGAACGCATCTTTAGAGCCAACAACATTTAGGTCATCCACTAAAAAACCCAATATATCTTCTGTTCTTGCCATAGCAGCTAAAGAATAAGAATCCAGTGGAGTATCTGTGTCTAATTTCATAAATAACTGCTCATTATTATCAATTTTAAAGAAATTTGTATTGAACAGAAATTTTATAGAATTAAAATACTAAAAAAAAAATCAAATAATAAAATAATAAAAATTTAATATTCTGCCTAAAAAAAAAGCAAACATAATATAGTTAGTTAACAAATTTGATTATTAATAAAATATATTTGAAATTTATCGTATTTTTTATGATGGAGAAAACTCTTATTGAAATTTAAAAATCATAAAAAGACAGGTGGCCAGATTTTAATTGAATGCCTTATTAAACATTCAATTGACAGAGTATTTTGCGTTCCAGGCGAAAGCTATTTGGCTGCATTAGATGCTTTTTATGATTTTAGAAAAAAGATAAAATTAATAAATGCAAAACACGAAGCCACTGCTTCCAATATGGCAGAAGCATATGGCAAATTGACTGGAAAACCTGGAGTCGCTTTTGTAACAAGAGGTCCTGGAGCATGCCATGCATCTATAGGGGTACACATTGCAAAGCAAGATAGTACTCCAATGATTTTATTTGTAGGACAGGTAGCAACCAAAATGTATGGAAAGGGGTCTTTTCAGGAAATAGATTATGTAAGTATGTTTTCTAAAGTTGCTAAAAAAAGTTTTCAAATATCTAAGGTAGAAAGTATTGAAAAATTAATTCATAAGGCTTTCCAAATTTCTAATTCGGGTCGTAAAGGACCTGTCGTAATTGCATTACCAGAAGATATTTTAGTAAAAACTACAATGCAGCAAAACTTGTCAGTATTTCATATAAAAAAAGCAATGGTTAATAAGGATCAAATTATAAAAATTAAGTCTTTATTAGAATTATCAAAAAAACCGCTTATAATTTTAGGTGGAACTAATTGGTCTGAAAATTCTAAGAAAAATATAAAAAGTTTTGTTAAAAAAAACAATCTTCCAGTGGTAACTAGCTTCCGTCGTCAAGATTTAATTGATAATAGGTGTAAAAATTATGTTGGTACTTTAGGAACCTCAGTTTCTCCGAAACTTTTGTCAGCTTTCAAGGAAGCTGATCTCATTTTGTCTATTGGCTCTAGATTAAGTGATATGTCTACAAATAGTTTTAAATTATTTAATAAATCATCGGAAAAAACAAAATTAATACAAATTTATCCTAATTTTAAAGAAATAGAAAAAGTTTTTAATGCTGAATTATATATAGAAACTGACATTAATTATTTTGCTAATAAAATATTTAAGTTTGACTGGTTCAATAGTGAAAAATGGGGAAATTGGTTAAAAAGACTCAGAAAAGAATACATAGATGATATTTTAATAAAAGAAGATTACAATAATCACTCATTGGCAACTATTTGTAGTAAAATCAATAGATATATTAATGATGAAACCATAATCACTTTAGATGCAGGAAATCATACAGGTTGGCCACAACGTTATATCCAATATAGTTCAAAATGTATGCAAATAGGATCAACATGTGGTAGCATGGGTTATTCAATTCCTTCTGCTATATCTTCTTCATTTGTTTTTCCTAAAAAAAAGATTATTTCTTTTGTTGGTGACGGAGGCTTTTTGATGTCTGGTATTGAGATATCAACTGCTGTTCAATATGGACTAAATATTATATTTATCATCATCAATAACTCTTCTTATGGTACTATTAGAATGCATCAAGAAAAATATTATCCTAAAAGAGTTGTTGGAACCGATTTAAAAAATCCAGATTTTGTTAGCTTTTCAAAATCAATGGGAGCAAATGCAAAAAGAGTAAAAAGGGTAGATGATTTTTTTCTAGTATTTAACAGGTATTTAAAATCAAAAAAGGTTTCAGTTATCGAGTTGATTACAGATATTGAATATATATCCTCAAGATTAAGTCTCTCTGAATTAAGAAAAACTTAAAGTTAACTTTATAAATTATGAAATTAAGTAAAAAAATTAATAATATTTTACCATCTAATACAGTAGTATTAGGGCAGAAAGCCAGGGAATTAATTTCTTTAGGTAAGGATATTATTCAGCTTGGAGAAGGTGAACCTGATTTTAACACCCCAGATCATATCATTAATGCGGCATTAGATGCTATGAACAAAGGTAAAACTAAATATACGAATGTTGCTGGTACGCAAGAGCTAAGAAAAGTTATAAAAAAATATTTTGAAGATGAATATCAACTTTCTTACCAGGAGGATCAAATTGTAGTAGGAAATGGTGGAAAACAATTAATATTTAATGCTCTGTTAGCTTCGATTGATCCTGGTGAAGAAGTAATTATTCCATCACCTTATTGGGTGAGTTATCCTCAGATGGTAAGTTTTGCTGATGGTACTCCAATTTTAGTAACTTGTCCTTCCAACAATAATTTTAAAATTACTCCAAAGTTACTGAAGAATCATATAAACAAAAAAACCATTTGGTTAATTTTAAATTCTCCAGGGAATCCAACTGGTTCTGTATATTCTGAAAAAGAACTTATTGATTTGGCTAAAGTCTTGAGAGATTATCCATATATAAACGTTATTTGCGACGATATTTATAGTAAGATTATTTATGACAATGAAAGTTTTGTTACTTTAGCACAAGTAGCTCCGGATTTAAAAGATAGGGTATTAACAGTAAATGGGTTGTCTAAATCGTATGCGATGACAGGTTGGCGCATTGGTTATGCTGCTGGAAATAGGTCTTTAATTAATGCAATGATAAAATTACAAGGTCAATCAACTACTAATGCTTCATCAATTAGTCAAGCTGCAGCAGTTGCAGCACTAAGTGGAAGTAAAAAATTTCTAGATGATTGGATTCAAAAATACCATCATAGAAGAAACTTAACATTTGATATTTTAAATAGAAATTTTCCAAAATTTAAGATTAAGCCAAAAGGTGCTTTTTATCATTTTATAAATTGTGATTGTTTTTTGGGAAAAATTTATAATAGTGAAAAAAAAATAAATGATGATATAGATTTTTGTAAATATCTACTCGAATATTTTGGTGTTTCAGTTGTTCCTGGGTCCTCTTTTGGATGCTCTGGTTACTTTAGACTTTGTTATGCAAAATCTGAAACAGATCTTAAAAAAGCCTGTGAGCGAATTAACAAATTCGTTTCACTTATCAAGTAATTAATTTGTAATTCCCCTCAGTCTCTCAGACCTTCTTCTTAACAATTCTACTACAGTTAAGAGTATAATTGAAATTATTACTAGAATTGTTGCAACAGCTAAAATTGTTGGACTAATTTGTTCTCTGATACCAGAAAACATTTGTCTTGGTATTGTTCTTTGCCTAACATCTGCTAATTGTAAAACTACGACAACTTCGTCAAAGGATGTTATAAATGCAAATAAAGCTCCAGAAATCACCCCAGGTAATATTAGTGGCATTTGTATTTTAAAAAAAGTATTAACTGGACCTGCCCCTAAGCTTCCTGCAGCTCTGGTTAAACTTTTATCAAAACCAACTAATGTAGCCGTTACTGTAATAATAACATAAGGTGTCCCAAGCACGGCATGCGCTATAATTACTCCAATATATGTTTTGGCAATGCCAACATCTGAAAAAAAGAAAAATAATCCAGAAGCAATAATTACTAAAGGTACTACCATCGGTGAAATTAAAAGTGCCATTATAGGTCGCCTATAAGGCATTTCACTTCTTGATAAACCTATTGCAGCAAGTGTTCCAATTGAAGTTGCTATTAAAGTAGAAAAAATACCAATTATAAAACTATTCCTAATAGATCGTATCCATTGAGCATTAGCCCAAAGATCAGACCACCATCCTTGGATTTCCATAGGATTAACCATTCCATTATAAAGAATATCTTTATACCACCTTAGAGAATATGCCTCTGGCTCAAAATTAAGCATTCCCTCAGTAAAACTAAAATAGGGTTCTATATTAAAACTTAGTGGAAAAACTACTAGTATTGGAGCAATTAAGAAAAGAAAAATTAGGCCACAGATAAATCTAAAACCATAAAACCATAAAACTTCAATTGAAGTTGCATAGGGTGGAAGACCTAAACGATAATTACCAGAAGAAAGCCATAAACTAATTTTCCCTAACATCCATCCTATTAATGCTAAAACTATTGAGTAAGTAAGACCAAAATAAATTAGAGAACTGGAAAATAAAATTGTAGAACAAAAAATTGAAGAATATAAACTCTTTTTTAATATTTTAACACACGCATAACTGAGTGTAGCAAAAATAGATAAGCCAAAAATGGCATAAATTAGCATTAGATCTTTTTGGCCTGTTGCAGTCAAAAAACCTAAGATTGCTCCAAAAATGCCTGGCCAAAAAAGATTAAACCACATAGGTGGTTTAGGTGGTATATATTGAAATGGTTTATGCAAAGATTATTATCCTAATTTCATGTTATCTATTCCTACGACACGGTCATAAATCCAGTACAAAAATAATATTATAACCAGAAGTACTCCTCCCATTGCGGCCGCTAGAGACCAATTAAGAGATTTTCTCATATGATAATCAATAAAATTTGAAATCATGGTTCCATCCTGACCACCAACCAAGGCAGGAGTTATGTAAAAACTTATAGCTAAAATAAAAACCAATATAGCACCAGCACCTATGCCGGGTATTGTTTGAGGGAAATATATACGCCAGAAAGCAGTCCAATTCGTTGCTCCCATTGATTTTGCAGCTCTTACGTAAGAAGGAGGTATTGTTTTCATAACTGAATATATTGGTAATATCATGAATGGTAGTAAAATGTGCGTCATTGAAATTAATGTACCGGCTTTGTTATAAATCAAAGTAAATCTGTCTTCATCAGTTGCTATTCCAAAAACAACGAACAAATCGTTCAATACCCCTTGACCCTGTAGCATAGCAATCCAAGCTGTTGTTCTAACCAATAATGATGTCCAAAAAGGTAATAATACTAAAATAAGTAGCAAATTAGATATTCTAATTGGGAGGTTAGCTAGTAGGAATGCTACTGGGTAGCCCAAAATTAATCCTGCAATTACTACAACTAGAGATATTTCCAAGGTTCTTATAAATAACTTTACATGGATACGCCTTTCTGGAGATTTTTGTACAATAGTTCCTTCTGCTGTATATTTCATATCTAAAGCAGATGCTAAAAAAACAGGAGAAAGGGATTGAGATGTAACCTTCATTGCACGCCATGTTTCAAGTTTCGCCCACTTTTTTTTCACTTTAGTTAAAGATTCTTTAAAAGGTGCTTCTAGTTTTTTGGCTTTTCTTGCTGAACTTGTAAATAAAGATCGAGACCCAGAAAGTTCTCGATTCATACGACTTGCCACTTTTCCTATGTTTTTAGTTTCTTTTAACCATACTAAATCTAAAACTAAAGCTTCATACATATCTTCAGTTGGCTCAGATTTTCCATCCCATTCCGCAAGGATAGGTGTGAGATTAACCATATATTTTTCAAAAGTATCGTTATAAACACCACGTGTCAAAAAAACAATAATTGGAAAAACAAAACCAATCGAGATTAATAAAAGTAAAGGAGTAACTAGACCAAAGGCTCTTAATCTACTTCGAAATAGTGCTTTAGATAACTTTTTTTTAAGTGGGATTCCATCAGTTGTTAGCATCTTTTGATTGTTATTATTTTGTGATGCCAGCATATTTTTCTCAATTTAAGCTATTATTTTCAAAAAAAAGCACACAGGGAATAATCCCTATGTGCTTGAAAGTTTAAAGGCTTTTAGTTAGCTAACCAAGCATTAAATCTTTCATTAAGTTCTTCACCATTATCTGCCCAGAACTCAAAATCATTTTGAAGTGCATTCTTCAATGCAGCCTCAGTAGTAGGCATATGATCAATCATTTTTATTGAAGAGTCACTGTGGTAACTTCCAATTAAAGGAATGGATGAGGCTCTAACAGGTCCATAATTGATCCAGCTGGCTTGATCAGCCAATCTTTGAGTATCTGTTGAAAAGCGAATAAAATCTAAAGCAGCTTCCTTATTTTTGCTACCTTTTGGAATAACAAATAAATCAAGATCATAAACTTGACCATCCCATACTAAGCCAAAAGGTTGTCCTTCAGCAGCAATAGCATTAAATATTCTTCCATTCCAAACGATGGTCATTGTTACTTCACCATCTGCTAAAAGCTGAGGTGGCTGCGCCCCTGCTTCCCACCAAACAACATGATCTTTTATGGTATCAAGTTTGGCAAATGCTCTTTGAACACCTGCCTCTGTACCTAAAAGGTCATACACTTCTTCAGCTGGAACACCATCTCCCATCAAAGCCATTTCTAGCATTGCTTTACCTAACTTACGCATACCACGTTTGCCAGGAAATTTTTCTACATTAAAAAAATCAGCCATTGTGGTTGGTGGTGTGCTAAATTTTGTTTTGTCATATGCATAAATTGTAGACCAAACAATATTGCCTACAGCACATTCCTGTAATGCACCATCCATAAAATCTTTTGTTGCTGGTGTTCCATCAGGTGCAGCAGGAAGGGTTGATGGATCAATTGTTTCCAAAATACCTTCGTCACAACCTTGAAGAGCATCAGAAAGCTCAACATCAACAACATCCCAAGTAACATTACCTGATTCAACCTGAGCTTTTACCTCAGCTAATCCTCCGCTATAATCCTCTGATACAACTTGGTTTCCAGTTTTATTTTGCCAAGGTTTATGATACGCTTCAACTTGAGATTTGGTGTAAGCACCTCCCCAAGAAACTACGGTAATTGAATCCGCATTTACTACAGAAGCAAATACTAAGGTGCTAACTGAAGCAAATAATAATTTTAAAATTTTCATTTCTATCTCCCATTAATTAACGATTCGCCATTATACAAAACGAACTAAGAACTGATCATATATCATTAGACCAATCTATCAAGTGCCCTACAATCACCAGTAGACCAACTAACTTGAGTTTTTAATCCTATTTTTAGATCTGATATTTTTTTTGCATTAGGTATCTTAACAATGAAATTTTCATCACCTTCTACCAGCATTCTACATCTTATATGATCCCCGATATAAATTAATTCAAGAACTTTTGCTTCAGATGTGTTTTCTCCTTTAGAACCTACTTTAATACGCTCGGGTCTAATTGATAATGTTGTTTTTGAACCAACTTCGTCACAATTCACTTTTTTACTTTTTAATAAATTACCTTTAGACGTTTTTGCAGTAACCACCGAACCTTTTACATCGACTACTTCAGCCATTATTTTATTATTTTCCCCGATGAATTGAGCCACAAATGCATTTTCAGGTTGTTCGTATAAATCGGGTGGTGATGCTAATTGCTGAATCACACCATCATTAAATACTGCTACTCTATCTGACATTGTCAATGCTTCAGACTGATCATGTGTAACGTAAACTACAGTAACACCTAGTCGCTCATGCAGATGTTTGATTTCATATTGCATATGCTCTCTAAGCTGTTTATCTAATGCACCTAAGGGTTCATCCATTAAAACTAAGTCAGGTTCAAATACTAAAGATCTGGCCAGAGCTATTCTTTGCTGCTGCCCTCCTGATAGCTGTGCAGGTCTTCTGTTTCCAAATTCTCTCATTTGTACCATATCAAGAGCTAGTTTGATTTTTTCTTCCCTTACAGTTTTAGATAATTTTCTTACTTCTAATGGGAAAGAAAGATTTTCATAAACGGTCATATGAGGAAAAAGGGCATAATTTTGAAAAACCATACCAATACCCCTTTTATGAGGGGGTATATTATTTATAGGATTACCATCTAATGAAATTATTCCATGAGTTGCAGTTTCAAAGCCGGCTAACATCATTAGGCATGTAGTTTTCCCTGAACCAGAAGGCCCCAACATAGTCAAAAATTCACCTTTAGGAATCTCAAGATTCAGATCTTTAACGACTAGGACCTCTCCATCATAGCTTTTCTGAACATTTTCAAATTTTACGAACGATTTATTAGTCATTGTGTTAAAAAAATAAGTAAATCATAAAAATTAAATATAACCTAGACCAGTAAGTGAGATAATTCAAACCATAAAAAAGAATTTCATCTTTGTTTTATAATCTAATTATTGAATAAAAAAGGTATTTTTGCTGCTCCTACTGCAGCCTCTGTATTTTTTCCTGATGAAATTTTTGTTTTAATTATCCTTATTCTGATTTTTTCCCATACAAAATTTTTTGCGCCACCTCCTACTGTAATAATATGATCAGGGTAACTTCCACCACGCTGATGAATAGCCTCATAAGATTTTTTTTCTATTTTTGCTATACCTTCTAACAAACCATGAAGAAATAGAGTTTGATCTTTTGGTCGAGGAATTAGTTCAGGTTTGCGTTTTGGATTATTTTCTGGGAAACGTTCTCCAATATTTGCAAGAGGATAATATTCCATTTCACTTGAGTTGTTTGGATTTATTTCTTTACTTAGATTTATTATTTGATTTTTAGAGAAATATTTTTCAAGCACATTTCCACCTGTATTAGATGCCCCACCAACTAGCCAATACTTTCCTAATTTATGAGAATAAAGGCCTATATTAGAATCCTCAATTTGAATCTCCGATAGTACTTTTACTGTCAAAGTACTTCCTAAAGAAGTTACTGCTGATCCTATTTTAAATTTTGAGGATGCTAAAAATCCTGCATTTCCATCAGTTGTTCCAGCATAAATATTAGTTTTTTTATTCAAACCAAGTTCATTAGCAATGACCTCATTTAATTTTCCAAGATGAGCTCCAATGGGGTATACTTTAGGCAATAAATATTTTTTAAAACCTGTCCTATAAATCCATTCAGGCCAGCCATTTTTTTTTAAATCATATCCTAATTTAAGAGTATTGTTTTCATCTGATAATCCACCTTTTTTTAATAAATTGGCTACTATAAAGTCTGCCTGGTGCATCAAATATTTTGCATTTCTATTTTTATCTTCTTTTATTAATCTTAAAGCTCTGGCAAGAGTTGAGTTTTGACCTTTTGTAATGTGATTTTCAGGAGAATATTTTTCAATTATTTTTGCTTCTTTTACAAAACCTGTTGCATTATACATTAGAGCTCTGGTTACAGGCTGTAAGTTTTCATTTGCCAGTAATACAGTACCAGAAGTACCGTCCACTGCTATTTTTTTTATTTTAGAAGAATTAATTCCTTTACTATAAAGATCAATGAGGTTTAATTTAATTGCTTTTTTTACTGTTTTCCACCAAACAGATGGATTGACATTATCTAAATTTTGAAGCTCATGTTTAATACTAGAATTGCTAATAACGTCACCTTCACTATTTAAGGTTGCTGTTTTTACTCCAGAAGTACCAATATCTATTCCCAAGGAAAGTATCATTTAATTATTATAAATAAAATTGCTTGAATTGTTTGTATTCCAATCCAATAACTTAACTTAATATTTTTTCTTTTAAAGAATTAGGTGACTAAATATATAGCAGATATTTCCAATAACATTAAATGAATATTTAAGCATGGACTTTTTAAATCGTATAGGTTTTGATTTTATTTAAATTGCTATTAATCTTTTTAAAAATTTTTTATAAAATTATAAGAATGACTTGTGATTTTTTATTTTCTTTGGAGGAATTTAATGACAGTTATTAAGGAAATATATAATGGTTAAAAAATTATATCTTGGAGTTGATATTGGAACATATGAAACAAAAGGTGTCTTGGTTGACCATAAAGGAAATATTTATAATCAAGCATCTATAAAGCATGAAATGACCGTTCCAAAGCCTGGTTGGGCCGAACACTCACCTAAAGATGTATGGTGGGGAGATTTTGTAAAGATAACAAAACAACTTTTAAAGAAAAAAGATATTTTTCCTGAGCAAATAAAATGTGTTGCAGTTAGTGCAATTGGTCCATGTATGTTACCAATTGATAATAAAACAGAACCATTGTATTCGGGTGTCTTATATGGAGTTGATACAAGGGCGACTAATGAGATTAACTATTTAAATAATACATTAGGTAATGAAAAAATTTTTAATTTTGGTGGAAATGCCTTAACCTCTCAATCAATTGGGCCAAAAATTCTTTGGCTTAAGACTCATCATCCTGATATTTATAAAAAAGCAGAAAAAATAGTAACATCTACTACTTTTATAGTTCAAAAACTTACAGATCAATGTGTTATAGATCATTATACTGCTGCAAACTTTACACCTCTTTATGATAAATTGAATCTTAAGTGGAGTAGTGAACTTTCAAAAGATATAATTGATATATCAAAACTCCCTGAATTAAAGTGGTCAACAGAGATTGCTGGATATATTACAAAGCAAGCTTCATTAGAAACTACTTTGCAACAAGGAACGCCGGTTACTGTAGGAACAATAGACGCAGCAGCAGAAGCTATAAGTGTAGGGGTAAAGGATACTGGCGATATTATGATTATGTATGGATCTACAATGTTTTTTATTGGTCTAACAAATGGTAATAAGTCAAATGAAACATTATGGTCTGCTCCATGGTTATTCAAAAATGAATTTGCTTTAATGGCAGGTACTTCTACAAGTGGAACCATAACACAATGGTTTAAAAAAGAATTTGCAAAAGATCTTATCTCAGAAAATGCTTTTAATGAGTTATCAAGAATGGCAGAAAAAAGCCCAATTGGATCAAAAAATTTAATAACACTTCCATATTTTTCGGGTGAAAGGACACCAATTCAAAATCCTGATGCATGTGGAATAATTTTTGGTTTAAATTTAACACATAAAAGAGAAGATATTTACAGATCTATAATTGAGGGGATTAGTTATGGAGCAAATCATATTCTAGAAACATTTACAGAATCTGGTTTTAAACCAAAAAAACTTTTTGCAGTGGGAGGAGGTGTGAAAAATAATATTTGGTCAAGCACAATTTCTAATATTTCTGGTTTCAATCAAGAAGTAAAAAAAATTACTGTCGGAGCAGCATACGGCAATGCATTTCTTGCAGCACTTGCTATAGGCGATGTATCAAGAAAAGATATAATAAATTGGAATCCTTTGGACTATGTTATTAAATCATGTCCAGATCCTTTATATATTAAGCAGTTTGAGTTATTTAAGAATTTATATAAAAATACATCTACCTTACTAAAAAAATAAGGCTTACTATTAATTATTTCTCAATATAAACAGTTATAATAAAATTTATAAAAAATAGCATGATCTAAGGGTTAATAAAAATTTTGAAATAAATATAAATTACTGCCTTAAATTAATTATAAAAATATCAAGAGAGTACTAGGATGAAAATATTGATTATTGGTGCAGGGGGTATGGTTGGTCAAAAATTAGTTTATAAACTTCTCGAACCAAACTTTAATGCTTTCAATATTGATGAAATATGTCTTTTTGATCTATATTTACCAAAATATAAAGATACTAGGATAAGGCGTGTAATAGGTACAGTTGAGAATAGTGAGATACTAAAAGAATTCTCATCTGAAAGATTTGGTTTAATATTTTATCTAGCATCTATTGTCTCTGGTGAGGCAGAAGAAAATTTTGAGAAGGGTTGGAATGTAAATCTTTTCTCAATGTGGAATTTTTTATCTGCTTTAAAAGTAGAACATCTAAATAGTTCTAGAAAGTATATTCCAAAAGTAATTTTTACATCTTCAATAGCTGTATTTGGCACTCCGTTCCCAGATAAGATAGATGACGAATTTCTCTGTTCTCCACAGACTAGTTATGGAGCACAAAAAGCTTCAATAGAAATTTTGATTTCTGATTTCAGTAGGAAAGGCTTTATTAATGGTATTTCCCTTAGACTACCAACTATTTGTGTTAGACCAGGAAAACCCAATAAAGCCGCTTCAGGTTTTTTTTCAAATATTATTAGGGAACCTTTAAATGGTAAAAAAGCATATTTACCTGTTGATTCATCAGTCCGACATTGGCATGCATCTCCCAGGTCTGCAGTAAATTTTTTGATTCATTCAGTATCATTGGAAACTTTCCAACTAGAAAATAGAAGATCATTAAACCTTCCTGGAGTAAGTTGTACAGTAGAAGAACAAATTGAGTCATTAAGATCTATAGCTGGACAAAAAGCAGTTGATCTGATTGTTCCAAAAAAAGATTTATCAATACAAAATATGGTTAAAGGATGGCCTAAAAATTTCTCACCCCTTAAGGCATCACAGTTAGGATTTAAATCGGAAAATAATTTTAATGAAATTATTAAGATATTTATTGAAGACGATCTTAATTGATTGTTTTAATTTACTAATTACGACAATTTCAAAAGGGGATTTGGTGTAGCCAAGAGTAATAATATCCCAATTCTAATCTATTTTAACTTAATAATTTTTTCAAATTTATGGTTAAAATAAAAAAATTAATCAATTGGTACAAAATTTGCTGCATAAGCCAAATGAAAGGATTTTAATTTGAATCACATTACAGATCAATTCTATGGCGTAACAAAAGGTAAGGAAAAAACTTTTGTTAATGGATTTCATCAAATTTTTCATAGTATTAATAATACTAAAAAAGGTATTTATTGTAGTGATAATCTTCTAACATGGGGCAGAAACCTTAGTTTTATGAAAAATGAAAGGTTGATGAAGATATTTAATAAATATTCAAAAGGACAATATCCTCTTCATGGGATACTATGGAGAATGGCAACAATTGTTTGGGCGGCAGAAATTGGCCTCAAACTTGAGGGCGATTTTGTTGAATGTGGATGTTACAAAGGTACTACTGCAAAAGTTGTTCATGAATATTTAGAATTTTCAAAAATAAAAGATAAAAGATATTTTCTTTATGATCTATTTGAGCATGATGAAAGTTTTTCACACCATGCTATGCCTGAGCATTCAAAAACGCTTTGCGATGAGGTTAAGGATCTTTTTAAAAGTGAAAAAAATGTTGTTATAACTAAAGGAAAACTACCTGAAACTTTATCTATTAATTGTCCTGAAAAAATATCTTTTATGCACCTTGACCTTAATAATGTTGATGCTGAAATTGGAACGTTGGAAATACTTTTTGAAAAAATGGTTCCTGGTTCTATAATTATCTTAGATGATTTTGGATGGATGTACTATGAACAGCAAAATATTTCTGAGCTAAATTGGTTTAATAAAAAAGGGTACTCTGTTTTAGAAATACCTACAGGTCAAGGAATTTTAATTAAAAGATAAACTTATATTGATTAGTTTGACAGTTTTAGAATCACAATACTTTATAATATATCTTTTCCTGCCAAAATACTTTCTAATTATTTGAGATATTGGTGTAAACATATAAAACCTATTAGCTTAGATGGCAGTCTTTCAATTTTGATTAGTATTTTTTTAATTGATTTACTCCCCAAGTGTGTAGCCTTTTTTTGGTAATTATACTGAAAAGTCTATATTTTTAGCATATAAGGAGAAATAAGATAAATGGTGGAGCCAAGGGGGATCGAACCCCTGACCTCTTGCATGCCATGCAAGCGCTCTCCCAGCTGAGCTATGGCCCCGGACTTTGGAATAATATTAATCAAAAAAAATTAAATAAAAAGATAAAAATTAACTTTATAGAATTTGGTTCAACTTTCATCTTCTTCTTTAGTTACATCTGGAATTACACCAATCGGGGTTGAATCATCATCTTCTTCTTCTAGTAAGTTATCTTCTAAATCTACACTAGAGTTAGCCTCATCTTCTAATTCATCATCTAAAATAATATCTTCAGGTTCAATCCCTTCAATTTCAGAAGAATTTTTTTCATCAGTTGATTTTTTGGGCGATGTATCTTTTGTAGACTTTTTGAATACTTCCATTATGGAATCTAGGCTGAAAGTATGTCCGCAATTAGGACATAGTAAGGGATCTTTGTTTAAATCATAAAAACGAGTATCACATTTTGGACAAGTACGCTTTTTTCCCCATGATTCTTTTGCCATTTAATTTCCTTTGATTGTTGTTTGCAATGATCTGCCATAACTATGTTAAGTTGTCAAAAACTTAAATGAAATTTTTCTAAAAAAAAACATTTAATTTTTTTTTTAAGTAGAGTTTTGCTATAATTACAAATTGATTATAAGAATTTTTTAGTAAGGTAAAATAATGACTTTTTATAGTCCGGAGTTTGATAGATATATACACATAAATAGAAAAAATAAGATTCGTAGACTTTCTTTAAAGGTTTGCAGAGTTACTGGTAAAATTTCCATTAATGCATCATTGTATTTACCTAATTTAGATATTATTGATTTTTTTAATGAAAATCGTAGTTGGATATCAAAGCAACTTAGTAAATGTGTAGTACCAAAAATTGTAGATAAAGGCTTAATGCTTCCAGTTGAGGGAAATTGTTATGAGATAGTTTCAGATAATAATGTTTCAACTATTAGATTTTTTGAATCGAATAAAATTTGCTTACCTAAAAATATTATAAATGTAGGCAATGCAGTACAAAAATTTCTTATTGAATATTGTAGGTCAATAATGACCCCATTTATTATTAAAAAATCGAATTTATTCAAAAAAAAAATTCGAAAAATAAGTTTTAAGGATACTAAATCGAGATGGGGGTCTTGTTCTTCTAAGGGATCAATAATGCTCAATTGGCGTCTTATAATGGCTCCTCCATCTGTTTATAAATATGTTATAATTCATGAATTATCACATTTAGTCCATATGAATCATGGATATCTTTTTTGGAAACTTGTAGGTGAATTACACCCTAGTTACATGTATGACAGAGAGTGGCTAAACAAAAATGGTCACGAAATCAGAAAATATATATTCTAGAATAATATGTTCATTTGACATTTAAAACTTTTTGTGATCACAAAGAGATATGAGTAGAGAAATTAATACTAGTGATTTAACATTACCTACGCATGAAGTAATATACAGAAGTCTAAGATCAGAAATTCTTGGTGGTTGTTTAAATCCTGGACAAGTTTTAACTTTAAGATCTTTAGCTAAAAAGTTTAGGGTCTCAGTAATGCCTGTTCGCGAAGCAGTTAGAAGATTAGTAGCAGAAGGAGCACTACAAATTTCTTCTTCAGGTCGTATTTCTACTCCCATACTTACAAATGAAAGAATTGAAGAACTAGCCAGTTTGAGAGCAATTTTGGAACCCGAATTAGCTTCAAAGTCGCTACCAAGGGTTCATGATGCTCTTATCGATAGATTAGTTTTGATAAATGGTAAAATAGAGGAAATGATAGTTAAAAAGGACGCTGTTGGATATGTTAAAAGCAACCTTGAATTTCATCGCACATTATATTTAAGAGCTCAAGCACCAAGCACCTTGGCA
This sequence comes from uncultured Alphaproteobacteria bacterium, assembly GCA_902570265.1. Lineage (GTDB taxonomy): Bacteria > Pseudomonadota > Alphaproteobacteria > Rhodobacterales > Rhodobacteraceae > CACIIZ01. The sequence continues at coordinate 59,924 of CACFXF010000001.1, read as the reverse complement.
TTAGTTGAAACAATATGGTTGCAATATATTCCAACTATGAGAGCTCTTTATGATGATACATCTAAGAGTCAGGCACCTAATCATCATAGAAAAATATTATCGACACTAAGAGTAGGTGATGAACCAGGCTTAAAGCTAGCTGTGAGGGCAGATGTTACTAATGGTTTAAGAATGCTACTAGAGGTTTAAATAAACTTATGAATGTATAGCTCCATCTCCACAAGCTAAAGCTGCTTCTCTTACTGCTTCGGAAAAAGTAGGATGTGCATGACAAGTTCTAGCCAAGTCTTCAGCACTTGCCCCAAATTCCATTGCTACGCAAATCTCATGTATTAAATCTCCAGCAGATGGACCTATGATATGACCTCCTAAAATTCTATCTGTAGTTTTGTCCGATAAAATTTTTGCATAACCGTCTGCTGAAAGACAAGCTTTTGCACGTCCATTTCCCATAAATGAAAATTTTCCAACGTTATAACTCTTATTTTCTTTTTTTAGCTCTTCTTCTGTTTTACCTATGCTTGCTACTTCTGGAGATGTATATATAACGGAAGGAATAATATCATAATTTACATGCCCCGATTGACCGGCAAGCATTTCTGCAAGTGCTATTCCCTCATCTTCTGCTTTATGAGCAAGCATTGGTCCACTTGTTACATCACCTATTGCGTATATTCCATCAATATTCGTTTTTAAATTTTCATCAGTGATAATTTGACCAAATTGATTTAATTCAATTCCTACTTTTTTAAGATTAAGTCCATCAGTAAAAGGTTTTCTTCCTGTTGCAACCAGAATGATATCTGTATCAAGTTCTTCTATTTTTTTGTCATTTCTTAATGAATATTCAACAATGAGACGATCTCCTGATTTTTTTGTAGCTTGAACACCTGCTCCTAAGATAAATTTTATTCCTTGCTTACTTAAAATTCTTCTAAACATTTTTGCTGTTTCTTTATCAAGCCCAGGGGTAATTTCTTCTAAGTACTCTAAAACTGTCACATCTGTACCTAATCTTGAATATACGGAACCAAGTTCTAATCCTATAACCCCAGCTCCAACTATTATTAATTTTTTTGGTATCTTTGATAGAGACAAAGCTCCTGTTGAAGAGACGATAGTTTTCTCATCAACTTGTATTCCTTTTAATTGGGAAGGTTCTGATCCTGTTGCAATTATTATAGATTTAGACTTAAAGTTTTGATTATTTACTGTTAATAACCCAGGTTCTTTTATAGATGCCCATCCATTGATTAAATCTATCTTATTTTTTTTAAAAAGAAACTCTATTCCTTTTGTATTCTGATTTACAATATCATTTTTATATTCAAGCATTTTACTCCAGTTAACAGTCATTTTTCCTGTTTCTATTCCAAGTTTGGAAAAGTTATGATTACTTTCTTCAAAAAGCTCTGACGCATGTAATAATGCTTTAGATGGAATGCATCCTATATTTAAACAGGTCCCACCTAGAGTATCTTTTCCCTCAATGCATGCTGTTTTTAAACCAAGTTGAGCACACCTAATAGCACATACATATCCACCTGGGCCCGAACCGACAACTATAACATCATAATCTGACATTTTCTTATCCTCTCCTAAACATCCATAAGTAAACGATGTGGGTCTTCGAGCATTTCTTTAACCCTTACTAAAAAAGTAACCGCTCCCTTCCCATCAACTATTCTATGATCATAACTAAGTGCTAAATACATCATGGGTTTAATAACAACATTACCATCTATTGCAATTGGTCTTTCTTGAATTTTATGCATTCCAAGAATTCCAGATTGTGGATAGTTTAAAATTGGTGAAGACATTAGGGATCCATAGACACCTCCATTAGATATAGTAAAAGTACCACCTTTCATGTCATCCATTGAAAGTTTTCCATCTCTTGCTTTTTTTCCTAAATTACTAATTGATTTTTCTACCTCTGCAAAACTCATTTTATCAGCATTCTTTATAACTGGGACTACTAGACCAGTGGGTGTTCCAACTGCAACGCCCATATTTACAAATCGATTAAAAACTAAGTGATCCTCATCTGTTTGAGCATTTACTTCTGGAACTTCGTTTAGTGCATGGCAACATGCTTTAACAAAGAAAGACATAAAACCTAACTTTACATTATGTTTTTTTTCAAAAACTTCTTTAAATTTACTTCTAATTTTTATTACACTTGACATATCAACTTCATTATAAGTCGTTAGCATTGCGGCAGTATTTTGAGCTTCTTTCAAACGTTTAGCTATTGTCATACGTAATCTAGACATTTTAATTCGTTCTTGGTGCTTAGACGTATCAACCTCATCTTTTTGTATTTGATCAGTTAATTGGTTTTCTGACCTATTTGTACTACTTTCAGAGTTTAAAACAGCAAGTACGTCTTCTTTCATAATTCTTCCATCTCTGCCTGTCCCAACAACATTCTTCTCATTAATTTTATTTTCATTCATAAGTTTTTTTGCGGAAGGAGCATTCTCAAAATCCTTAGAATCATTACTTATTTGTATTTTGTCATTGGATATAGAAGATATTTTTTGATCATCATTATTATTTTTAGTTGGTTGAATGTCACCTTTCGAAATTATTCCTAGTATTGCATCAAGTCCTACAGTTTCACCTTCATGGACAACTATTTCTGAAAGTATTCCCGAAACAGTTGAAGGTACTTCAACTGTGACTTTATCAGTTTCTAATTCGCATAACATTTCATCGATAGCTACTGAATCACCGGGCTTTTTAAACCATGTTGCAACAGTTGCTTCAGTTACACTTTCTCCTAGGGTAGGTACACGTATTTCAGTCATTTTTTACCTCAATCAATAGTAAGTGCTTCATTAATTATCATTTCTTGCTGTTTTTTATGCTGTGTAGCTAAACCAGTTGCAGGTGAAGCAGCTGCAGCTCTTCCAATATATCTCGCTCTTTTATATTTGGCCTGAACTCTATTTAAGGACCATTCCAAATTAGGTTCAATAAATGACCATCCCCCCTGATTTTTGGGTTCTTCTTGGCACCACACAAATTCTGAATCTTTAAATCTACTTAATTCTTTAATAAATGATAATGCTGGGAACGGATAAAATTGTTCAAGTCTTAATAAGTATATATCAGAAATTTCCCTTTGTTCTCTTTCGTTTAAAAGATCAAAATAGATTTTACCCGAGCAAATAATCACTCTTTTAATTTTTGAGTCTTTCTGTAATTTTGTTGTTGAATTCCCTTTTTCAGCATCATCCCAAAGAACCCTATGAAAAGTAGAACCGTTTACAAAATCTTCTTTACTAGATACAGCACGTTTATTTCTAAGCAAAGATTTTGGACTCATTATAACTAATGGTTTTCTAAAGCTCCTATACAATTGCCTTCTTAAAATATGGAAATAATTTGATGGTGTTGTGCAATTAGCTATAATCCAGTTATCTTCAGCACATGTTTGTAAAAATCTTTCTAACCGTGCTGATGAATGTTCAGGACCCTGCCCCTCATAACCATGAGGGAGAAGCATCACCAATCCTGACATTCTCAACCATTTTTTTTCACCAGACGAAATGAATTGATCAATCATTATTTGTGCTCCATTGGTAAAATCACCAAATTGAGCTTCCCAAATTGTTAATGAATTTGGCTCTGCTAGGGAATAACCATACTCATAGCCTAAAACAGCATATTCAGATAGCATAGAGTCTATTACTTCATAGTGTTTTTGATTTTTTGAAATGTTATTTAAAGGATAGTATCGCTCTTCTGTTAATTGATCAATGACAGCACTATGTCTATGGCTAAAAGTACCCCTTGTACAGTCTTGACCAGATAATCTAACAGGATAACCTTCCACCAATAGTGATCCGAAGGCTAGAGCTTCAGCTGTAGCCCAGTCAATATTTTTACCTGAGGTTAATTGCTTTTGCTTATTATCAAGCATTCTTTTCACAGTTTTGTGAGCATTAATCTCATTTGGAATTTTAGTTAACGCTTTCCCAATATCATTAAATTTTTGAATTGAAATAGAGGTTTTGCCCCTTTGATATTGGCCATCTTTTACTACAGCCTCTTTTGTATATTGTCCTAGTCCAGACCATTTGCCATCTAACCAATCAGCTTTATTAGGTTTATAACTTTTTGAACTTTCAAATTCTTCAGAAAGAAATTTTTGAAAATTTGTTTTTAAGTCTTCTATTTCACCTTCTGGTACTAAGCCTTCCATAATAAGTTTCTCTGAGTACTGCTGTAAAGTAGTTTTATGTTTTTTTATTTTTGCATACATCTTTGGTTGCGTGAACATTGGTTCATCACCTTCATTATGTCCAAATCTTCTGTAGCAAAATACGTCTATAACAACATCTTTATGAAACTTTTGTCGAAATTCCGTCGCTACTTTTGCTGCATGAACCACAGCTTCTGGGTCATCACCATTTACATGAAAAATTGGAGCCTCTACCATTAAAGCTATGTCAGTTGGATATGGAGAAGATCTTGAATTATGTGGTGCAGTTGTAAACCCAATTTGATTATTAACAATTATATGTATAGTACCACCAGTTTTATGTCCTTTTAATCCTGATAGTCCAAAGCATTCTGAAATGATACCTTGTCCAGCAAATGCAGCATCACCATGTAGTAAAACAGGCAAAACTTGTACTCTATTGCTATCATCAAGTTGATTTTGTTTTGCTCTTACTTTTCCTAAAACTACAGGGTTTACAGCTTCTAAGTGACTTGGATTAGCTGTTAAAGACAAGTGAATTTTATTTCCATCAAACTCTCTGTCAGATGATGCTCCAAGGTGATATTTTACATCACCAGATCCTTCAACTTCCTCTGGTTTGTAACTACCACCTTGAAATTCATTAAAAATTGCTCTGTATGGTTTCCTCATTACATTTGCTAGAATTGATAAACGTCCTCTGTGAGGCATGCCAATAATTATTTCTTTTACGCCAAGATTACCGCCTCTTTTAATGATTTGCTCCATTGCCGGTATTACTGCTTCTCCACCATCTAATCCAAATCTTTTGGTTCCCATATATTTAATATGTAAAAACTTTTCAAATCCTTCTGCTTCTATAAGCTTATTAAGAATTGCTTTTCTACCTTTTTGAGTAAATTCTATTTCCTTACCCAATCCTTCAATTCTTTCCTTTAACCAAGCAGATTCTTCAGCATTAGAAATATGCATATATTGAAGTGCGAAAGTACCGCAGTAAGTTTTCTTAACAATTTGTGATATTTGATTCATCGATGCTTCTTCAAGACCTAAAACTTTATCTAAGTAAATCTGTCTATTCATATCTTCTGAATTAAATCCATATGTTTTAGGATCTAATGCTGGGTCTAATACTTTTGTTTCAGTTGAACTAAGTGGGTCTAGATTTGCAGCTAAATGTCCTCTGACCCTGTAGGCACGAATAAACATTAATGCCCTTATACTATCTAGTACTGATGTTTTCATATCAAATTTTTTTGACTTAATAACTTTATTATTAATTTTTTTATTCTCATCAAGATTACTGCACTCGCCCCACTGTCCATCAAATGCTGCTATTTCTTCAGTAATATTAGTTGGAGGCCAATCTCGTCTGAACCATGAAGGTTTTATTTTTATTTCTTCTTTAGAACTCGGAATTTCGTGAGAAAGGTTTTTGAAAATTGTAATCCATTTTTCATGTAATATTTGAGGGTTAGATATATATGTATCATACATCTGTTCCAAATTTTGTAGACTATTTATATCCAAGCTATTTACTATTTCTGTCAAATTGTTGGTAGCTTTACTCATCTTTTACCTATTTTTATCTTCACTATTATTTAAAATTTTTAATTGCAGTACTTACTGCTGTTCCAAGTTCTCCAGGACTTTCAGTAACAATAATTCCTGCAGATCGCATTGCTTCAATTTTATCTGAAGCTCCACCCTTGCCGCCAGCAACTATTGCACCCGCATGACCCATTCTTCTGCCAGGGGGGGCAGTAATTCCTGCAATAAATCCTGCAATAGGTTTTGATCTACCTTTTTTTCTTTCATCTTTAATAAATTGAGCTGCTTCCTCTTCTGCAGTTCCTCCAATTTCTCCAATTAATACAATGCTTTTAGTTTCATTATCAGATAAAAATAATTCAAGAACATCAATATGCTCTGTTCCTTTTATAGGATCTCCTCCTATTCCAACGCATGTGGATTGACCCAATCCTATTTCTGTAGTTTGAGCAACTGCTTCATAAGTAAGTGTCCCAGATCTTGAAACTACCCCTACACTTCCTTTTTTGTGAATGTGTCCTGGCATAATCCCGATTTTGCACTCTTCAGGAGTAATTACACCTGGACAGTTTGGTCCTATCAAACGTGATTTTGAACCATGTAAAGCTCTCTTTACTCTTACCATATCTATAACGGGTATTCCTTCAGTAATACACACAATTGTTTCTATTTCAGAGTCAATAGCTTCAAGTATTGCATCTGCGGCAAATGGTGGAGGAACATAAATTACTGTGGCACTGGCTTTGGTTTTAAATTTTGCATCATAAACTGTATCAAAAACAGGTAAACCTAAATGTTTTTCTCCACCTTTACCAGGTGTAACACCCCCCACCATATTAGTACCATAGTCGATAGCTTGCTGAGAGTGAAAAGTTCCCTGTGAACCTGTGAAACCTTGGCAAATTACTTTTGTATTTTTATTTATAAATATTGACATTTTAATTACCTTTCACTGCTGAAACAATTTTTTTTGCAGCATCAGAAAGATTATCTGCAGCAATTACATTTAACCCACTTTTATTTATTATATCTTTACCTTTTTCTACATTTGTACCTTCGAGTCTGACGACTAAAGGAACTGAAAGACCAACATTTTTGACAGCCTCTACAACCCCTTCTGCAATAACATCGCATCTCATTATCCCTCCAAAAATATTTACTAAAATTCCTTTAACATTTTTATCAGAGGTTATAATTTTAAAAGCTTCAGTTACTTTATCTTTAGTAGCACCACCGCCTACATCCAAAAAATTTGCTGGTTCAGAACCGAATAATTTAATTATATCCATTGTGGCCATTGCCAGTCCTGCTCCATTAACCATACACCCAATTTCACCATCTAGGGCAATATAATTTAGGTCAAATTTAGAAGCAGCCAGTTCTTTTGGATCTTCTTCAGTTTCGTCATGAAATGCAAGTACAGAAGGTTGTCGATACATTGCATTACTATCAAAACCCATTTTGCAATCTAAACATAGTAATTTTTCGTCTTGAGTAAGAATTAGAGGGTTTATTTCTAACATCTCACAATCTTTTTCATTAAATAATTTGAATAGAGTTTGAACTAAATGTACACATTGTTTAATTTGTTTTCCCTCTAAACCTAGTGCAAATGCAACTCTTCTACCGTGAAAACTAGATAGTCCTGAAGCTGGATCAACTGTAAATTTGATTATTCTTTCTGGAGTTTTGGCGGCAACTTCCTCAATATCCATGCCACCTTCTTTAGAAGCTACAAATGCTATTCTAGAAGTTGTCCTATCGATTAATACAGCTAGATAAAACTCTTTAGATATTTGGCAACCATCTTCAATATATATTCTTCTAACTTCTTTTCCAGATTGTCCAGTTTGTTTGGTTACTAAAGTTCTTCCAAGCATTTTTTGTGCCTGTTCTGCAGCTTCTGATGCTGATTTTGCAAGTCTAACCCCACCTTCAACTCCAGCACTTTCTTCAATAAACCTACCTTTTCCTCTTCCACCAGCATGTATTTGAGCCTTAATAACCCATAATGGTCCATCCAATTCTCCCGCCGCCGTCTTGGCCTCCTCTGCTTTATAAATAATTCTTCCATCTAAAACTGGGATTCCATATTCTCTCAAAAATTGTTTTGCTTGATATTCATGGATATTCATTTTCTCACCTAAAGATTAGTAAATTTATTGTTAAATAAAATTATCTAATCTTTGCAGTCATTAAATACCTTTTGAAGTTGTTTTTTTAAAAAAGGGGATAAAAGTAACAAAAAATTTAAATTTGTGATCACATATAATTTATTGTGATCACAAATTTAAATATCATTTTTCTTTAAAGTTCCTGATCAATTTTTTTACAGGCATCAATAAGATTTTTAACAGAGTCTATAGATTTTGAAAAATTTAGTTTCTCTATTTCATTTAGATTTATTTCAATTATTTTCTCTACACCTTTATTACCAATAATTGTGGGAACACCTACATAAATATCTTTAAATCCATACTGTCCACTGAGATTTGCTGCACATGGTATAATTCTTCTTTGATCCCTCAAGTATGACTCTGCCATGTTAATTGCTGAGGCAGCTGGTGCATAGAAAGCAGAACCAGTTTTTAGTAATGCTACAATTTCTGCACCTCCATCTCTAGTTCTTTGTACGATTTGATCTATCTTCTTTTGGGAAGACCATCCCATTTTAACTAAGTCAGGAATTGGAATGCCTCCAACTGTAGAATACCTAACTAAAGGCACCATTGTATCTCCATGACCACCAAGTACAAAAGTTTGAACATCTTTCACTGATACATTAAACTCCTCAGCAAGAAAATATGAAAATCTTCCACTATCTAAAACGCCTGCCATACCTACAACATTTTCTGGTGGTAATCCTGAATATTTTTGTAAAGCCCAAACCATTGCATCTAACGGATTTGTGATACAGATAACAAAAGAATTTGGAGCATATTTTTTGATACCATCACTAACAGATTTCATCACTCTTAGATTAATACTAAGTAAATCATCTCTACTCATTCCCGGTTTGCGTGGTACTCCAGCTGTTACAATACAAACATCTGAATCTTTAATATCTTCGTAAGAACTAGTACCAATTATATTTGTATCAAAGGTACTTATTGGAGAGCTTTCAGCAATATCTAGTCCCTTACCCTGAGGTATTCCATCAGCTATATCAAATAAAACAATATCTCCCAATTCTTTTAGTCCTACTAGATGAGCTAATGTACCTCCAATCTGACCTGAACCAATCAATGCAATTTTATTTCTTTTCATTTTTTTTCCTATAATGGTGATTTAAATTAAAATTATTTAAGTAGAGCCCAATCAATATGAATTAATGAATTTTGGTATAGAATCAAAAAGCTAATTAGTTTTATATATACTAATAAACTAGAGATGATTGTAGTAAAGATAAAAAAAATTTTGATCTAAAAATAATAACTTAATTGTAATATTAACTGAAAAAATCAGTCTTCAAGATTTTTCAAAGTTCTTTGGTGACAATTAATCACATTGCATTTATTCTATTCAACTATTAAATCGAATTGAAATAATACAAAATGTGTAAAAATATGCAAAATCGTCCTTTATCCCCTCACTTAACTATATATAGGCCCCAATTAAACTCTGTACTTTCTATATTGCATAGAATTACTGGTATAGCCTTATCTATAACCCTTTTAATATTAATAGGTTTTTTTATATCATTAATTTTTGGTGAAGAAATATTTATAGTTTTTTCAATTTACTTTAATTCTATTATTGGCAAATTAATTATGTTTTTTTCACTTTGCGGTATTTGGTACCATTTTTTTGCTGGGATTAGACACTTATTTTGGGATATGGGTTATGGCTTTAACCTTAAATGGGTGGAATTAAGTTCTTATTCAATTTTAGCTTTGACATTTATTTTTGTTGTAACAAGCCTATTAATTTGAATTTATTGCGGAGTACGAAAATGGGTCACAATATAGCTAGCACTAGGCATTGGATAAAACAAAGAGTATCTTCAATCTTACTGATACCTTTGACATTATTATTTTTTTATAATTTCTTAAATGTTTCTACTCTTTCATATGACGATGTTATATCAAATTATAAAAATCCATTTCATTTATGTGTTGCTTTTTTATTTATTACGATAAGCATTTGGCATTTTTATCAAGGTATTGAAGTTGTATTAGAAGATTATATTCATGAGACACATCTTAGGAACTCTACATTAAAAACACTAAAAATTTTATGTTGGTTTCTAACTCTAATAATAACAATAGCTTTTATTTTTTTGTATCGGTTTTGAATTTAGGAGTAACTAATGAATTCATATGAATATGTTGATCATACTTACGATGTAGTAGTGGTTGGGGCAGGAGGCTCTGGATTAAGAGCTACTTTAGGAATGGCAGAACAAGGTTTCAAAACTGCTTGTATAAGCAAGGTTTTTCCAACTAGAAGTCATACCGTAGCTGCACAGGGAGGTATTGCTGCGTCTCTATCAAATATGGGACCAGATCACTGGCATTGGCACATGTACGATACTGTAAAAGGTTCAGATTGGTTAGGTGATGTTGATGCAATGGAATATTTAGCTCGAGAAGCTCCAAAAGCAGTTTATGAATTAGAGCATTATGGAGTACCTTTTTCTAGAACAGAAGAAGGTAAAATTTATCAAAGACCTTTTGGTGGACACACAACTGAATTTGGTGAAGGTCCACCAGTTCAAAGAACATGTGCTGCAGCGGATAGAACAGGTCATGCTATTTTGCATACTTTATATGGTCAATCATTAAAAAATAACGCAGAGTTTTTTATTGAGTATTTTGCCATTGATTTAATTATGACTGAAGATGGAGAGTGTCAGGGTATAATAGCCTGGAAATTGGATGATGGTACTATTCATAGATTTAATGCTAAAATGGTAGTTCTTGCTACTGGTGGTTATGGTAGAGCATATTTTTCTGCAACTTCAGCTCATACTTGCACTGGGGATGGTAATGGTATGATTGCGAGACAAAACCTACCATTGCAAGATATGGAATTCGTACAATTCCATCCAACAGGTATTTATGGTGCTGGATGTTTGATTACAGAAGGAGCAAGAGGTGAAGGAGGCTATCTCACAAACTCGGATGGAGAAAGATTTATGGAAAGATATGCTCCAACTTACAAAGATTTGGCTAGCAGAGATGTTGTCTCCAGATGCATGACTATTGAAATTAGGGAAGGTCGAGGTGTAGGTGAAAGAGGAGATCATATACATTTACACTTGGATCATTTGCCAGAAAAAACTTTAGCAGAGCGATTACCTGGAATTTCAGAAAGTGCGAAAATTTTTGCAGGAGTTGATCTAACCAAAGAGCCTATTCCTGTATTACCTACAGTTCATTATAATATGGGAGGAATCCCGACCAATTATTGGGGTGAAGTTTTAAATCCTAGCAAAGAAAATGAAGATTTAGTTCAGCCTGGATTGATGGCAGTTGGTGAGGCAGGATGTGCATCAGTGCATGGAGCAAATAGGTTAGGATCTAATAGTCTGATAGATTTAGTGGTTTTTGGCAGAGCTGCAGCTATAAGAGCAAAAGAAGTTGTGAATAAAGAAAGTTCTAATCGACCTTTAAATTTTAATTCTTGCGATCAGGCAATGGAAAGATTTGATAAGTTACGTCATTCTAAGGGAAATACATCAACTGCAGAATTAAGAAAAAATATGCAAAGAGTTATGCAAGAAGATGCAGCAGTTTTTCGATCTAAAGAAACTTTGGCTGAAGGATGCAAAAAAATGGAGGCTGTTTCTTCTGGTTTGGAAGATTTATCAGTGAAAGATAGGTCATTGATTTGGAATTCCGATTTAATGGAAACTTTAGAACTAACAAACCTTATGCCCAATGCTTTAACAACTATTTTTTCAGCTGAAGCTAGGCAAGAAAGTCGTGGGGCACATGCTCATGAGGATTATCCTGATAGAGATGATATGAAATGGAGAAAACATACCCTGGCATCCGTTGATCAAAAAAATAAGGTTTTACTAAAATATAGAAAAGTACATACCAAACCGTTAACAATGGAGTCTAAAGGTGGTATAAACACCAATAAAATTGCGCCAAAGGCAAGGGTTTATTAGTATAGATGGCCAATTTAGTTAAAATATTAATCACTATAAGTTTTTGTTTTTTGATTGGTTGTGCTGCAAGTCAACCTAAACCTCTAACACAAAAACAAATTGAAAGTATTTGCCAAAAGAAAAAAATTGAAGCTACAAAACCTACTACAAATTTATCTTTGGCTACGGGTAGTGAAGGTCCTAAGTACCAAATTGGTATAACTATGAGTAGTGACTATATAGCGGGTAGAGATCCTAATGAAGTATATAAGCAATGCATAATGTCTTTTAGTTTATAAACATAATAATATAATAAGGAAAAAAAATGGTTGAATTAAGACTCCCAAAAAATTCAAGGATATCTTCAGATGGAGTAGTTTGGGATAAAAAAAAGAATTCTGCAAAAAACTTGAGAAAATTTAAGATATACAGATATAATCCTGATGATCAAAGTAATCCAAGAGTTGATACTTATTACATAGATTCAAATGATAGTGGTCCTATGGTTTTGGATGCTCTCATTTATATAAAAGAAGAAATTGATTCAACACTTACTTTTCGTAGGTCGTGTAGGGAAGGTATTTGTGGTTCCTGTGCTATGAATATTGATGGTGTAAACACACTGGCTTGCACGCGTGGTTTGAATGAAGTTAAAGGTGACGTCAGAATTTATCCACTACCCCATATGCCAGTTATTAAAGATTTAGTTCCTGATTTAACTAATTTTTATAAACAGCACGCAAGTATAATGCCTTGGTTAGAAACAAAGACAGAAACTCCAGAAGACGAGTGGAAGCAATCTGTAGATCAACGAAAAAAATTAGACGACTTATACGAGTGTGTAATGTGTGCTTGCTGTTCTACTTCTTGTCCAAGCTATTGGTGGAATAGTGATAAGTATCTTGGACCTGCAGCCCTTTTGCATGCTTACAGGTGGTTAGTAGATAGTCGGGACGAAACAAGAGATGAAAGATTAAATGAATTAGAGGATTCTTTTAAGTTATATAGATGCCATACAATAATGAATTGCGCTAGAACGTGCCCAAAAAACTTAAACCCTGCAAAAGCCATAGCAGAAATAAAAAAAATGATGGTTGAAAAGAATAGTAGAATTAAGCAGAAATAATTTTAGCTATTTAATTTAATTATATTTTATACTTTTTTTCTGAAAACTAGGGAAGCTCCAAAACCAAAAGTTATAGCTATTATTATACAGGCTATTCCATACAATTCTGGTTTTTGATAGGCCAAATAGTTAATCCAATTTTGAACACCAATTTTTTTTACATAAATAATATCTTGTTTTGTTGCTAAAACTTCTTCAAAGCGAATTAAATGTATTTTTACTTTATAATTTCCTTCATAAAGGTTAGTTGGAAAATCAATTTCATTTGAAAAAAGAGTATTTTCCAATAATGTGATGGGTGTATTATTAAGATTATATTGTTTTTTAGCTCTTCCAATTGATATAATGTGATCAATGAATTCCTTTTTTAATTTACCGTCTGACAAATTTATATGTTCAGAAATACCTATTTCGTAAGATCTTTGGGTTTTTATTGGTAATAAATCCTCTAGAGACTTAGTTCCTGAGATAGAATAAAAACTTGGCATACTATTTAAATTTTGAATTTTTTTATTTATCCAAAAACCATACTTTTTTTCTTTTTTGAATATATTCATTTCTACTGGTGGACCAATTACTTCAATTACAATGTCAAAAGGAGGTTGATCAATTGGCGAAATCTGAGAAGCATATTTCTTAATTGCACCGAAAATATGAAACTTACTGCCTGAAAAACTCACATTAATAGAAATTACCTTTTTACTTAAATCTGTAACAAGACTTGGGGGAACTTCTGCACTTCTAGCAGATATAGAAGATAAATTATAAATAGATATAATTATTACTAATTTATAAAATAGCTTCATTTTATATATTCCTTACAAGACTATAAAATTCTAAAGGAGTTATAAAAAATTCTAACGTTATTTTTAAACACATAGATAACACCAGTATAGCTAACAATATTCTTAGTTGCTCTGCTTTTAATCTTAAACCTATTCTAACTCCTAATTGAGCTCCAATTACTCCACCAACTAAAAGTAAAGAGGACAATACAATATCAACACTGAAATTTTTTACTGCATGCAAATATGTTGTTACACCTGTCACAAAAATTATTTGAAATAATGAAGTTCCGACTACAACTTTAGTTGGCATTCCTAAAATATAAATCATAGCAGGTACAATTATGAATCCTCCACCTATTCCCATTATCGATGCTAAAATACCTACAAAAAAACCTATGAGCACTGCTGGTATGGAACTAATATATAAATTAGACGCCCGAAAACGCATTTTGAGAGGGAGACCTTGTACCCAGGAGTGATGACGCGTTTTTCTTATTTTTATATTTCTTGATTTATAGCTAAGAGCTTTTAAACTTTCAAAAAACATTATTATTCCTATTACTCCAAGAAAAATTACATAACAAAGTTTTATGATCAGTTCTAACTGTCCCATACCTTTGAAAATTCTAAATATTTCAACTCCGAAAATAGAGCCTAATACTCCTCCTAAAATCAAAAGACAGCCCATTTTTAAATCAACATTTTTCCTTCTAAAATGCGCTATAGCTCCAGAGAAAGATGCACCAAGTATTTGGTTAGCTTCGCTTGCAACAGCGATAGCCGGGGGGATCCCAATGAAGAATAAAAGAGGTGTCATCAAGAAGCCACCACCTACTCCAAACATGCCAGAGAGTATTCCAACAATACCACCTAATCCAATTAATAAGAAAATATTTACTGAAATTTCTGCAATGGGTAGGTAAATTTGCATTATTTAAACCTGGATAAATAGATCTATCAAAATATATCCAAAATCAATTACGCCTTTATTATATTTTTCGCAATAAAGATATTAAAATATTTGAAAGTTTTTTTTCGCTTAATTTGGCTATTTCCTTGGTTTGTTCATGACTTATGTATTCCTTACTAAGCCCTGCAGCCATATTTGTAATTACTGATATGCCTGCAACTTTTATTTTAAAGTATCTAGCTAATATTACTTCAGGAACAGTTGACATTCCAACTACATCAGCTCCTAAATATCGTATAGCTTTAATTTCTGCGGGTGTTTCAAAAGACGGTCCTGAAAACCAGGCATAAACTCCTTCCTTTATTTTTATATTATTTTCATTTCCTGATTCTAAAATCATGTTATTAATATCTTTATCATAAGCTGAAGTTAAATTTACAAAACGTTCTTCTGAATTTTCTCCTATAAGTGGGTTTACCCCTGAAAAATTTATATGATCTTTTATGATCATTATTGACCCAGTTGGTAAATCACTTCTTAGTGATCCTGCTGCATTTGTGAGAACAAGTTTTTCAACTCCTAAATCTTTAAGAATCTTTATAGGGGTTCTCATTGTATCAGCTTTTCCATTTTCATAGAAATGTGTTCTACCACTTAAGATAGCGAAAGATTTTTTCTTTAAGGTACCTATAACTAGTTTTCCAGAATGACCCGTAACAGATGGAAGATTAAAACCATCTATATCATTGTAATCAATAATAATTTTATCTTTTAAAGGTATTGCATTACTTAAGCCGGATCCAAGAATGAATCCGGTTTTTACTACATTAATCCCAACAATTTTTTTAATATCTTTAATTTTTAATTTTGCAGACATTAGTTTTCCTTAACATAAGCTTTACCTATTGCCTGAGGTGGTTTCGCATTTCCAACTATTCCAGCTACCACAATAATTGTTACCAAATAAGGTGCCATGGCTAAAAACTCACTTGGTATAGGAGTTCTTAATATAGCTAATTTTTGCTGTAGTGAATCTGCAAAGCCAAATAGAAGAGCAGCGAATAGTGCCCCAACAGGATGCCAACGGCCAAAAATCATAGCAGCTAGCCCAATAAATCCTCTACCTCCAGTCATCCCTTCATCAAACCGTCCAACGCTACCGAGGGTAAACCATGCACCCCCAAACCCAGCAATCATTCCTCCCATGATTACATGATTAAATCTAGTTTTAATAACGCTTATGCCAAGAGTTTCAGCAGCTTTTGGATGTTCTCCTACAGCTCTTGCTCGTAAACCATAAGCAGTTTTAAATAAATAATAAGTACTTATCAACACAATAAAAATACAAAAGTATACAAATATATTCTGTTTAAAAAACACTGAGCCTAAAACAGGAATTTCACTAAGAAAAGGTATATGTATTGATTTAAAAATTGGTGCATCATTAAGCTCAGGATTACTTTTTAATAAGTGGTTTGTTAAAAAACTTGTAATTCCAAGGACAAAAATGTTAATTGCAACTCCAGCAATTATTTGGTCTACACGAAATGTTACAACCAGTGCTGCTAATATGAACCCGAACCCTCCACCTACTAAAATAGCCAAAATTAATCCAATTAAATTACCAAAAATAGAGCCAAAAAGAGCTCCAGCAAATGCACCTGCTAACAGCATTCCTTCTATACCAATGTTTATTACAGCTACTCTTTCACACATTATTCCTGCCATTGCAGCTAAAGCAATTGGAACTGCTCTTACTACAGTGGCTTGTAACATTCCAGTTAGTGAAAATGATTTACCTGCTGTTGCCCAAACTAAAAAAGCTGCTATTGCCAAAAAAAAGCTTAAGGCCATAAAGATTGTAAAATTTTTGGGGGCTTTAATAATTATTCTGCCACCAAAAAAAGCAATTAATAATGCTGATAGACCAATAAAACTATGGGCTGGTAAAATTAAATTAGGAAGAGCAAATGGATCAGTTGGTCTGGACAGTCTAAAAGTTGCCTGTCCTTCAACACCAAGGCCAAAAAATAAATAAATAACAAATCCAAAAAAAATTAGAGATAATCCAATTATCAGGGACTTTTTGGTTTTAATATTATCAAATTTATCTTTATTTAAATTGTTCATCATTTAGTAATCTTATTTAAAAACCCAAGGAAACAATTTTCTTATCAAAATTGGAGCTGCAATAAATATTATAATCAAAGCTTGAATAACTGTAATTAGGTCTAAACTTACATCAGCGGAAACTTGCATTGCTCTTCCTCCAGCTATTAGAGCTCCAAAAAGTATGCTCGAAAATAGTACTCCAATTGGGTGTGCTCGACCTAACAAAGCTACTGCAATTGCGTCAAATCCAATACCGGCGGAAAAACCAGGTGTGGCTCTACCTAGGATTCCAGATATTTGAGTAGCTCCAGCAAGCCCTGCCAACAGACCAGCCAAACTCATTGCGACTATTATAGTCATTGAAGAATTTATCCCACCATATTTTGATGCATCTAAGTTCTTACCTACGGCTCTAAATTCATATCCAATAGTTGTATGAAAAATTAACCAATATACAAAAGTTACGGCTATTATAGCTATAATAAATCCCATATGCACTCTCAGATTTGGATCTAAATAATTTAAAATTCTTGGTAATTCTGCTGTTTCAAAAATTGATTTTGATATAGGATCATTTCTTCCTTCTTTTTGTATAGCAGGCATTCTGAGAAAAAAATCAAGTAATCTGTAGGCAATTAAATTTAGCATAATAGTAGTAATAACTTCATGAGCTCCGGTTGTGGCTTTAAGCCATCCTGAAATAAACGCATAACAAGCACCTAATAACGCACCAGCTAAAAGAAGAAATAGTAAGTGAAGAAAAAAGGGTAATTGAAAACTAAAACCTATTGCAACAGCTGCCATACCACCAAGTATAATTTGTCCTTCTGCTCCTATATTAAATAATCCTGCTCTAAAACCTACAGCTATTCCTAAAGCAGCAAAAATTAATGGTGTAGCAGCAGTTAATGTTTCCGATATAGCTGATAACGAACCAAAAGAGCCAGTAAACAATGCTACTAATGCTGTTAGCGCTATTTGAGTACTTGATCCAGAGACGATTAATAATAGTAAACCTAGGAATATAGCCAATAAAGTTGCAATAACTGGTATAAGAATAATTTCTTGAATAGTTTCACGGTTAGAAAAATAATTACTTAAATAAATAAAAAATTTCACTATTAATTTACCCCAGCCATCGCAAGTCCAATTATATTTGGGTCTGCATTAGATGGAAATTCTGCAATTACTCTACCTTCATAGAATACAATTATTCTATCTGATAAAGCAATAATTTCGTCTAATTCAGTGGAATTCAATAATACTCCAATTCCTTTATTTCTAGCCATAACAATTTGATTATGGATATATTCTATTGATCCAACATCAACACCACGTGTTGGTTGAGATGCTATAAGTAGATTAATTGATCTTGACATCTCTCTACCAATTAAAAGTTTTTGCTGGTTCCCTCCTGATAATTTATCTGCAATTATTTCTTCTGAGTTTGTTCTTACATCAAATTTTTCAATAATCCTTTTTGCTTCTTTTTTAGCATTAGACCAATTTAAAGCTATATTATTTGAAAATTTTTTTTCGTAATAAGTGTTAAGGATAATATTTTCAGTTAAAGAAAAATCACCAATTAGCCCTTGTTTCTGTCTGTCTTCTGGTATGTGTCTAACTCCTAGTTGATGAATCTTTCTTGGTGAAAAATTTTTGCATTCTTTACCAAAATAAGAAATTTTCCCACTTGATATTTTTCTTAATCCAGTAAGTGCTTCAATGAATTCCGTTTGACCATTTCCTTGAACACCAGCAATACCTAGAATTTCATTTTTATGCAGTTTTACATCCAAATTTGATAATAAAGGTTCTTTGTTTTCTGATAAAATACTTAAATTATTTACTTCTAATAATACCTCTCCTTTTTCTACAATTTGTCTACTTGTCTTAAGATTTACTTTTCTACCAACCATCAATTCTGCTAATTTCTTATTATTTGTTTTTTTTGGAAGTTCTTCTCCTACAATTTTCCCACTTCTTAAAACATTTATACGATCACATACCTCTAATACTTCGTGTAATTTATGCGTAATGAAGACAATAGCCTTCCCAGCCTTTTTTAAGTTTTTAATTATCGCAAAAAATTCTATTACTTCTTGTGGAGTAAGGACTGCAGTAGGTTCATCAAAAATCAAAATCTCTGCATCTCGAAATAATATTTTTATAATTTCAACTCTTTGTTGTATTCCAACGGGTAATTTTTCAATTAGTTGGTCAGGATCAACATCCAAATTATATTCTGAACTTATTTTTAATACTTTTTCTTTAGCATTAGTTAGATCTATTTTATTAAATATAGTTGTAGGTTCAGCACCCAAGATTATATTTTCTGTAACTGAAAAAACTGGTACCAACATAAAATGCTGATGAACCATTCCTACACCATTTTTATTTGCTTCTCTAGGATTATGAAATTCTTTTAATTGGCTATCAATCAATATAGATCCACTATCAGGTTTATATAAACCAGTTAATATATTCATTAGCGTGGTTTTGCCTGCACCGTTTTCACCAAGCAAACCTAAGATTTCACCGCAGTCAACAGTTAAATTAATATCTGAGTTAGCTTTAACTGGGCCGAAACTTTTACTGATTTCATTTAACTTTAATTTCACAGGTTTGTTTCGTCCCAGTTTTTTTATAAAATTTATTTATTCATTACGATAGAACCGGATATAATTCCCTTTCGTAGAGTTTCTACTTCTGAGGCCAATTCACTGGAAACTTCACTCGCTAAATCATGGTAAGGTGCAATTCCTACACCCCCATTCTCTAATGTTCCAACTGTAATACCTCCAGAATAAGATCCAGATTTAACTGATTCAATTACACTTAAAACTGTTACATCCATTTTCTTTAATACTGATGTAAGATACACACCTTTTCTAGCAGGATCAGTTTGTGTCCAGTCACCATCTACACCAATAATTTTAAGTTTATCGCTTCCAAGCTCATCAGCCAAAGAAGCTGAACCTAAACCTACAGGACCTGCAACGGGCATTACGATATCTGCACCTTCATCATATAGGTTTTGAGCAAATGCTTTACCATCATCAGTAGAATCAAAGTTGTTGGTAAATAAACCTTCCTTAGCGTCAGGATCCCAACCTAGCACTTGTACATTTTTTCCTTTTACTTTGTTGTAGTGTTTTACTCCCCATGCAAAGCCATCCATGAAACCAGTTACTGGTGGAATATTTATTCCCCCAAAAGTTCCTACTACACCAGTTTTACTAACTCCTGCTGATAAATAGCCAGCTAAAAAAGCAGCCTGATCAGTAGCAAAAATCTGTCCTAAGATGTTTGGAACTGTAGGATCATATGCAAAATCAATTATTGTGAAATTAGAATCTTTATTTGCTTCAGCTGCATTTTTTGTAGCTTCGCCCATTAAAAATCCGACTGCTATAATTACATCACAACCAGCATTTACCATTGAATTCAAATGTGGTTCATAGTCGGTTTCTGATTTGGATTCTAGTAATTTGGAATCAACACCGTGCTTAGCTACGGCGTCTTGAACACCTTTCCATGCGGTCTGGTTAAAACTCTTATCGTCAACTCCACCTACATCAGTTACTTGACATGCTGTAAATGCATGAGCTGAGTTTATCCCCAAAAGTAGCACACCAGCTAATGCTCCACTTGATATTTTTAAAAATTTTTCAAAATTCATTTCTAGTCCTCATAAATCTTTTTAATAATTTCTAATTATGAGACTTTTGTTAATTGGGTGCAATAAAAAGAATTCAGTTTCCCAATATATTTAAATATTTATTTTTTTAAGTTAACAACTTTTTTCATTAAAATCGCATCTACTTTTTTATCTTTTAAGATTTTATAATAATTTTTTCTTATACCAAAATTTTTGAAACCTACTTTTTTATATAAATGCAAAGCAATCAGGTTATTTGAAGCAACTTCCAAAAAAATTTTTTTGCAATTATATTTCAGTAATACCTCTTCAAGCTCATTCAGAATTAAAAATCCAATACCATGATTTTGGTATTTTGGTACTATTGCCATAGTAATTATTTCGGCATCTTCTTTATTAATACTAAAAATACAAAATCCTTTATTTTTTTTATAAATATATGATATTTGGGGATTTATTAATAAAGAGAAAATAAATCTTGAAGAAAACCTTAAGTTCTGTTGATTAAAACTTTTTAAATGTATATTTGAAAATTCATCTGCTAAAGATTTTAGAACTTTATTTTCCATCAATTTATAAAAATTTGGGAGCTGGTTCTAGAGGTAATTTTGCGTCAGGTTCTTTTACATAAATAGGTGAAGGCATAAGTCCGTTAGTTTCTGAATACTTAAGACAAAAACCTAATTCTGATGCTTTAGAAATGCTTGTTTCTTTTCCATAGTTCAAGCCCAATTTTTGTGAAATTATTAAAGCATGATCACCTGAAATAATTGTATCTTTAGCATATTTGCAATTAAGTATTTTTATTAAATTTTCTTCAACTGGATCTGAAATGGGTTTCTTTTTAATAAACATCTGGGTGTAGAACAAATTTTCTCCTACACTAATAATTCCTAATGTTGGAAGGTCAGAATCAATTAAAGTTTGAAATCTATTAATTCCAAAGCACTTTATATTCAAAGCAAAAGCGATACCTTTGGCAAAAGATATTCCTACTCTAATACCAGTAAAATTACCTGGTCCAACACCTACAGCAATACAATCTAAGTCATGCATTCCAAGATTTGCTTGTAAAAGTGAATTATCTAATAATTCTATTATTTGTTCAGAAGGTTTCTCATCTTTTTTGGTAGAAACTTCTGACACAACATCATCAGAATTAATAATAGCTATGGAGTATAATGGGTGTACTGTATCTATTGACAATATAGTCTTTAAATTAGACATTATTGTTAAGTCTAAGCTGCGATTGGTCTAACTTCCTGCACTTCTGGTATAAAATGTTTTAAGAGATTCTCTATGCCCATTTTTAATGTCATTGTTGAAGATGGACAACCAGCACATGCTCCCTTCATATGCAAGTAAACAATTCCTGATTCAAATCCATGAAAAGTTATATCACCACCATCTTGAGCCACTGCTGGGCGTACACGAGTGTCAAGTAATTCTTTAATTTTATTTACTATTTCTGCATCAGGACCATCATGTTCCATATGATTTTTTTCTGCAGTTTCCTCGAGGAGTGTAGGTTCTCCTGATTGGAAATGTTCAAGGATAACACCTAATATGGCGGGTTTAATATGTTCCCACTCAGTACCGCTTTCTTTAGTTACTGTAATAAAGTCAGACCCAAAAAATACACCAGATACGCCTTCAACACTAAAAATTCTTTTTGCCAGTGGGGATTTGTCTGAATTTGCGCTAGAAGGAAAATCTGCAGTCCCATTCTGCAAAACAGTATGCCCAGGCAGAAATTTCAGAGTTGCAGGATTTGGTGTGGATTCTGTCTGTATAAACATTCTAATTTCTCCAATTATTTTTTTATTATGCAACAAAGTTTAAAAGGAATCAATCAAAATTTAGAATCTTTCTAAACTAGAGTTTTTATGAAACTGAAATAATTGCTTCTTTCGTCATAGATCCAGGAACTATTGTCACAGGTACAGGTAAACTACCGCCTTGTCTCGCGACTAGCTGTGTGACCAGAGGTCCAGGTCCTTCAGAAGATATACCGGCGCCTAGTACTATTATTCCAACCTCAGGATCTTCTTTAACTTGCTCTAAAACTTGTGTTACTTTTTCCCCTTCTCTTATAACTAGCTCAGGTATAATGCCTTCCTCTTTTTCTATGATTTCAGCAAAAATATTAAAATGTTCTTTAATTCTCTCTTTTGCTTCAAATCGCATCTGTTCGGCTACTCCTATCCAATGTTGAAATTCCTCGGGAGCAATTATTCCTAAAATTTCAACTTGGCCACCTGTCTTAGAAGCTCTTATTGCTGCAAAACGCAATGCATTTACAAATTCAGGGCTATCATCCATTACAACTAAAAATTTTCTCATTATTGAGACTTTCAATATTTAATAAAATCTTAAACACAGTAAAATAAAATAGATTTAACTCATCATTATAATAACAAAATATCAATATGGAAGAAGATAAAGATAATTAAAATTGATTTAATTATTTTTTTAAACCTAAAATTTTAAAAGTAGAGTCTATAATTGGGCTTGAAATTTCACTAGCTTTTTGGGCGCCATTATTCATTACATCGTCTATCTGGTCAGGATTTTTTAAAAGATCATTTATTTTTTTTGAAATAGGTTTGATTTCATTTATAATTACCTCAGTGAGTTTAGGTTTAAAAAAACTAAAAGGCTTTCCGCTAAAATCATTTAAAACCTCTTGTACATCACATTCTTTAAAGGAAGAATATATATTTATTAAGTTGCTAGCTTCTGGTCTAGACGCAAGTCCAGAAATATCTTCTGGTATAGGATCTTGGTCTGTCTTAGCTTTTCTTATTTTTAACGCTATTTGATCTGAAACGTCTGTCAGGTTTATTCTACTCATATCTGAAGTTTCAGACTTAGACATTTTTTTTGAACCATCTCTTAGACTCATAATTCTTGGAGAGGTTTTTTCTATAATTGGTTCTGGGCAAGGAAAAAAATTAGGTACTTTATAGTCATTATTAAATTTAGTAGCTATATCCCTAGTTAATTCTAAATGTTGCTTTTGATCTTCCCCTACTGGTACATGTGTCGCATGATACGCCAATATATCAGCGGCCATTAAAGAAGGATAGATATAAAGTCCAACTGATGCATTTTCTTTATTCTTGCCTGCTTTATCCTTAAATTGTGTCATTCTGTTTAACCACCCAACTCTTGTAACACAATTAAATACCCAAGCTAATTCAGAGTGAGAACTAACCTGACTTTGGTTAAATAAAATTGACTTATTTGAGTCTAAACCACAAGCAACGAAAGTTGCTGCTAACTCTCTGATTGAATTTCTAAGTTCTTCTGGATCCTGCCATACAGTTATCGCGTGCAAGTCAACAATACAGTATAATGTTTCGTTACCAGCACTTTGAAATTTAACAAAATTTTTTACTGCTCCCAAATAATTACCTATGTGAAGGTTGCCAGTAGGTTGCACACCTGAGAAAATTCTTTTTTTGTGTTTAATTTCATTCATATTTTAAACTTTCGCAAACTTTATAAGATTTTTTATAAATATATTTTTAATAGCAAAAGGCAATATTTAGGTTATTATTTATTTTTTTTTAAAATACCAAAAAACCATAAAGTTAAAAAGTAAATGCTACTACTAGCAGAAATTAGTATAATCAAATAAAATAAACTAAAATTATTAGTAGTTAATAAATAAAACCACTCTTTTTGAGCCAAAATAAGAACTAAGGAAAGAATAATTGTAGATACTAAAATCATAATTATCTCCTTAATTAATTTCCAATCAAAATAAAACCCTAGTTTTTTTGATTTATAATATAGTGCGAAAGCCATTATCCAGCTAGATATGCTTGTACTTAAAACTGGAGCCAAAAATTCAAAATGACCTATTAGGCTTATAGCTAATATTATATTAGCCAGCATAGAAAAAACTGCAATCTTAAATGGAGTTTTAGTATCACCCTTTGAAAAAAATATAGGAGTAAATATTTTATGTAAAACAAATGCAGGCAAACCAGTAGCATAAATTGATAATGCTGAAGCAGTATTTTTACTGTCTATGATAGAAAATTCTCCTCTTTCAAAGAGTACAGTAATAATTGGTACTGGTAAAATAATTAAAGCTGCTGTGGCAGGAAAAATTAAAATAGCAGCTATTTTTAGTGCATGGCTAACGACATTATGCAACTCAGATGAATTATCTAACTGAATTTTTTCAGATAACTTTGGTAAAAGTACACTTCCTAAAGCCACACCTACTACACCTAGAGGAAGTTGATATAATCTATCTGCATAATTAAGCCACGCGATTGCACCCTCATAATAAGATGCGATTTGTCTACCTACCAGCAAATTTATATGTATTACTCCACCAGTAAGAACTGCTGGTAAAGCAATTATAAGGAGTTTTCTAATCTTTCCATTAAATTTTGGTAATTTTAACTTTGGAAAGTATCCTAGCTTTCTAGTTGTATGTATTAATACTATCAGTTGTAAAATTCCAGAAAGAGGAACTGAAATACAAAGCATTATTCCTACTTCCCAATCTAGAATGTAGGATAGGATCATTGCAAAAATTAAAAAAACATTTAAAAAAATTGGTGTTGCAGAAACCACTCCAAATTTTCCATAAGAATTTAATATTCCTGCAAATAAAGATGATAATGAAACAAAAAAAATGTATGGAAATGTAATCCGTCCATAAATAACAGAAGTTTCAAACCTTTCATCATTTTCAAAACCACTTGCCATGGCAAAAACTAGAAGAGGCATAATTATTATCGATATAATTGTGAAGATAAATAATATCAAAATCATCGTGGATAATGTATTATTGGTAAATTCAGTGGACTGTTTTTTATTATGCATATTTTTTTTAAACATTGGAACGAATGCAGCATTAAAAGCTCCTTCGGCAAAGAATCTTCGAAAAATATTAGGTAGGGAGAATGCTATAATAAAGGCCTCTCCTATAGGACCTGAACCTAGAAATGCGGCTAGCATTATATCTCTACAAAAACCAAATATGCGACTAACAAAAGTCCATAAACCTACTGTTAGAAAATTTTTTAAAAAAGTGGATTTAAAGTGCATAGTATTATCAAAATTAATAATGGTCTATTAAAGTCCCAGCTTGAATAGCTTCTTTAAGTTTATGTTCTAATTTTTCTCTTTTGCTAAGGGAATGTAATTTCAGTCCGAATAGATCCTTTACGTAAAAGGTATCCACTGCTTGTTCTCCAAACGTAGCAATAATAGCAGAAGAGATAGATATATAATTATTGCTTAGCGTCTTAGCTAAGTCATACAGCAGACCTAGTCGATCTCTTGTTTCAATTTCAATGATAGTATGTATTTCTGAACCTTCATTATCAAAAGTTATGTTAGTAGGCACTATAAAATCTTTTTCTTTCTTTTTGATTTTTCCTTTTTCTTTCAAAATATCGCGTGCAATAATTTGGCCTTTTAATGCTTCATTAATTGTTTGATTTAATTTATTTAACCTATTTTCCTCAAATGGTTTACCTTCTTTATTTTGTAACCAAAAGACAGAAGTAGCAAAGCCATCTGAAGTTGTATAGGTTCGAGCATCTATTACATTTGCACCGGATAATGCAATTGCACCAGTTAGTCTTGAAAAAATTCCTGGATGATCTTCAATCAAGAAACAAATTTTGGTAGCGTCTCTTGCAAGATCAGTTTCAACTTTTGAATTGATGGATAATGTATCAATATTTTTTGAAAGATTAGAAAAAATTGCTTGTGTTTGGGTGGTTAGACCCAAATAAAAACCAGCATAATGCCTATTAATTTCAGTATCAATTTGTTTTTTCCCCCAGTGTTTTAATTCATCCTTTAAAGCAGATTTTGCCTTTTGAATTTGTTCTGGTCTTGAAGTAATTTCATAGTTTTCTTTTAAAATATTTATTGTTTTATAATAAAGAGTTCTTATCATCACAGCTTTCCAATTATTCCATACTTCAGGTCCAACCCCCCTTATATCACATACGGTTAAAACTGTAAGAAGCCTAAGTCTTGTTGTAGATTTTACAATATTAGCAAAATCACGAATAGTTTTTTCTTCTGATAGATCTCTCTTTTGAGAGATGTCAGACATAAGCAAGTGGTTTTTTATTAACCATGATGTTAATTTGATATCATGATTTTCAAAACCAAGTCTTTTTGTAACCTTAGTTGAAATTTTTGATCCCAAAATGCTATGATCTTCTGGCCTTCCTTTACCTACATCATGAAGAAGTAAAGCCATATATAAAACTTTTCGATTAACTCCCTCTTTTAAAATTTTTGATGCTAATGGTAAATCTTCTGTGAGAAAACCTTGCTCAATTTGAGATAATATTTTTATACACTGAATAGTATGCTCATCTACAGTATATTTATGGTACATATTAAATTGCATCATACCTATGATTTTCTGAAATTCAGGTATATATCTCCCAAGAAAACCTACTTCATTCATTCTTCTAAGAGCGCGTTCTGGATCTCCATAATTCAGAAGGACATCAATGAAAATTTTTGCTGCTTCAGGGTCTTTTATAAAGTTTTTGTTAATATTGTTTATATTTTTTGAAATTAAATGAAGTGAATTTGGATGGATTAATCTTCTACTTTTTAGTCCATTTTGAAATAGTCTTATTTGATTTAGTGGATTTTTTAGAAAATTAATAGAATCATTTACATCTACGCGACCGTTTGAGATAAAAAAACCTTTATCCAACTTTAAGTTATTTTCAGTTATAGCATTTTTTAATTTTGATACAAAACTTGGATTTTTTTTTACATGTAAAGATTCCATTTTAGCAAGTAAAATTCTTGTTAACTCACCCACATTTTTAGCATGTAAAAAATATGTTTGCATAAAGTTTTCTACAGCTAGTAAACCAGATCCTTTTTTAAAACCTAAAGACTTTGCTAATGGTACTTGTAAATCAAAACTTAATATTTCATTGGCTCTTTTGGTGATAATATGAAGAGCACATCTGATAGTCCACAAAAAATCTTCAGCCTTGAAGAAAATTTCCATATCATTTTTTGTAAATATTTTATAGTTAATTAAATCATTTTTATCTGAAATCTTATAAACATATTTTGAAATCCAATAAAGTGTTTGTAGATCTCTTAACCCCCCTTTGCCTTCTTTAATGTTAGGTTCTAACAAATATCTCTCAGATCCTTGTTTTTTATGTCTTAAATTTCTTTCTTCTAATTTTTTTTCAATAAACTCAGGGGCAGATTTTTCAAAAATATCTTTCCAAAGTCTTTTGTTTAATTCATTAGCTAATTCAATACTTCCAAATAGAAATCTATTTTCTAATAGTGATGTTCTAGCAGTAATATCATTTTTGGCAATTCTTAAACATTCCTCAATATTTCTAACTGCGTGACCAACTTTAAGGCCTAAATCCCACAATAAATATAAAATCGTTTCAATAACATTTTCACCCCAAGCTGTTTGCTTGTAGGGTGTTAAAAATAAGAGATCTATATCCGAATATGGTGCCATCTCTGCCCTTGCATACCCACCTAATGCGACTACGGATATATATTCTCCTTTAGTTGGGCTTACTAAGGGGAACATATATTCTGTAACAATTTTAGAAACTGACTGAATCATGGTGTCATTCATAAGTGTATATGCAGAAAGGGACTCAGGTGCTAAATAAGGATTTTTTTTTAGTATTACTTCTATCTTCCCAGAAATATTTTTTCTAAATCTCTTCAATTGAGCAAGTGTATTACTTCTAATTTCATTATTGTTATTTAAATCAATACACCCAATTATATTTTCTTCTTTTAAATAAGAGTTCATCATTTGAAATGATTTGCTCAAAGATATTTTTTTTAATTCAATATTCAATTTTAATCACTTATGGAAAACTATTTCTTGCTTGTTTTAGTACTTTTGGTTGACCATTAGTTATCTGAATGACAGATAATTCTTTTTCAGCAATTCTATCATAATTAAATCTAAAAATTCCATCAATTCCTATAAATCCACTAGAATTAAACAGACCATCGAATTTGTTTGAATGATTGATATTCTTATTTTTTAAATTTTTTTCTAAAACTCCCAAAGCAGCAATAGCATCATATGTAAGATTAGATTTTGGATGAGGTCTATATCCAAATTTTTTTATAAATTTGTTTTCATAAAATTTTCGAAATCTATAATCTGGCATGGTAAACCATGAATGTTGGAATGCAGGTTCAGAAAGTATAGAAGTAGAATTATTCCAACTTGATAAACCCATGATTTGAATACCTGATTCTGTTTTGCTTTTTGTGATATCAGCAAGTTCAGCTGCTAAATGTTTCATTCGTTGATCAGGTGTTCCTGTAAAAATAATGACTTCAGTATCGGTGCTTTTTAATTTTTGTTTAATAGTTTGAGCTTTATAAGATATTTCACTTATATCTTCAGAATAATTTGCAGAAAAAGTCACTACACCTCTATTCATATTGATCTTATTAATAAGTATTTTCATTACTTCATTATTATGTTTGTTGGTTGGATTTATTAATGCAAATCGATATTTATTATTATTAACAGCAAACTTAATAAGATTATTTGCTCTATTTGTAATAGTATCTCCTAATAATAAAAAATTTGTACCATTAATTGATGGATCATTAGACAAAGTTATAATTTTCAAATTATTAAAAGGAAAATTGTTAGAAATTACTTTCGCAATAATAGGAACAAATGGTCCTATGACGATATCATTTTTTTCTTCTAAGGCTTGGTTAAAGGCAATTAAACCTTCTTTACTT
This sequence comes from uncultured Alphaproteobacteria bacterium, assembly GCA_902570265.1. Classification (GTDB taxonomy): domain Bacteria; phylum Pseudomonadota; class Alphaproteobacteria; order Rhodobacterales; family Rhodobacteraceae; genus CACIIZ01. Next base: position 30,694 of record CACFXF010000001.1, on the reverse strand, counting down.
TTACCTAAAGTATCATAAGTTTTCATTTCAAACGAACTATCAACTAAATCTTCTTTAGCCAATAATGCAGCATCTCTTAAACTTTTACCTAAATATGATAAGTCTCTATTTTTAGATCCAACAGGTAGTAGTAGTCCAATTTTACTTTTTGTGTCAGTCACACCATTATAATTATAATTTTCTTCAATATTCGAAACGCACCCGACTAAAATAGTAACAAATATTAAATAAATAATGTAAAAGTAATACTTTCTTTGATCTCTAATCTTTGTCATAGTTTATAGTCAGTTTATAAATAAAATGAATTCTTAGTTCTCATAATTTATGTACTATAGAATAAAATAAATAAAAATATTTAAATTCTTCAGGATTATAAAAATTGAAAATAAATTTTCCTAAATTAGAACCTGCTTTATACCTGATCTCTACTCCAATTGGAACACTTTCTGATTTTACGTTTAGAGCAATTAACGTACTACAAAACGTAAATGTTTTGTTAGCTGAAGATACTAGGGTCTTAAGAAAATTAATGAACTTAATGGATATTGATTTAAATGGAAGAAATATAAGTTCATATAATGATAACTCAGGTGATGATGTAAGATCAAAATACATTCTTGAACTAGAAAAAAATAAATCGATTGCCTTATGTTGTGATTCTGGAACACCATTAATTTCTGATCCTGGATACAAATTAGTGAGACAAGTTATAAGAGATGGTTACAAAGTGATATGTATACCAGGAGCTTGTTCTGTTATAGTAGCTCTTTGTCAGTCAGGGTTACCATCTGACAAGTTCTTTTTTGGAGGTTTTCCACCAGTGAAAAAAAATCAAAGGATTAATTTTTTCAATGATTTGTTATCAGTTCCTTCTACTTTAATTTTTTTTGAAAGTCCAAAAAGGATATTAAATACCTTAGAAGATTTGGGAAATATTTTTGGTAATTCTCAGCAAATTGTTGTTTGCAGAGAACTAACTAAAAATTTTGAAGAAAACAAACGTGGAACAATTGATTCAATTATTAAAATTTTAAGGAAAGAAAATAATTTTAGAGGTGAATTTACATTAGTTGTTAACAGAAAAGAACATATTAAGCCTGATTTAAATTTAATAAAATCCGATCTGATTTATTTATTAAAGAAAAATACTTTTAGGGATTCTATTGCGATTGTCTCTAAAAAATATTCATTATCTAAAAAAGAAGTTTATAATCTTGGTTTGAAGATATTAAATAATTGAATAACGTTTTTTGGAGTTTTTAATGCTAAGAGTTGGTTTTCAAATGGATCCCTTGGAAAATATAGATCCTTTATCAGATACATCTTTTCGTCTTGCTGAAGAAGCACAGAATAGAGGATATTCAGTTTTTCACTATCTTCCCGATGAATTGACCTATCGTAGAAACAAAATATTTGCAAAAGGTAATTTTGTTAAATTGAATAGGAACGACAAACCACCCTTTTCTATCATAGAGAATAAAACCATTGATATTATAAATGACTTAGACGTTCTATGGTTAAGACAAGACCCCCCATTTAATATGAATTATTTGACATCTACATATCTCTTAGATTTTGTAAGGAATAAAACGCTTATAGTTAATAATCCCTTTTGGGTTAGGAATTTTCCAGAAAAATTATTAGTACTCAACTATTCGCATTTAATGCCTGCTACTATAATTAGCAGTAAAATAGATGTAATACAGAAATTTAGGGAACAATATGGTGAAATTATTTTGAAACCATTATATGGAAACGGTGGAGCTGGTGTTTTTAAATTAGATAATGATGACAAAAATTTTGTTTCTTTAATGGAACTTTTTCAAATGAACTCCTCGGAACCCTTAATAGCCCAAGAGTTTATACCTGAAGTAAGTAAAGGTGACAAAAGAATCATTCTTTTAGATGGTGAAATTTTAGGAGCTATTAATAGAATACCCAAAAAAGGTGAAATTAGATCTAATATGCATGTTGGAGGGAGAGCTGTTGCGACAGAATTATCTGTTGACGAAATAAATATTTGCAATGAAATTGGTAACAATTTAAGAGAAAATGGACAAATTTTTGTTGGTATAGATGTCATTGGAGGAAAATTGACTGAAATCAATCTTACATCACCTACTGGTCTGCAGGAGTTAGAGAGGTTTGAAAATAAAAATTTTGCTTCGAAAGTTTGGGATAAAGTGATTTCAAAAATTTAATTATAAATTCAATTTGTTAAAAATAGAGATGATCAATTTAAAATCTTTAGTTGTGCCTATAATTACAATGTCAATTATAGTTTTAGTATCAAATATACTAGTCCAGTTTTTATTGGGTAACTGGTTAACATGGGGAGCATTGACCTATCCGTTTGCTTTTCTTATTACTGATATTACAAATCGATTTTACGGTCTAACTGCTGCAAGAAAGGTGGTCTTATTTGGTTTTATTATAGGTATATTTTGCTCACTTGTTGGGACTCAACTGCAAGGTGAATTTGGACCATTAGTAACTTTTAGAATAGCATTAGGATCTGCAACAGCTTTTATAATTTCTCATTTATTAGATATTTCAATTTTTAATTATTTAAGACAAGAAAGATGGTGGAAAGCACCATTAATATCTTCAATAGTAGGTTCTTCATTAGATACCCTTATTTTCTTTAGTGTTGCGTTTTCTGGTTTTTTAATTTTTTTGGAACCTTCAAATGATGTTTCGTGGGCTGTAGAGCAAGTTCCTATACTGGGTATGTTTGGGATATCCCCTTTGTGGGTGTCACTTGCTTTAGCAGATTTCTTAGTAAAGCTTTCTTTAATCACTATTTCGTTAATACCATTTAGATTTTTAATCGTTTTATTCCAAAAAAAAGAAAACATATAATTTTATTTAAATTTAAGTACTTAATTTATTTGTATTTTCTAAACTTAATTTCAGATGAGCTAATGTTTATTTCTTAAAAGACGTCCTTTTTGAATGTTCCAATCCCTTTTCTTTTCTGTTTCTCTTTTATCTACATTTTTTTTACCTTTACCAATTCCAATTAGGATTTTGGCAATTCCTGCTTCATTAAAATATAGTTTTAAAGGTACTAGAGTCATACCTTCACGTCCTTTATTTTTTATTAACTTTAGTAATTCTCTTTTTTTAACTAGTAATTTCCTTCTTCTTCTTTCTACATGGTTAAATATTTTAGCATTTTCATAATTTGGAATATTACAATTTATTAGCCAGAGCTGCTGTTGTTCAATATTTGCGTAGCTTTCTAGAATACTTACTCTACCACTACGCATACTTTTTACTTCAGATCCCTCTAGAACGATGCCACATTCAATTTCTTCTTCTATAAAATAATTATAACGTGCTTTTTTGTTATCAGCGATTAATTTCTGATTTTTTAGATTCACTAATTTCTGCATATATTAATTTAATAATTCTGCATGTCTTAATGCATTATCCATAATTTTTTGAGTATTTTCATTTACTTTTACTAAAGGTGCTCGCAGTTCATTAACACATTTTCCTAATTTATTTAGCGCATATTTTATTGGTGCGGGGCTTGGTTCTAGAAAAGTAGCTCTGTGAAGTGGTAGTAATTTATCTTGTAAAATAAGAGCTTTTTTATAGTCACCCTGTAGCATAGCTTTTTGGAATTCAGCTGATAATTTTGGTGCAGCATTTGCTATTACAGATATACATCCAACTCCACCATGTGCGTTAAAACCGAGCGCAGATGCATCTTCACCAGATAATTGAATAAAATTTTCACCACAGTATTTTCTGGTATCTGATACTCTACTTACATCACCAGTTGCATCTTTAATTCCAATTATATTTTTTAATTTTGAAAGTGATGATAAGGTTAATATATCCATATCCACAATTGATCTTCCAGGAATATTATAAATAATAATTGGTAAATCACAACAATCATTAAGACTACTAAAGTGTAAAAGTAGTCCTTTTTGGTTGGGTTTATTATAATAAGGTGTAACAATTAAAGCTGCATCTGCTCCTACCTTTTTTGCAAACTTCATAAGATCTACAGATTCTCTAGTATTATTAGAACCTGCCCCTGCAATAACAGGTACTCTTCCTTTTGATTTTTTTACTATTATTTCTATGACTTCTTGGTGTTCTTCATGACTTAAGGTTGGACTTTCTCCGGTAGTTCCAACTGCAACTAATCCGTTGCTTCCCTCTTCAATTTGCCACTCAACAAGATCCTCAAGTGCATTTTTATCGATTTCCCCATTTTTAAAAGGAGTTATAAGTGCAGGAATCGATCCTTTTATCATAATAAAATCCTTAGATTAATAATTTTTATTCACAATATTAGCACATCATTTTATTATGTTAAATCGTATATTTTGAATTAAATGAAAATATAAAAAAACGATCTTTTAATTAAAGGTAAAAATTAGTGAAAATCTTAGTTAGATATTTATTTTTTATAATAATATTTTCCTTATTTTTCTTTATCGAAGAAGTAATATTTATGAATAAGAAAGTAAATGCTGAACAATTTGAGATAGAAAATTTTAAAGAAGCTTTAAAATACTCTGATGCACAAATTTGGGATAAGGCTTACATATATGCAAAAAAAAGTAATAGTGATTTAGCAATTGATCTAACAAATTGGTTAAGATTAAGAGCCGGGGATGCAATTCTATCAGATTATATTAATTTTATAGAAACTAAATCAAAATGGCCTGGCATGCCTTATCTTATAAAGCAAGCCGAAAAAAAAATCACTTTAGATGAAGATCCAAAACTTATAATTAATTTATTTAAAAATAATTTTCCTGTAACAGGCCATGGTTCAACAATGCTCTCTTTAGCTCATTTAAAGGTTGGAGATACAAAGCAAGCAGAGAAAATAGCTGCAATTAGCTGGTTGGACCAAAAATTTGATGAAAAAAATTTTCAACTAATGATAAAAAATTTTAAAAATGCAATTACAATTAATAATAATAAAAGATTAAACAATTTACTTTGGAAGAGAGATTTGTCTTCTGTTAATCAACTAAAAAAAATAATGACTGCAGTTGATTTTTCTATTGCAGAACAAAGAGTAAGACTTCAAAAACTTACAAAAAGCAAAGATAAAATTGATACACTCAGTATATTCAATATCAAGGATCCAGGAGTTTTTTTTGATTATGCTAATTATCTTCAATCAATAAGAAAATATAATAAAGTTTCTAACATAATTTTAAATTTATCTAAGAATCCCATGAAATTGGGATTATCATATAAGTGGTCAGAATTAAGAATTTATCATGCTAGAAGAGAGCTTCGTCTTGGTAACTTGATGCAAGCTTATAAAATTAGCAGTAATCATTTGATAAGTAACGAGTTTTTTGTAAATGATGACTTTAGAGAGTCTAAACAGGGCTATGTGGAACTTGAATGGCTTTCTGGTTTCATTGCGCTCAATTTTTTAAAAAAGCCAGAAGTTGCTATAAAACATTTTTCAAATATTTTAGATTTAGTTACCAATAAAAATTTCTTAAGCAAAAATTTTTATTGGTATGCTAGATCACTTGAAAAGCTAAAAAGAATTAATGAAGCACAAGATTATTATAAGAAAGGATCCATATATATAAGTACTTTCTATGGACAACTTTCGGCTGAAAGAATTAACAAAAATTCTTTAGATTTATCAGAAATTGAAGATAGGAATTATGATTGCAAAAAAGTAAATCTATTGGAAAATTCAATAATTAATTTGGGTAAGAAATTATTAGATGCTAATAGATTAGTATTGGGAGTACGGTTTTTCAAACATGCTGCTGAAACTTTATTAGATGAAGAAAGAAAATGTTTACTAGTGTTCTTAGACAGAATTGGTAATTTTTCAGGGATCATTTCCATATCAAACAAATTTAAAATCAAAAGCGATTTAATTCTTAAATACTCTTTCCCTTTAATAAATGATTTGGATATGTATCAAATTGATAATTTACAGCTTGTTTACTCGATTATTAGGCAGGAAAGTGGATTTTATAATAGTGCAATCTCTAGAACAGGTGCTTTAGGGTTGATGCAAGTTATGCCGGCCACTGCAAAACAAGTAACCAGTGATTTAGGAATTAAATACAGTAAAAACAGACTTTCTTCAGATGAAATTTATAACATCAAAATTGGATCTTTTTATTTAAATAAACTTCTAAAGAAATTCAAAGGTTCAATAGTATTGAGTACTGCGGCATATAATGCTGGACCAGGTACAATAAATAGATGGCTGAAAAATTATGGTGATCCTAGAAAATCCGGAGTTGATCCTTTGATTTGGATTGAGATGATACCTTATTATGAGACGAGAAACTATGTTAAAAGAGTACTATCAAATGATTTAATTTATAGACATAAACTTGGCGATAGTATTATAAATTTTGATCGAGCAAGAAAAAATTTTGGACATAAGTTTTAATGATTATTTACTATATCTTTGATTGAAATTTATTATTTATCAATATATTGTGGGTACATCTGTTTTTCATTAAGGTTAATTAGTTTGAATATCACTAAATTACGACTGAATGGTTTTAAAAGTTTTGTAGACCCAGCTGAATTTGAGATACTGCCAGGACTTACAGGAGTAGTAGGTCCTAATGGATGTGGTAAATCAAATTTATTAGATGCTTTAAGATGGGTTATGGGAGAAAACAGGCCAACCTCAATGCGAGGCGATGGAATGGATGACGTTATATTTGGTGGGACTAGTTTAAGACCTGCGAGATCTTATGCTGAAGTAAATTTAAAAATTGAAAATTTTGATTCAGATATCCTACCTATCAATACAAATGAAAGTACTATTGAAATTGTTAGAAGAATAAATTTTGAATCTGGATCTACTTATAGAATAGAAGGAAAAGAGATACTTGCTAGAGAAGTAAGATTGCTTTTTGCAGATTATTCTTCGGGGTCTAATTCTCCTTCTCTAGTGAGACAGGGTCAAATTTCAAATCTAATAAATGAAAACCCTAAATCTCGTAAAAGAATTTTAGAAGAGGCAGCAGGAATATCTGGTCTCTATCACAGAAGACATGAATCAGAATTAAAGCTTAATGCTTCTGAAAATAATTTGGAAAGGATTAATGATATTCTTTCAAAATTGGAAGAACAACTGAAGGCATTAAAAAAACAAGCTAAGCAAGCAGAAGATTACCGTTTATTGGGTGAAAAAATTAGAAAACAAGAATCACTGCTTTTATATGTTCGTTGGGAAAATAAACATTCAGAGTTTAATAACTCTAAACACGAGTTAGATAACATTCTCAAAAAAAGAACTGATCATGAAAAAATTCTTAGAAATTTAATAGAAGTAAAAGAACAAAAAGAAAACTTACTACCAAAAATAAGGAAGCAGCAAGCCGCTGACCAAATAGCTACAAATCAATTAAAGTCTAAAAAAACAAATATCGATGAAAAGCATAAAAATGCCTTATCAAGAGTTAATGAGTTAAATCAAAGAATTTCGGAATTAGAAAATGATTATATAAGAGAAAATGAATTAATTCTTGATGCAGAAAGTGTTCTCAAAAAATCAGCAAATGAAAAAAACAGCATTTTGAATAACCAAAGTGATTTAATCAACAAAATTAAAAGTACAAAAGAAGATTTAGATTTATCAATTATTGATTTTAACAAAATTGAGAAAGAATATGAAATTGAGGCGAATAATTTCGCAGCTTCTTTAGCAAAAAAAAATAATCTTGAAACAAATTTTGAATTAAATAAAAAAAGTCTAAAACAAGTTGAAGAGAAAATTACCAAAGTTAAAGATGATAAATCTAAAGTAAGTCTTCGAAAGGAAGAAATTGAAAATGAGTTAATTAATATAAGGAATGAATTAGAAATATCTGAAAAGGCTATAGATAAAAAATCTTTAATGCTTGATAAAATAGATGATGAAGTTCAGACTTTGAGAGCAGATTTACTTAATTCTGAAGAAAAACTATCTGAACAAAGAAGTAAATTATTAACTATTAAATCTGAAATAAAAACTTTAGAAGAATTTTTGAGTGAGCAAGAAATTTTTGAAGATGCTATTATAAATCAAATTGAAATATCAAAAGATTTTGAAATTGTATTTAGTGTTATTTTGAATGACGATTTAAACTATCCACCACAGTCCTCTGACAGAAAAAGTGGATGGCATTCAAGTGAAAATGAAAAACAATCTTATTCATTTCCTGAAGGTGTAAAAGTTTTAGCTGATCTAGTTAAACATCCTATAGAGTTAAATAAGAGGTTAAAAAATGTTGGTATCGTAAATTCAAAAGATGGTTATTTACTTCACTCGAAGTTAAAAAATGGTCAGTCTTTAGTATCAATGGATGGAGATTTTTGGAGATGGGACGGTTTTTCAACAACATCCGCTGACGTAAATACAAGCAATACACAAAAAGTCAAAAATTTAAATAGATTACAAAATTTAAAAGTCTTACAAAAAGAAATTGAAAAAAAAGTATTTATCCAGTCTGGTCATAAAACGGATCAAGAACTGGTTATTAAACAAAAAATTGAGGAACGAGATAATTTAAAAAAAGAGTATATTTCTAAGGAAAAAAGATTAAATGAACTAAAATCAAATCTAAGCAAATTGGAAGCAGAATTTGAAATTAATAGTGCTCAAATTGAGAGTTTGAAAAATAATTACCTTAACCTTAATGAGGATTACAATAAACTAATTAAATATATTGAAGAAATTAAAAATTTAGACAATCAACAGATTGATTATCAAATAGAAGAAAAAAATATTAATTTTAAGAAAAAAACATTAGAGGATTTTAGGAATAAAAATCTTGATAGAAGGTTGGTTCTTGAAGATTTAACGTCTCAATTAAACTTTTATAAAAATAGATTAGTTCAGCTTGATAAAGAATTAGTAGATTGGTCAATCAGAAAAAAAAGATCAGTTGATCGACAGGATAATATTTTGTCAAGAAAAAATGAACTTGAATTATTTTTAGAAACTGCACAATTAGAGCCAGAAAAAATAGAAAATGATATTTTAAATCTTAACAAAAAAATTACTGAAGCTGAAAAGAAATGTAGCATTTCAACTGATGAGTTGGTAAATGCAGAGAAGAAACTAAGAGATGCATTATTTAAAGAAAAAGAAGCTTTTAAGATTGCTGAGGATTTAAAAGAAAAGTATGTTAGAGCTGAAGTTTCTATTGAGTCTACGAAAGACAATCTAAATGAACTTGCGAGTCTTTTAGAGGAAGAAACTGGACACAGTCCTAAGGGTTTTCAAGAGAAATATATCAACCAGCTGACCAACAAGCTTTCAATTGATGTAATTGAAAAAAATCTGGATCAGCTAACAACAAAAAGAAATTTTATTGGACCCGTTAATTTAAGAGCCGAAGAAGATGAAAAAGAGATTAATGCTGAATATTCAGAATTACTTAACCAAAAAGAAGATCTTGAGGTCGCCGTAAAAAAACTTAGAAATGCGATCTCTAATTTAAATAAAGAAGGAAGAGAAAAACTCTTAAAAGCATTTGATGAAGTGAATAAAAATTTTAAAACTTTGTTTAATAATTTATTTGGTGGTGGACAAAGTAATTTATTACTTGTTGAAAGTGATGATCCCTTAGAAGCTGGACTTGAGATTATGTGTCAACCTCCTGGGAAAAAATTATCCAACTTAGCATTACTTTCAGGTGGGGAACAAACTCTTGCTGCTATTTCATTAATTTTTGCAGTATTTATGGTAAAACCAAGCCCAATTTGCGTCTTGGATGAAGTAGACGCACCACTGGATGATGCAAATATTGTTAGATTTTGTAATCTACTAGACAATATGAATTCTAGAACTGACACCAGATTTATAATCATTACCCATAATCCAATTACAATGTCTAAAATGAATCGACTTTATGGTGTAACTATGGCAGAAAAAGGGGTTAGCCAGCTCGTAAGCGTTGATTTAGATAAAGCTGAAAAATTAGTAGTTGCTTAAGATTTGTTAAGATTAATCTGATGATAAAATATGATTTATGTGATAATAAGTACTTTGTTTCTACAAATTGGCTGGAGCAAAGATTAAGGGATTCCAATGTAAGAATCATAGATGCAAGCTGGTATTTACCAAATGTGGATAGGTCAGGGTTGAAGGAGTTTGAAAGCAAACATATTCCTGGTGCGAGTTTTTTTGATTTAGACAATTTTTCTGATGCAAACTCAGATTTACCACATATGGCATTAAACGAAAAAGATTTTTCTAATAAATTTGAAAATTTTGGAATTAAACAAAATCAAAATATTGTTGTTTATGATGGGTTAGGGTTATTTTCTGCTCCAAGATTATTGTGGTTACTACATTTATATGGATTTCATAATGTATTTATATTAGATGGAGGTTTTCCGAAATGGATTAGTGAAAACAAGCCAACCAATAGAGAGGTTTTAAATTTTAAACCCTGTAAGCTTAATTTTTCTTATGAAAAAAATTTAATAGTATCTATGGATTTTGTGATAAAATATTTGAATTCACAAGATATTCAAATAATAGATGCAAGATCTTCGAGTCGATTTCTAGGAATTGAAAAAGAGCCTAGAAAGGGTCTTAGAAGTGGCCACATACCAAATTCAATAAATCTTTACTATGGTGACGTGTTAAACTCTGATTATACTTTGAAATCAAACGATATACTTAAGAATAAATTAGATGAGCTTGGAATTGACTTAAACAAACATTTAATTACATCCTGTGGATCTGGAGTGACTGCATCAATTCTGTATGTTATTTTTAAAGGGCTTGGTGCAAAAAGGGTTTCGGTTTATGATGGATCATGGTGTGAATGGGGCAAATTCAATTAAAAAATCTTTAATTTGTAAATTTTAATATAAAATATACTTTAAAATAAAAAATTAAGTTGGTTCAATATGTTTGAAAATTTAAAATTACAATCAGAAGACAAAATTATGGCTTTAATGTCGTTATATAAAGCCGATGAAAGAAAAGAAAAGATAGACTTAGGTGTTGGAGTTTATAAAAATAATAAAGGCCAAACACCTATTATGGTTGCAGTACAAAAAGCTGCAAGAATACTCAACGATACACAAAAAACTAAAAGTTATGTAGGACTTTCAGGAAATTTAGGATTTATAGATAATATAAGTCAATTAGTTTTAGCAGATGTTGTTTCAAAAAATCAGATTATAGGCGCTCAAGCTCCGGGTGGGACGGGAGCTTTTCACCAGTTATTACTTTTAATAAGGTCTATGGAAAAGGATAAGCGGGTCTGGATTTCATCACCGTCTTGGCCAAATCATGCTGCAATATTAAATCATTTAGGTATTCAATTTAATAATTATAATTACTTCGATTATGAAACTTGTGAAGTAAATTTTCCTAGAATGATGTCTGATCTTCAGAAAACCAGTTCTGGAGATGTTTTACTTTTGCATGGTTGTTGTCATAATCCAACTGGGGCTAATTTATCCCTAGAAAATTGGACTCAACTTACTAAATTTTGTGAAAAAAAAAATATTCTTCCTTTGATTGATTTGGCCTATCAAGGTTTTGGAGATGGAATAAATGATGATGTTAAAGGTGTCCAATATATGGCTTCTAATTTGCCAGAAGTTTGTATTGGGATTTCTTGTTCAAAAAACTTTGGATTATATAGGGAAAGGGTAGGAGCTGCTTTGATGGTAGTTTCTGATAAAAAGATTCACAAGTTAGTGGAAGAAAATTTAAAATCATTTAATAGAGTAACTTTTTCTTTTCCTCCAGATTATGGTGCATCTCTTGTCGAAATTATATTGGGAGGGAATAACTCTCAAAATAAAGAATTAATACACTTATGGGAAAAAGAATTAAATAGTATGAGAAATGGAATGCTCGAGCTTAGAAATTTATTGTCAGATTCTTTAAGAAGGAGCACTAACTCAACTAGATTTGATTTTATCGAAAGGCATAGAGGCATGTTTTCCCTTATGGGTTTATCGGTTGATCAAGTTGTAAGATTAAGAACAGAATTTGGTATCTATATGGTAGGAGATTCAAGAATTAACATTGCGGGATTAAATAAAGATCAAATTGATTATTTCTCTTCATCAATAGCTTCAGTTATTTGAAAGGCTGTGTTTATGCATTATAGTAATTTTAAGGTTGAAAAAAAATAAAGAAAGAAAAATATCATGGATGAAAAAATCTATTATCCCGATTCACAAAACTCCAAATCATTTAAAATTGATAAAAAAAAATATAATGAGATGTATAAAGAATCTATCTCAAACCCCGAAAAGTTTTGGGGAAAGATGGGAAATAGAATTGATTGGATAAATCCTTTTACAAAAGTAAAGAACACCTCTTTTTCTCATGATGATGTATCTATAAAATGGTATGAAGATGGAACATTGAATATAAGTCATAATTGTATTGACCGGCATCTTAAAAAAAATAGGGATAAAGTTGCTATTATTTGGGAGTCAGATGAGCCAAGCTTATCAAAAAACATCACCTATGGAGAATTGTACGAGCAAGTTTGTCGTCTATCAAATATTTATAAAGAATTAGGTGTGAATAAGGGAGATCGAGTTATTCTATATATGCCCATGATACCTGAGGCTGCATATGCTATGTTAGCATGTGCTAGAATAGGTGCTATACATTCAGTTGTTTTCGGAGGATTTTCACCAGAAGCACTTGCAAGCAGGATAACTGATTGTGGAGCTTGTTTAGTAGTTACAGCTGATGAAGGGCCTAGAGGCGGAAAACCAGTACCTTTAAAGGAGAATGTAAATAAAGCACTACAAATTTCTGGTGATATAAAAACATTGGTCGTTAAGAGAACAGGGGCTAATGTCTATATGAAAGAAAATAGGGATTTTTCATATAATGAAATGACTAACCTCGTAAGTGATAAGAATGTTCCAGAAGAGATGTCTGCCGAAGACCCCCTTTTTATTTTGTATACTTCTGGATCTACCGGAAAACCTAAGGGCGTACAGCACTCTAGTGGTGGTTATATTGTTTATGCTTCTCTAACGCATGAGTATATTTTTGATTATCATGATGATGATATTTACTGGTGTACTGCTGATGTTGGTTGGATCACAGGGCACAGTTATATTGTCTATGGACCATTATCGAATGGCGCAACCACTTTAATGTTTGAAGGGGTACCAACATACCCGGATTTTTCAAGATTTTGGCAAGTATGTGAAAAACATAATGTAAATCAATTTTATACAGCTCCCACAGCTATAAGGGCATTAATGGGACAAGGTGATGATTTTGTAAATAATTGTAATTTATCAAGTCTTAGAATTTTGGGTACAGTTGGTGAACCTATTAATCCTGAAGCATGGGAGTGGTATAACAGGGTAGTAGGTAAAGGTAAGTGCCCAATAGTAGATACTTGGTGGCAAACCGAAACTGGAGGAATACTAATTACTCCTTTGCCTGGAGCGACACCTACCAAACCAGGATCAGCAACCAATCCTTTTTTTGGCATTAAGCCTGTGATTATGGACCCTAAAACAGGTCAAAAATTATTTGGTAATAATGTTGAAGGTGTATTAGCTTTTGAGGATAGTTGGCCTAGCCAAATGAGGACAGTTTTCGGTGATCATGAAAGATTTATTAAAACTTATTTTAGTGATTTTAAAGGATATTATTTTTCTGGTGATGGTTGTAAAAGAGATAAAGACGGATATTATTGGATAACTGGAAGAGTGGATGATGTTCTAAATGTTTCTGGTCATAGGATGGGCACTGCTGAAATTGAAAGTGCATTAGTATCTCATCCTTTAGTATCAGAAAGTGCTGTAGTGGGTTATCAACACAAGATCAAAGGACAAGGAATTTATGCTTTTGTAACCCTTATGGTTGGAGAAAATCCAACTGAAGAATTAACCAAAGATCTAGAGGCATGGGTTAGAAAAGAAATTGGTCCTATTGCAAAACCAGATTTAATCCAATGGTCCCCCAATCTTCCAAAAACAAGATCTGGAAAAATTATGAGAAGAATATTAAGAAAAATTGCAGAAAATAAATATGAAGACTTAGGTGATACTTCTACTTTAGCTGATCCAACTGTTGTTAATAACTTAATTGAAAATCGTTTAAATAAATAAGTATTGAATTTAGAATTAAATTATAGGAATTATATTTGTTATGAAAAAGTATTTTTATATTTGTTTTTGTGTTTGTTTAATTTCCGCCTGTAATACTACAACACAAGGTACCTATAATAATTATGACCTTATTCAAGGTGGTCCTGTGCCTTTGAAAGTTGAAACAGAGGAAAGTAAATCAACTTCAACTGGTGAATGTCTAGCAGATACTCTAAGTTTCCTTATAGGACAACCTGAAACAGCTTTAGCTGCGATGGAATATCCTGCTGACACAAGAGTACTTAACGAATATCAAGATCAAAGTATTGATGAAAACTATAGTTCTCGATTAAATTTAGTAATTGGGTCAGACAGAAGAATAACTAATGTTTTTTGTGGTTGATGCAGTAATTTAATAAAACTTATCAGTTTTTTATGATAAATTATGAAATAATTACTCAAGAATTAATTTTTTTTTGAGGCTTTAACTTGTATATCATATAATTATTATATTCTAGAAATGACTTTATTGTTCTCTTGTTTTTAAATAGTCTATTCTCTAAGCGTAATCGTTTTCTTTTACTGATTAAAATTTTGTAGAATATATTTAAAAATTTTAAAGCAAATGGTCTATTTACTTTTAGACTAGCTATAATTCTATTAATTGAAAAACCGAGAGTATTGTAAAACTTTTGCTCTAATTGTATAGATGGAGCCACTAATTTAGTTATTTCTTTTTTTAAAATTACATTAATTTTTTGTATTCTTAATTCCTTTTCCATACTTATTAACGATGCTCCACCACCAGGCTGACGAAATATTCCTTCTTGTTTTTTTTCTGATCTAAAACAATCTGCAATCAAGATTTCACCATCATTATTTAAAATACTACTAGCTTTTTGAAGAGCTATTTTTATTGGAATGTATTGAAAGCTTTCGGCAAAAAGGCACAAATCAAACAGATTATTTTTTGGTAAATAATCTTCAAATGTTGTAATTAATATCTTGGCTTTATTGTTTGTATTTTTTTTTGCGTGCTCAGCCAAGATTTTACTAGGAACTATTATTGTGACTTTATGTCCCAAAGCAATTAATTTTTTTGCATTCTCACCTGCACCACCCCCAATATCTAAAATTTCTAATTTACTATTTTTTTTTTTCTTAGGTAAATATTTAAATAAAAGATCTGTATAAGCTTCCTGTGCTTTTCCAAGGTTATCAAGATTAACGTCTAATTTATCCCACAAACCATAATGTAAATGCTCCTTACCTGTTACAAAACCACTTACTTTGAGAGCTATATCAAGTCCAACTAATCTAGAGGACTCTTTTTTTTTCTTTTTGAATAAATTAAACATCATTAAAACAAATAAATTATAAATCACAGGTTAGTTTATAATAAGTAAATATCAAGAAAAGCTGAAGAAAAATTTAATTTTCTTTAAGACGAATGATTATATCTACATTTGTAATTTTTGAATTTTTTGGCGGATTTGGCAAATTTTTGATTTCTAAAAAATTTCCAGGTGCATCAGTTAATTTTCCTGTTGCCTCCCAATAGAAATGAGAATGATTATCGAGTCTCGTATCAAAATAACAGCGGGAACCATCAACAATAACTTTATTTAAAAGGCCGGAGTCTGAAAAAGAATGTAAGGTATTATAAACTGTTGCTAGTGAAACTTTTAATTTGCATATTTTTGCTTTTTCAAAAAGGTCTTCAGCTGTAAAGTGATGATGTTTACCATCTCCCATTAAAAGGTTTGCCAACAATATTCTTTGTTTTGTAGGGCGTAAGCCAACTTTATAAAGCCAATTTGTAGCACAAAATTTATTCGGATTCATCATGTTTACACTAAATATTTACACCTTATAATAATATTTAAAATTTTTTTCATCAATATATAATTGAAATTTTTTTATTATTTATAAACTATATTTAATTATAACAGCTATTTAAGTTTTTGACATATTTTTAGGTATTTCTTGCGCCTGTATTAATAACAGTGATATGAATAGTTAAATATAATAACTAAATTGGTTTAAATATGAAAATTAGCAAACAGGAATTATTAAAATGTTCTAGTGGCGAAATGTTTGGTATTGGAAATCCTCAATTGCCAATGCCTCCAATGCTTATGTTTGATAGTATTTGTGACATTTCTAAAGATGGTGGAATAAATAAAATGGGGCATGTGATTGCAGAATTGGTAATTAGTCCAGATTTGTGGTTTTTTGATTGTCATTTTGTTGGTGACCCAGTAATGCCAGGCTGTCTTGGCTTAGATGCTCTGTGGCAATTAACAGGATTTAATCTAGGTTGGAGAGGACTTAAAGGTCGCGGTAGAGCACTTGGAGTTAGTGAGGTAAAATTTAAGGGAATGGTAACTCCCAGTACAAAACTAGTTAAATATGAGATTAACTTTTCAAGAGTTTTAGATAGAAGGTTAAAGTTGGGAATATCTGATGGTAAAGTATTCGCTGATGGTGAAGAAATTTTTGTTGCTAAAGGACTAAAAGTTGGATTATTTGAAAATTAACATTTTAAAAGAATTTTATTTTTAGTTAATTTCTAGAGGAAAATTTTATGAAAAGAGTAGTTGTGACAGGTTTAGGTATCGTTTCATCGATTGGAGTAGATGCAATAGAAGTAACAGAATCTTTAAAAAGTGGAAAATCTGGCATAACATTTTCTGAAGAATACGCATTCCATGGTTTTAGGTCTCAAGTTCATGGCATGCCAAAAATTAATTTATCTGATCAAATAGATAAAAGACAATTAAGATTCATGGGTGATGGAGCTGCTTTCAATTATATTGCAATGGAACAGGCAATAAAAGATAGTGGTTTAACTGAGATGGAAGTATCGAATGAAAGAACTGGTCTTATAGTCGGATCTGGTGGACCATCTACAAAGAATTTATTTGCCGCTCATCAAATAGTACTAGAAAAAAAGAGTCCTAAAAGAATGGGTCCTTTTATGGTTACAAGAGGAATGTCTTCTACTAATTCGGCATGTTTAGCTACTCCATTTAAAATAAAAGGAGTGAACTATTCAATCTCATCAGCTTGTTCCACATCAGCTCACTGTATTGGAAATGGGTTAGAGCAGATTCAATTAGGGAAACAAGACGTAATATTTGCAGGGGGGGGGTGAAGAATTAGATTGGACATTGTCTTGTCTTTTTGATGCAATGGGCGCCATGTCTAGTAAGTATAATGATAAACCAGAAATTGCGTCTAGAGCTTATGATAAGGATAGAGATGGATTTGTAATTTCAGGAGGTGCTGGAGTTTTGGTACTAGAATGTTATGAACATGCCAAGGCTAGGGGTGCAAATATTTATGCAGAAATAACAGGATATGGTGCAACTTCCGATGGTCATGATATGGTAGCTCCATCAGGTGAAGGTGGTGAAAGATCAATGAAACTTGCATTGTCTAATATTAAAGATAGAAAAATTACCTATATAAATGCTCACGGTACTTCAACACCTGCTGGAGATGTAGTTGAGGTTGAAGCAATTAGAAGAGTTTTTGGAATTGAAAATATGCCACCTATTTCATCCACAAAGTCTCTATCTGGTCATAGTTTAGGAGCAGCTGGTGTTCATGAAGCTATATATTCTATTTTGATGATGAAATCAGGCTTTTTATCGGCAAGTAAAAATGTTTTTAACTTAGATGACACTGTTAAATCCAATGAAATATTGATCAAATCTAGACAAAATGTTGAGTTTGATACAGTATTATCTAACAGTTTTGGTTTTGGTGGTACTAATGCAACTTTGGCTTTTAGCAAACTGATAGACTAATGCCAATTACAATTGAAAATAAGTGTGGTTTAATTCTAGGTGTTGCTAATGAGAGGTCTATTGCTTGGGGTATTTCTAAAGTATTATCTAATTCTGGTGCAGAAATAGCCTTATCTTATCAAAATGAAAATTTGTTAAAGAGAGTAGGCCCACTAGCAGAGAGTATAAATGCCAAAATTTGTATGTTGGCAGATGTACAAAATGAAAATTCTTTGGATAATCTTTTTAAAGAGATTAAACAAAAGTGGGGGAAGTTAGATTTTTTAGTTCATGCATTGGCTTATTCAGATAAAGAAGAGTTAAATGGTAGATTTGTTAATTCTTCAAGAGAGAATTTTTTAAAATCTTTAGACATATCTTGCTATAGTTTTGTAAATTTAGCAAAAAGATGTATTCCATTAATGCCCCGAGGAGGTTCTTTACTCACAGTTTCTTACATGGGAAGTCAACGGGTCACTCCAAATTACAATGTTATGGGGCCCGTAAAAGCAGCTTTAGAGTCTTGTGTAAGGTATCTTGCAAATGATTTAGGTCCTGATAAAATTAGAGTTAATGCAATTAGTCCAGGCCCTATGAAAACTTTAGCAGGGGCTGCAATTGGAGGAGCAAGGCAAGTATTTAGGGCTACTGAAAAAAATTCTCCACTGAGACAAAATGCAAATCTTGAAGCTGTTGGAAATGCAGCTCTTTATTTATTAAGTGATAGTAGTTCTTCCACTACTGGTGAAATAATATATGTTGATGGTGGATACCATGTAATGGGTCTTCCACAAATTGAAAATATCTAACTAATATTTCCTTTTTTTGGAGTATTTAAATGAAAAAGGTAGTGATTTTTGATGCTTATGGGACCTTATTTGATGTTAATGCTGCTGCAAGGAATTACTCCAAAGAGACAGCTGACATAAATTTTATAAATACTTGGGAAAAGGTTTCTAAATTATGGCGTGACAAACAGATTGCATATACATGGTATTATACTTCAATTGGTTATAAAACCAATTTTTGGAAAGTAACCGAAGATTCTTTGGATTATGCTTTGGAATTTTATAATTTAAATGATAACAAAAATATAAGAAATGACTTACTAAAACTTTATAGAAAACTTGATACATTCCCAGAAGTTATTGAAGTTTTAAAGTATTTAAAATCAAGTAAGTGTTCTTCAGCTATTTTGTCAAATGGAACTATTGAAATGCTTAATGATGCAGTTATGAGCTCAAAAATAGGTGATTATTTAGAAGTCATTTTATCTGCTGAGAAATTGGGTTTATTTAAACCAAATAAAAAAGTCTATGAGATCGTAAATGAATATTTTTCTTGTGATAAGAAAGATGTAATTTTTATTTCATCAAATGGTTGGGACGCAGCTGGAGGGTCAGCTTTTGGATTTTCAAGTTTATGGGTAAATAGAAATGATTTACCAGAGGAAAAAGTTCAGTGGAAACCAAATTGGACTAGTTGTGATCTTAAAGCAGTTTTGAATCTTATATAAGAAAGGGACTATCAAATTGTCTAATATAGATCTTATTCTAAAAGCTAGAGAACATGGTAAAAATTTTATTTATGAAACACCTATTTTATTTAATCAAAAATTTAATGAAATTGTAGGGAAAAATATTTTTATAAAACCAGAATGTCTTCAAGTAACTGGTAGTTTTAAATTTAGGGGGGCCTGGTGTGCAATTTCGCATTTAAAAAAAGAAAATAAAATTTCAAATGGTGTTGTTGCATATTCATCTGGAAATCATGCTCAAGCTGTAGCTGCAGCTTCTCAGACTCACGGTATATCTTCTGTTATTATAATGCCTAAAGATGCTCCTAAACAAAAAATCTCTAACACTTTAGGTTATAATGCTGAAGTTGTATTTTATGATAGATATAATGAAATAAGAGAACAAATTGGAGAAAATATAGCTATTGAAAAAAATTTAACACTTATAAAACCATATGACGAGCATTTAGTTATAGCCGGACAGGGTACATGTGGTTTAGAAATTATAGAACAATCTAAAAAATTAGGATTAGAAAAGGCAGAGGTATTAGTATGTTGCGGTGGTGGAGGATTATCCGCCGGAATCTCTTTAGCGCTAGAAAAATATGCTCCTTATTATAAATTAAGAACTTGTGAACCAGAATTTTACGATGATACTGCTAGGTCTTTAAAATCTGGGAAAAGAGAAATTAATGAAACTACTTATCCGTCAATTTGTGATGCAATTCTTACGCCTACACCAGGAGAAATAACTTTTCCCATATTAAAAAGAAATGCTAGAGAAGGTCTTGTTGCTAGTGAAACTGAAGTTTTACAAGCTATGAAACTTCTGTATCAGCATTTTAAGATTGTTTCAGAGCCAGGAGGAGCAGTAGCGGCTGCAGCTGCAATTTTTTCAAAAAACAAACTTAAAGAAAAAGATATCATTGTTGTTGTAAGTGGAGGAAACGTCGATAGTGAAGTTTTTTCTAAAGCAATATCTGAAAATTAAATTTATTTAATAATCCTTTATCTATTCTTAAGTTTCAAATTATCTGTATCATAAGGACTATCTTCTACTATTGTGGCAGGCCAGAGTTGATTTAATATTTTTACTTCTAATTTTTCACCGAGATTTGCTAATTCGTTGTTTATATAACCCATCCCAATTGATTTTTTGAAAACAACAGAATATCCACCTGATGTGAGTCTTCCAACAGTTTTACCTTCTTTATAAATAGCTTCTCTTCCCCAAGGGTCACAATCTTTTGGACCATCAATTAGCAGTGTTATACATTTTGATTTTATACTACGGTTTTTAAGCCCACTTTTTCCTAAGAAATCTTTGTTTAAATTTACAAATTTATCTAATCCTGCTTCAATTAAACCTGCATCTCTACCAAGTTCGTTTCCAAAGGCTCTGTAACTTTTTTCTTGCCTCAGCCAATTTTGAGCTCTTGATCCTACTAATTTAAGGTCAAAATTTTTACCGGCCTCCAAAAGTATATCTAGAAGTTTATTTTGAAATTCTACAGGATAGTGTAATTCCCAACCTAATTCGCCAGTATATGCAACTCTAATGGCAAGTATTGGTATCATATCCAATTCAACATTTTTAGATGATAACCAGGGGAAATTTTTATTAGAAAATAATTCACTTGGTTCTTTATCATTAATCATACTAATTAAAAATTCTTTGGACTTAGGTCCTGCTATCGCAAAAGCTCCAAATTGACTGGTAACATCTTGAATTTCAATATATCCAAATTCCTTTTCTTTATCTTCAGCATTTTTAATCAAATAATCTTTATCATAATCAGTAAGAGCTCCTGTTGAAATAAGGTAAAATTCATTTTGACTCTTTCTCACTATTGTATATTCAGATCTAACTGTACCTGTAGAAGTTAAGGAATATGTTAAACTAATCCTGTTTATTTTTGGTAAATTATTACAAGTAAACCAATCCAAAAACAGAGTAGCGCCAGGTCCTTTTACTAAATGTTTAGTGAATGTAGAAATATCGATTAATCCTACTTTTTCTCTGATTGCTTTGGCCTCATTTTTAGTATATTCCCACCATTTACCTCTTCTAAAACTTCTTGAATTAAGATCGTTAAAATCTTTTGTAGCAAAGTAATTAGGTCTTTCCCAGCCATTCACCTGACCAAATTGTGCTCCATAATTTTTGAGTTTTTCATAACAGGGGAAAGTTCTAAGTGGTCTACAACCTGGTCTTTCTTCATCAGGGTGGTGAAGAACGTATACATGTTCGTAACATTCTTCATTTTTTCTTGCAGTGTACTCTGTTGTAATCCATGAACCATATCTCTTAGGGTCTAAACTAGTCATATCTATTTCGGCTTCTCCATTAATCATCATTTGAGCCAAATAGTATCCAGCACCTCCTGCGGCTGTTATTCCAAAAGAAAACCCTTCCGCTAGCCAAAGGTTTCTTAGACCAAATGCTGGCCCTAGTAGAGGATTTCCATCAGGGGTATAACAAATAGGGCCATTGAAATCATCTTTAATACCGAGAGTTTCAGCACTTGGGATTCTTTTAATGAATGATAAGTATTCTTGCTCTATTCGATCAATATCTAATGGGAATAAATCTGCTCTGAAATTATCAGGAACTTTATACTCAAAACGTGCCGGTGCATTTTTTTCATATGGTCCTAATATCCATCCACCTCTTTCTTCCCTTACATACCATTTTGCGTCTGCATCTCTAAGAACAGGATGCTCATCTTTATTTTGTCTGTATTCAATAAGTTTAGGATCTTCTTCAGTAACAATATATTGATGTTCTACAGGTATAGCAGCAATTTTTGTATTTAATTGATTAGCAGTATTTTGCACATGATTTCCTGTTGCAGTAACTACATGCTCAGCAACATATGTTATAGTATCTTCACTAGGAATTAGATTTCCACCCTTTTCAGTCATTCTTGAGCATTTAACCTGCCAAGCTTTTCCATCCCAAAAAAAAGAATCTGCTTGAGTTTTTCTTTCGATTTTGACGCCACTTGTTCGGGCACTTTTTGCTATGGCTTGAGTTAAATCAGCAGGATTTATATAACCGTCTGTAGGATGATAAATAGCCCCTTTTAGATCTTCAGAATAAACCAAGGGCCAGTTTTCTTTTATTTGTTTGGGGCTTTTCCACTCATAAGGAATATTTACTGTATCTGCTGTCGAACTATATAGCATAAATTCGTCCAAGCGTTCTTGTGTTTGAGCCATTCTTAAGTTACCAACTACTTTAAAACCAATATCAGTACCTAGTTCTTTTTCTAAATTTTTATAAAATTTTACTGAATAGTCGTGGATATGACTAGTTGCATACGACATATTAAATAAAGGAAGAAGTCCTGCTGCATGCCATGTGGATCCAGAAGTCAATTCATCTCTTTCTATTAATATTATATTATCCCAACCACCTTTCTGTAAGTGGTAAGCGATGCTGGCTCCTACAACTCCACCGCCAACTATTAGAACTTTTACATGTAATTTCATTTAAAATCCTTACTGAATTTGGTAATTATTATATATTTTATTTATTATAGTGGCTAAGTGTTTTGATAGACAATGATAATATATAATATTTAAAATTTTCAATCATTTAATGAAAATTTTAATGACTTTTCATCTCTTGATTGCCATTACATTTTATAATAGATATCTTTATGAAATAAAAATAAATATATTATGAAAAGTAAAATAAAAAAATTATTTCTAAAAACATATGGTTGTCAGATGAATGTTTTTGATTCTGAAAGAATTGAAGAATCTTTGATAAATTTTGGAATTAAAAAAGTATATGAAGAACAAAATTCAGATTTAATCATTTTGAACACTTGTCATATTAGGGAAAAAGCAGCAGAAAAAGTTTATTCAGAACTAGGACGGTTTCGAAAATTAAAACAAAAAAATCCTAAATTAAAAATAGGAGTTATTGGTTGTGTAGCCCAAGCTGAAGGACAGGAAATAATTGAAAGATCAAAAATAGTTGATATGGTTCTTGGTCCCCAAGTTTATCATAAATTACCTGAAATTATTAGCAAAATAGAAAGTAATGAAAAAGTAGTAGATACCGATTTTCCATTAGAGGATAAATTTGAAAAATTAAATTTAACAAAAAAAGATAAAAGAAATTCAACTGCATTCTTAACAATACAGGAGGGTTGTGATAAATTTTGCTCGTTTTGTGTTGTTCCTTATACAAGAGGAGCAGAAAGATCTAGATCTCCAGAAGTAGTAATAAAAGAAGCAAATGAATTAGTGAATTCAGGTGTTAAAGAAATCACTTTATTGGGGCAAAATGTAAATGCATATAATTGTTTAAATGAAAAAAATAAAAGTATTGATTTTACATCTCTTATAAAAATTTTGTGCAAACTAAATGACTTAAAAAGGTTAAGATTTGTAACATCACATCCAAGAGACATGACTGAGAATCTAATAAACCTCTTTGGTCAAGAAGAGAAATTAATGCCTTATCTTCATCTTCCTATTCAATCAGGAAGTAATCAAATACTTAAAAAAATGAATAGAGGTCATACAGTTGAATATTATTTAGATATAATTTCTAAACTAAAATTAATAAGGCCAGAGATTGCCATTTCAGGAGACTTTATTGTTGGTTTCCCAGGTGAAACGGAAGAAGATTTTCAAAAAACTTTAGAAATATGTGAAATTATAAAATACTCTCAGGCATACAGTTTTAAGTATTCTCCTAGGACTGGTACTCCTTCGTTTGAAATGAATGATATATCAGAAAAGGTTAAAAGTTATCGTCTTTCAAAACTTCAAGAAACTATTTCGATTTATCAGCGAGAATTTCAAAAAAATTTAGTTGGCACAGTTCAAGACGTTCTTATTGAAAAACTGGGTAAATTAAGTGATCAATATATTGGTAGAACCCCTTACATGAATCCAGTGGTTATTGAATCCAAAAATAATCAAATTGGAAAAATTCTTCCTGTAAAAATTTGTGAGACTAATGGACTAAGTTTATCAGGTGAACATGTGATCTAACTGCAATATGATCATTTATTTCTTAGCACCTATTTTACAAATTCACTTCATGATAGTATCTTATTTTTTTTAATAGTGTGAATTCAAAATTGTCAAAAATTTATAATCTTATAACAGAAGACTTAAACACACCTTTAGAACTTGAATTTGAAGATAATAGTGTTTTAATTGAGCTATGCGGAATAAGAGACCAGAATCTAATTTTTTTAGAAGACAAATTAGCTATTCAGATTACAAGGAGAGGGAATAAGCTTAGTTTTTCTGGTAATTTAGAAGATCGGCAAAAAGCTGCAGATATATTAAAAAGTATTTATTCATCCTTGGAAGAGGGTCGTTCTTTAGACGGAAATGATATTATTGATTTTGTTTTAACAAGTCTTAAAATGACAGATTTTTCTTTAAAAGAAAAAAATCATGAAAATTCTTTTAATGACTTTAATCTCAAAACCAAAAAGAAACTTATTAGTCCAAGAAATATAAATCAAAAAGATTTTATTAGAAATTTAATTAATTATGATTTGACATTTGGGATAGGTCCAGCTGGAACAGGGAAAACATATGTAGCAATAGCAGTAGCTGTATCTATGTTTTTAAAAGGTCAGGTAGATAAAGTTATTTTAACCAGGCCAGCCGTAGAAGCAGGAGAAAAACTTGGGTTTTTGCCAGGTGACATTAAAGACAAGATCGACCCTTATATGCAACCATTATATGATGCATTAAACGACTTTCTTCCAGTAAAACAGGTATCTAAAATGTTAGAAGATAAAAAAATTGAAATTATACCTTTAGCATTTATGAGAGGGAGAACCTTGTCAAATTCTTTTATAATTTTGGATGAGGGACAAAATACAACTTCAAATCAAATGAAAATGTTTTTAACTAGGCTTGGGAGAAATTCAAAAGCTGCAGTAACTGGGGATCTCACACAAATAGATTTACCTAAAGGTATTGTTAGCGGTCTTTATGAAGCTACAAAAATTTTAAACAAATTGAATGATATAGGTTTTGTTTATTTTACATCTAAAGATGTTGTAAGACATAATTTAGTTCAAAAAATTGTTAATGCCTATGATAGTAGATCATGTTAAATAGATAATTTGATGTCAGCTAAAATTAATATTCAAATTCAAGAAAAAAAATGGTCTAAAGTAGATTTGAGAAAATTATCTAAAAAAGCATTTAAGTCTACTTTTAAAATTTTATCATACCCCCAATTTTTTAAATTTCTAGAGGTTTCTATTTTAGCTTGTAATGACAAAAAAATAAAAGAATATAACAAAACCTTTAGGGATAAGGACAAAGCTACTAACGTTCTTAGTTGGCCAAGGGTGGAAAAAATACAATGCAGAGATTTATTGGAAAAAAAAGATTTTTCATATTTAATCTCTATACAAGAAGGAACTTTGGATATCGGTGATATAGCTATTTCTTACGATACTTGTTTGAAAAAAGCTAAAGAGTTAAATTTTACTTTCGAAGATTATACAATACATATGCTAATTCATTCATGTCTTCATTTGTTGGGATTTGACCATAAAAAAAAATCTGATTTTAAACTTATGAAAGAAGTAGAAATTAAATCCTTAAGAGATTGTGGAATTAAAAATCCTTATAATATATATTAAGAAATATTAAATCTATGGAATTAAAAATGCAAAAAAATCCAAAAAAAGAAAAACAAAGTTCTTTCTGGAATAATGTTTTTAATAGCGAAGAAAAAACAAATAACTCTGGCATTATGGATCAAAATTTTCCAAGTCTTAGTGATATCAGGGTTGAGGATATTGCCATACCCAAAGCTGATATAGTTGCTGCCTCGGATGATATGACTTCTCTGGAACTTTCTGAGATATTTAGGAAATTTAGATTATCTAGAATTCCAATTTTTAAAGACACTTTGGATAATCCATTAGGTCAACTGCATCTTAAAGATTTTGCATTAGGAGATGGTTTTAACAAAGAAAATGTTTTTGAGATTAAAAGTAAAATTAGACCCTTAATTTTTGTTCCACCATCTATGAATTTAAAGACATTACTACAAAAAATGCAAACAGAAAGAATACACATGGCGTTAGTTATTGATGAGTATGGAGGTGTAGAAGGTTTAGTGACAATTGAAGATTTATTAGAAGAAATTGTAGGCGAGATAATAGATGAACATGATGAAGATGAGGATCAATTGTGGATTGAAGAGAAGCCAAATCTTTTTTTAGTAAATGCAAGACTAGAATTAGACATGTTTAAAAATCAGTCAGGTGTTAATTTAAGATATGATAATACTCAAGATGAAGAATATGAAACCATAGGTGGTTTAGTTAATTCTCTTACAAATAGAATACCTGTGAGAGGAGAAGTTATAAAGGATGTGTTTGGGAATGAATTTAGTATAGTAGAAGCTGATGCGAGGCGAATTAAAAGGTTAAGGTTGCAATTATCAAAAAAATTTAAAAGAGAAAATGTGGAAATTAAATAAAAGTTATTATTTCAACATTACATATTTTGATTTATTTTTTTCCTTAATTTTAGGCTGTTTATTATCCCTAGCCAACCCACCATTTTCCTTTCCATATATTGTTATACCTATATTCGCGATAATTGGTTATAATTGGCTGAATAAGCATTTCAATTTATCGCGATCCTTTTTTTATGGATTTTTTTTTGGTTTTGGTTATTTTATTTGCTCTTTAGTATGGATAGTAGAACCATTTTTAATTGAACCCAATTTTAAAGTTATTTTTGCACCTTTTGCATTAATATTACTGTCTTTAATTCTTTCATTTTTTTGGGGTAGCTCTTTTTATTTAGCAAGTTTTAAAAATGATTTTAAAAATAAAAAAAAATCCCTTCTTAAACTAATAATTTTTTTTTCATTAGCCGAATTTTTAAGATCTTTTTTATTTACTGGATTTCCTTGGGTGTTATTAGGATTGGCTTTTATAGATACACCTATTTCTCAAACACTTTCTATTTTTGGTCCCTATTGGTTAACATTTATAATTGTTTTTTTATGTTTTATAATTCCAATAGGTTTTATTGGAATAATAATTTCAATAACTGGATTTTTTTTACTCAATTCTTACGGTCTGTATCGCTTTGACAAAGTTCAATATGATTTTACAAATAAACAAATAAGGATTATTCAACCAAACATAGCACAGAAAAATAAATGGAAAAAAGAATTAAGTGATATACATTTTAATAAACTAGTAAAATTAAGTAACAAAAATTCAGAAAATGTGGATATATTGATATGGCCTGAAACAGCAGTTCCATTTTTTTTGGAGTATAAAAAAAATTTCAGTAACATCATGATTGAAAATGTTTCTAAACCAATTATTTTAGGTGCAAGAAGATATAATAAAGCAACTAATGAGTTATATAATTCAGCATATTTTTTAGATGAAAATGGTCAAATAGAACAAATATACGATAAAAAGCATTTAGTTCCATTTGGTGAGTATATTCCTTTTATTGATTTTCTTAATGTATTTGTTGAAACTGGAACTGACAACAATGGTATTACCGGTTTCAGTATTGGACAAAAACCAAATGAAATTACTATTGATCATTTTACAACAACTGCAATTTTTATATGTTATGAGTCAATATTTTCAAATGAAATAGACAAGAATATAACCAAATCAGATTTAATAATTCATTTAACAAATGATGCATGGTTTGGAGCTTATAACGGACCTCAACAGCATCTTGTTCAAATGAGAGCTAGAGCTATAGAGCAGGGACTTCCAGTTATGAGATCAGCGAATACTGGAATTTCTGCTTTAATTGACCCATATGGAAGAATTATAAAAAAAATACCTCTAAATGTAGAGGGTTTTTTGGATGTAAATATACCAAAAAAGCTTGATAAAACTTTGTATTCAAAAATTGGAGCAGTAAATTGGAATTTCTTCCTTATTTGTTTATTTGCACTATTGTTTTTTTTGTGTTTAAAAAGAAAAACTAAAAGGAATTAAAATTTTTGTGATTAATTGATAATATGACTGATATCTTAAATTATGACTTTACCTCAGAGTCAGTCTCTGAAGGTCACCCAGATAAAGTTTGTGATAAAATTTCAGATTCAATTTTAGACGAACTTATAAAACTTGATAAAAAAGCAAGAGCTGGTTGCGAAGTATTTGCCACAACGAATAAAGTTGTAGTTGGTGGAGAGGTAGGACTATCTAATTCAATGAAAATTGAAGACTTATCTGAACTTGTAGTTAAAACTGTTAGGTCAACAGTAAGAAATATAGGTTATGAACAGAAGGGATTTCATTGGAAAGAATTAGAAATTTTAAATTTATTGCACCAGCAATCTCCAGACATAGCGCAAGGAGTTGATAGAGAAGGAGCTGGAGATCAAGGTATAATGTTTGGGTATGCAGTAAATGAAACGCCAGAACTAATGCCTGCGCCCCTTCAGTATGCACAAGCTATTCTGAAAAGATTAAGTGTAGCTAGAAAAAACGAGCTCAAAGAAACACTTGGTCCAGATTCCAAGTCTCAACTTACTGTAAATTACATCGATGGAATACCTCAAAATGTAAAATCAATTGTTTTATCAACTCAACATTTTGATGAAAAATTAACTTCGGAAGATATAAAAGAAATAATTTCACCATATGTTTTAGAAACTTTACCAGATGGTTGGATAACGGAAAATACTATTTGGCATGTCAACCCTACTGGCAAATTTGTCATAGGTGGCCCTGATGGAGATGCTGGACTTACTGGAAGAAAAATCATTGTTGACACTTATGGTGGTGCTGCACCGCATGGCGGTGGTGCGTTTTCCGGGAAAGATCCAACAAAAGTTGATAGGTCAGCAGCTTATGCAGCGAGATATTTAGCAAAAAATATAGTTTCAGCTGGATTAGCCAAAAAATGTGTTATTCAACTTTCTTATGCAATTGGTGTTTCACAGCCTCTATCAATATATTTAAATACATTTAATTCAAATACAGTTTCTGAAGATAAGATAATCAGTAGTATTTTAAAATGTATAGATTTGAGCCCTTCTGGTATAATTAAACACCTTAATTTGCAAAAACCAATATATTCAAAAACGTCTGCCTATGGTCATTTTGGTCAGAATTACAGTGATGATGGTAGTTTTTCATGGGAAAATACAGATTTAACTGAAATACTAAAAAAAAATATATACTGATATTTGTTTTTAAAAAAATTGTAACTTTATGACAGAGGAAGGTAAACAGTATAAAATTTTTGGAAGAAGAAAGGGGAAAAGCTTAAGCAACTTACAAAAAGAATATTTTAAAAATTATATAAATGATTTTTCAATATTTAAAACAAATGATGATGGTGCTTTGAACTTAAGAAAAATAAATCCAAAAGATTTATTTGATTGTATTGAAGATATAAGACTTGAAATTGGATTTGGTATGGGAGATTTTCTATTTGAAAAAGCATTGGCTCATCCAAATGTTGGGTTTGTAGGTTGTGAGGTATTTGAAAATGGTGTAGCTAGCTTATTAGCTAAGATTATAAAATTTAGAATAAATAATATTCGAATTCATTTTGGAAATTGTCTAGATTTAATTCATAATTTTAATTGCTTAACTTTAAATAAAATTTATATATTGTTTCCTGATCCCTGGCCTAAAACTAAACATAAAAAAAGAAGATTTTTTAATGAAAATAATTCAATGTATTTATGTTCATTATTAAAAAAAAATGGGACTATTAGCATAGCAACCGATATAGAAGATTATGCGAACCAAATTTTAGGAATTATGCAGAGTAAAGATAACTTTAATTATATTGACTCAAATTTTTTTCAAACCGAAAAAAAAATAAAAAAGAACCTTGATACAAAATATCAACAAAAAGCTTTAAAGTTTGGAAGAAAAATAAACTATTTAAATTTTAAAAAAAATGACTGAATGTTTCCAAACAATTTTATCTAAAAGATCTTCGGGTTTGAAAGGTCAAATATATATACCTAGTGATAAGTCCATATCTCATAGAGCACTAATTATGGGAAGCTTGGCTATTGGTAAAACTTCCATTTTAAGACTTTTGGAGTCAGATGATATATTCAAAACAGTAAATGGGTTAAAAGCCTTAGGTGTTGATATTTATAAGGATTCAGATAAATGGTGTGTACATGGTGTCGGTGTTGGTGGTTTTTGTGAACCTGAAAATATCATTGATTGTGGAAACTCTGGAACTTCCGTTAGACTATTAATGGGACTAGTATCAACTTGTCCTATAAAAGTTACTTTTACAGGAGACGATAGTCTTAGAAAAAGACCTATGGACAGAGTAATAAAGCCAT